>CAYHHH010000082.1:6245-19052 GCA_964356125.1 uncultured Bifidobacteriaceae bacterium | reverse complement strand
CGACACTACGATTTTCAGTCGTATGCTCTACCAACTGAGCTACCTGGCCACTCGGTTGCGGGAAACCGCGTGCGGGAGTTCATAACTATATCAAACATCACATATGGACGCGACTTCGAGAGCCAGCCTGTGGCGCCAGTTTGGCGCGACGACAGTATTGGCAGGAGTGCTCGCAGCTTTCGGCTGCCATTGTCTGGCTAAAGCCGGACACCACCGTTAAAGATTCCGAGATTCGTGCGTCCCTGCGTCGTGGCGTCTTTGCGGTGAGACATGGAAAAAGGGTTTTTCGTTCAATCCCAGTTCGCCGCTAACAGCACCAGCAACCCCACAAACGTCCCTGCGCCAATCGCGGCGCCGACAGCGGCGGCCTTGGCCATGCTCGCGCCGTTCGCGGTTGTCAGCTCGAGCTGTTGGATCTGCTCGTAGGGAATGCGCCGCGCGGGCTCGGGGACGCGCGATTTCAGCTCGACGGTGATGCCGTCGCGATCCACGAGCGCCAGAACGGCGTTGAGCCGTTTCCCATCTGTTGTCCGCACGCGCACCGTCGCGCCGATCGGCAGCTTTTCCGCGTAGGCATACCAGTATCCCGGCGTGCGCTCGACAACCACGCCTTGTCCCGCCAGCGCCACGCCCGGCGCGAGCAGGCCCATCAACACGACGATCGATGCCAATCGCTTCATGGTCTCCTCCGTTAAAAGTCGACACCCAACCCGAACGTCCACACGACGCGATCGACGTCGCGCCGCACGCCGAATGTGAGCTCGGTGTTGCAGAACACCTTCTCGCTGACATACATCTTCACACCCGTTTTCAGGACGGCCTCCGCGAAGACCGTCGTCTTGTGCTCTCTGGCTGCGGGAATTTCGACGGGAATCTGCCGGTTTGGCGGAACGTACACAGTCCTCGACTGCTGCGGCCGCTCGGTCGACGACACGCGGCGAACGACGTCCGCACCCACACCGACGTACGGATGCACCCACTCGTTGCGCCCGAACTGGAATAGCTGCACCACGCCGACGCGGGTGTCGTGCGCGCGGTAGTCAGAGAGCGCGTACGTGTAGCCGCCCTGACGCTCGATGTTCTCGTACACTTCGCGTGTGCGAGGGCTGTCCCAGCTCGCCTCCACCTCGGTTTTCAGATGATCGGTCCAGTAGCGGCCGGCACGAACGCCCAGAAGCAGGCTTCCGTGCCAGCGCCGCTCCTCGTAAACGGTGTGTTCCGCTCCAGCCCAGCCAGTTGAGATAGTGATGTCGTTATCGGGAAGCGTCGCCGCCACAGTCTGGGCTGCGGCCCAGGCCGGCGTCACGGCGCACATCAATGTCGCAAGCAACAACACGCGCATCGCAGCCTCCTGATGATGACTGCGCAAAACGCGTTAAACACGGCTCATTCGTTCAGCTCGCCAGTCTGCTTTCCTAACATCACCTGCACGACGTGACCGCCGCTGCCGGGCTCGAGGTGCACTCTGCCGTCGGCGGCAGCCGTCCCGTCGACCGCAACCGAGACGACACCGCATCCCGATCCGCCGCTGTTATCGACCACGACTGCGTACTCGGCGCCCTCAATGCGCAGCGTCACTTTGTAACCCGGCCATCCAGCGGGCACGCACGGCTCGATGCGAAGCCACTCACCTTCGCGTTTAATTCCGAGCAGGTGCTCGAGCGTCACGCGGTACATCCATCCGGCCGCGCCGGTGTACCACGTCCACCCGCCGCGCCCGCAGTGGCCCGGCGCGGAGTAGATGTCGGCGGCGACCACGTACGGCTCGACGCGATAGTGTTCGACGCGATCCGTGCTGGACGAACGGTTGATCGGATTGATGAAGCTGAGCAGCTCGTGCGCGACATCTCCGCGCCGCAGCAGCGCCTGCGCCATCACAATCCACAACGCCGCATGGGTGTACTGCCCGCCGTTCTCGCGCACGCCGGGGACATAGCCCTTGATATATCCGGGGTTCGGCTCCGCGCGGTCGAACGGCGGCGTCAGCAGCAGAATGAGCCGATGCTCGCGATCGATCAGCCACTTCTCCGCCGATGCGATGGCCTGGCGGGAGCGAGCGGGGTCGCCAAGGCCGGAGATCACCGACCAGCTCTGCGCGATCGCGTCGATGCGGCACTCCGTGTTCTGCGCCGACCCAAGCGGCGTGCCGTCGTCGAAGTACGCGCGGCGGTACCATTCGCCGTCCCACGCGCCGTCGCACGACTCCTTCAGCCTCGCCGCGTGCGCGCGGTACACGCCGGCCTGCTGGCGATCGCCGCGCGACTCCGCGAGCGCCGCAAATGGAGCGAGCAGCGATCCCAGAAACCAGCCCAGCCACACGCTCTCGCCGAGTCCCCTGGCGCCCACCTCGTCCATGCCGTCGTTCCAGTCGCCGGTGCCCATGAGCGGCAGCCCGTGCGCGCCGACGGACATCGTCCGCGCGATCGCGCGCGTGCAGTGCTCGTACATTGAGAGCTCCTCATTCAGCCGCACCGGCGTCTCATACGTGCTGTGCTCGTCTGGTCCCGGCGCGCGCTGCGTGATGAACGGCGCCCTCGCATCGAAGATGCCCGCGTCGCCGGTGACGCGCGCGTACTCCAGCGCGGCATAGACCAGCCATAGCCGATCGTCTTCGATACGCGTGCGGACCCCTTCACCACCGGGCTCGTGCCACCAATGCTGCACGTCGCCTTCGAGAAACTGACGGCCCGCCGCGCGAATCAGATGACTGCGCGCGATGCCGGCGTCAAAGTGCAGGAACGCGAGCACGTCCTGCAGCTGATCGCGGAAGCCGAACGCGCCTCCGGACTGGTAGAAGGCCGAACGCGCGTAGACACGGCAGCTCAGCGCCTGATAACACAGCCATCGATTCGTCAGGATATCCAGGGCCGCATCCGGCGTTTCAACCTCGACGGAGCTGAGACGCCTGTTCCACAGGCCCACGACCGCCTCGAGCGCGCTCTCAACAGCGCCGGGCGTCTGGTACGCCCCAACGAGCCCACGCGCCGCCTCGTCGTCCGTGCCCTCGCCCAGGAGGAACGTCACTTCGATCGATTCACCAGGGGCGACCGTCACCCGCGTCTGCACCGCTCCACACGGATCGAGCAAGGGGCCCACGCGTCCCGGCAGGTGAACGAACTCCATTGCGAGGGGATCGGCCAATGTGCCGTTGCGACCGATGAAGCTCGACCGGTCGCCCGTCATCGATCGGCTGTGGCCCACGACGTCCATGAACGCCACGCGCCGGCCGAACGAGGCGCGAAACGCATTCCGCGCGAAGAGCGCGCCGCATACGGTATCGATCGCCGTGATGATGTGCGCGGCCGACCGCGAGCGCGTGTCTGCCAGGCACCAATCCACGTAGTAGAAGGCGCTCAGCTCGCGGGCGGCGCTCGTGCCATTGCGAATGCGAAGGCGCAGAATCTTGATCGGATCGCTCTCGGGGACAAATGTCGTGAGCTCGACGTCGAGGCCCGAGTGTCGATGGGTGTAGGTGGCGTATCCCTGCCCGAACTTCACCACGTGTTTCACGGCGCCGGCCGCCGGCGCCGGCGTTGCCGTCCAGAACTCGCCACTCTTGTCGTCGCGCAGGTAGACGACCTCGGACGGCGGATCGACGATCGGATCGTTGCTCCAGGGCGTGAGCCGGTTGTGATAGCTGTTCTCGGACCACGTCGCGCCCAAACCGGAGTCGGTCGCCACGAACCCGAAGCGCTCGTTCGCGATCACGTTCGACCAGGGCGCGGGGGGGCGCGCCGACACGTGAAATTCCCTGCCGTCTTTCGTGAACCCGCCGAATCCATTGGCAAACACGAGCGCGTCGGATGCCGGCCCGACGGCCGAGCTCTGCGCCGGCACGGCCGGCTTCATTTTGATTTTCGGCGGCGGTGCCGACGGCACGATCGGCCGCCGCATCTGCACGTCGAGGCCGCCGTTCGAGCCCTCGAAAATCGCGCGCGCGACCGCCCGCAGCAGCACGCGATCGCCTTCGGCCATCAAGTCGGCGCGCCGGAGGTGCAGGCCGCCCGGCCGATCGAGCCACGCCTGCGATGGGCTCGCGTCCGCCATGCGCTGCAGATCCTCCTGCACGTCCTGGCGATAGCTCGTCGGAATTTCGTTGAGCACGACCAGATCGAATTTGAATCCTCGCGCCCGGAGATACTCCTGCGCGCGCACGAGCTCCTGCGCGAGGCTCACGTGTGCGACGTCGGCCACGGTGACGAGCACGATGGGCAGGTCGCCGGAAATGCCGTACCGCCAGAGGTCCGGAGGCGTACCCGTGCTGGCCAGCACGGCCTCGGGCGCGCGCAGGCGCGCATCCCCATGGATCACGCGGCCGGCCAGGCGCTGGAAGCGCGAGCCGTCCTCACGGGTCACGCCAAGATGCCGAAGCTCGATTTCGCTGTGCGTGCTGGCCAGGGCGAAGGCGCGCGCGCAGACTTGTGGATCGTGGTACTTCTCAATCAGCGCGCGCACGCCGTCTTCGTGCTCCGCCACGACGGTCGTGAACGAGATCCGCGCCGTCACACCCGGCGGCACCCGCAGGCGGGCGCGCAGGCTCACGATGGGATCGAGCACCGCTCCGGTCGCGCCGGACAAGGGCGCGGTGTGCGTGAGTGCGGAGGGCATGCGCGTGCTCCCGCCGCGGCCGATGAAGTGCTCGCGGTCCGTTTCGAATTCGACGGCGTCGCCGACACGCGGCCGCCCGGCCAGCACGTGCCCCATGTACAGGCGCCCTTCGTGCGCGCGCGGCCGGCGCTTGCAGATGATCGCGTCGTGCTCCGGGACCGCCATGGACTCGATGAAGAGGTTGCTGAACGCCGGGTGCGCCAGATCGGCCGCATGCGGCGCCAGCACCACTTCGGCATAGCTGGTCAGCTCGATCTCGCGGATGGTGCGCGAATGGTTCGTGATCGAGATGCGGCGGATCTCCGCGTCGTCTTCAGGGGAGACCGCGACTTCAGTGAACGTCTCGATCGGCCCGTCGCGCCGGCGGAGGATGGCGCGGTCGGGGGCAAACGTCGCTTCGTAACTGTCGGCGTCGCGGCCGCTCGGCTGAAACCCCGCCGACCAGAACGTTCGCTCGCTGCCGTCCTCGGCCGACGTCAGATCGCGCACGTAGTGGAACGTACCCCACGCGTCGCACGCGGGATCTTCGCGCCAGCGCGTGACGGCGATGTCGCGCCAGCGGGTGTACCCGCCGCCGGCATTGGTCAGCATCACGCTGAGCGATCCATTCGACAGCAGATGCGCGCGCGGCGTAATCGTGTGCGGCGTGACGTATCGGCGCACGTGCGACTGCACCACGCGGCCCGGCGTCTCTTCGACTCTGTGCTCTTCCGGCGGACGGTCGAGCGGCACCAGGTGCGGGCTGCGCTCCTGCAGGAGCAGCTCGGCGGCCTGCACGCGTGGGTCGCCGTGGAAGCGCGTCTGCATGATGTTGTCGTTCACCGCATTGTTCAGCGCCACGATGCTCATGCCGTGATGGTGCGCCATATAGGTGCGCACGATCGCGCGGCGCTGTCCGGCTTCCAGGCGCTCCTTCGTGTAGTCGATGGCTTCGTAGTACCCCATCCGCCCGAGCGCGCCTTCCGACGTGAGATGCTCGAGATTCGCGACGACTTCCTTCGGCCGAATCGACGCCGCGAGCAGGCAGGCGTAGGGCGCAATCACCAGATCGTCCGCGAGGCCGCGCTTCAACCCGAGCCCGGGCACGCCGAAGGCGCGATATTGGTAGTTCGCGCCGGCATCCTGCACGTTGTACGCGGATTCGGAGATGCCCCATGGCGTGCCCGCGGCTTTCGCGTACTCGATGTGCCGGCTGACGACCGCATGGTACGTCTCGCTGAGCAGCGTGCGCGGATAGCTGCGCATGACCAGCAGCGGCATGAAGTACTCGAACATCGACGCGCTCCATGACACGAGCGCGCGGTGCGTGCCGACCGGCGTCATGAGCCGCCCCAGCTTGAACCAGTGCTCCTGCGAGACATGCCGCATCGCGATGGCGACGAAGCTGGCCAGCCGCGCTTCGGACGCCAGGGCGTCGTAGTACGTCGGGTCGCGCCGCCCCTCGGTGACGTTGTAGCCGATGGCGAACAGATGCCGCTCGCGATCGAACAGAAAGTCGAGCTCCGTGGTCTGAACCAGCTCTTCCAGCGCGCCGCCGATGCGCGCCGCTGTCTCGCGCAGTGCGCGCCGCACGTGGTCGGCCGATCGCTGGAACGCGGCCAGATCGCCCCGCCGCTCGCGTATCATCGCGGCGATGGCATCGAGCCACCAGATCGCGTCCGCCACCTTCGCGTCGCCGGTGGGCAGCCGATGCTCGGCGTCGTGCAGCCGGGTGGCAAGGACCGTGATCTCAGACGACACCGCCCGCAGCCATTCGCCGCACGCCGAGACGTCGGCCGGCGGCTCGGCCACGACCGCACGGATGCGGCGCACGTCCGCGCGAAAGTCGCGCCCGCTGTCGCGGCCGAGGGTGGCGACGACCGGCGTGGCATCGCGCTCGAAGAGGTCCAGCACGTCAGACAGGCCATCCTGGAAGCGACGATCGATGAGGAGCTCCCCTTCCGCAATTGACGGCAACGCGTTGACGACCGTCATCAGATAGCCGAGGAAGTTCCCGCTGTCGACCGTCGAGACATACAGCGGCGCCAGCGGCACGAGCGACTGTGTGTCGTACCAGTTGAAGAAATGCCCGCGATAGCGCGGCAGCTTGTGCAGGCTGTCTATCGTGCGGTCGAGCCTCGTGAGGCACTCCGAGGCCGAGAGATATCCGAGGTCCCACGCCGACACGACCGCCATCATCTGCAGGCCGATGTTGGTCGGCGACGTGCGGTGCGCGATGCGGTCGGGCCTGTTCTCCTGATAGTTGTCGGGCACCAGCCAGTTGTCGCCGGCCGTGACGACTTCTTCGAAGAAGCGCCACGTCACCCTCGCCGTACGGCGCATCTCGCGCCGCTCTCGCGGCTCGAGCACCTGACGATCCCCTTGCCTCGGCAGACCGGAGTGATAGGCGAAGTACGGCGAGATCGCCCAGAGCGTCAGCACCGGCAGCGCCCACAATGCGCTCGACGGCTGCAGGGTAATCACGATAGCCGCGAGCACGAGGGCGAGTACGGGCGCCACCCACATGCGCCGGAGTACCAGCGGCCACTCTCCCTGCAGGCGCGCGGCGGAATCGGCCGCGGTTTCCCATTCGAGCAGATGCCGCTTCGTGAAGAGACGCGCGAGCGTCCGCGCGATGGCGTCCACCATGACGACCGACTGATGCGCCAGAAATGCGCTGTGCAGAAGCACCTGATGGAGGCTCGACGCGAGGTTGTCCCGCTCCGATCGGATGTGATCGCGCAGCCGCACGCCACGCACGCGGTTGGCAAATGTCTGACCCCACTGCACGTACGCGGGAAAGAACAGCACGAGAAACGCCGTGCCCGTCCACAACGACGGCCCGCCCGGCAGCACGAGCCACCCCGCCGTCAGCAGCACGATCAACGCCACGGGCAGCAGGCTCCGCCGCAGGTTGTCGAGGATCTTCCACCCCGAGACAGCCGACAGCGTGTTGTGAACACGGGCCCCGCTCCTGGTCGGAACGGTGCGCCAGAGCCACGGCAGCAGCTGCCAGTCGCCGCGCACCCATCGATGCAGGCGCGCGACCCACGTCAGGTAATGGCTGGGGTAATCGTCGATGACTTCGAGATCGGTGCAGAGCGCGACACGCGCAAATAATCCTTCGAAGAGATCGTGGCTCAACAGCGCGTTGTCTGGAACGCGATCCTCCAGCGCTCGTTCGAACGCATCGACGTCGTAGATGCCCTTGCCGACGTAGCTGCCCTCGCCGAAGACGTCCTGATAGACATCCGATACCGCGGTCGTGTACGGGTCGAGACCGACGTGGCCGGAGAACACGAACGAGAACGTCGTCGACGCCGCGCTGACCGCGCCGATGGCGACGCGAGGCTGGAGCACGGCGTATCCCTCGGTGACCCGACCCGATTGCCCGTCGAAGCGTGCGCGATTCAACGGATGCGCAAGCGTGCCGACCAGCTTTCGCCCGGCGTCGAGCGGCAGATCGGTGTCGGAGTCGAGCGTGATGACGTATCTCACGCTCTGCAGCTGTTCGCGATCGCCGACGAGAATATCGAACGTCGTATCCCCGGCGCCACGCAGCAGGCGATTGAACTCGTGCAGCTTGCCGCGTTTCCGCTCCCATCCCATCCACAGCCCCTCGGACGGGTTCCACGTGCGACGCCGGTTCAGCAGATGGAAGCGGGCCGTGCCGTATCGCGCGTTGAGCGCGGCGATCAGCTCAATCGCCACGTCGAGCACGTCGCGATCCGAGGCGGTCGTCTCGGCGTCGGCATCCAGGAGATCGCCAAGCAGTGCGAAGCGGAGGTTCTCGTCGTGGTTCGCGAGCGCGCGCACCTCAAGCGCGTCGACGAGCTCCTTCACGCGCGCGATTGACGAGAAAATCGTCGGCACCGCCACGACCGTCCGCAGATCGTTCGGAACGCCCTTGCTCAGGCCCAGCTTTGGCAGCGGCCGCGGAGGAATCAGGGTTGTGAGGATCGTGTTCAGAAAGCTCAGTGCCAGCTCCGACACCGGCAGCACGGTGACGAGCGCGACCAGCGCGATCATCCATGGCGTCGCGCCGTTATTGCGTGCGTAGAGCAGCAGGCTTGTCTCGAACAACACCGTCGTCATCGCCAGCGTGCCGAGATAGCCAAGGCCCGGCCGCTTGAAGACGAGACGGGCGATGCGCTCCCCGATGGTTGGCGTGTACCCGACCGCGCGCTCCAGATCGAACCGTCCGCGTGAAATCAGGTAGTACCCGACGTGATGCGAGCGATCGGCGTGCGGGCGCTCGCGGCTCGCCTGTTCGGCCAAGGCGATGGCGCGCTCGGCCACCGCGAGCTCGGCGGTGCCCGATCGCCGCGACAACTGCTCGACCGACTTTCGGTACCGGTCGCGCGTCGGACGATCCATGTCGCTGTACGCGCCGGCCGGATCGCGTCGGAGGACTCGCTCGACGCGGCTGACCGCCTCGACGAACGTCGGCCAGTCGAGCGCCGACAGCACGCGCATCGTGCCGATGATGTTGGCGATCGACAGTTGATCGATCGCCTCGCGCTGCTGCTCGAGGCGCAGGACTTCATCCGACGACTGGCCGCGCGCGCCGAGCCGCGTCTGCAGCCATTGCCACGCGGCGGTGGACGCGACCGACTGGTCGCGCAGGTTGTGAAGGATTTCGACGAGGAACGTCGATGACGCCTTGTCGGTCAGCTGGCGCAGCCGGCGCTCGGTCTCGGGAATCTGCAGCAGCTCGGAGGCAAACGTGCGCGCGGCATCCCGGTCCTGGCGAGCGTGGAGCGTCTGCACCGCGAGACCGCAGAGGTTCTCGACGAGCGCCAGCCGCAGCATGATGGGAATCGCCCACAACTCGCCGATCGTGAGCGGCGCGATCTCCTGATACGCGTCGGCAAATCGGCGCAGCAGCTCCTGATCGAAACGGCCGGCGGTGTGCGTGACGAAGTCGCGCGCGAACACGTACACGCGCGGATACCGGCGCCATCGTCCGCTGACGACAGTGGGCAGCTCCTGGTAATAGCGGCGCGGAAGGTTTCGACGGATTTCAAGCAGCTGCGCCCGGACGACGTAATGGTTGTCGCGCAGCCATTCCTCGGACGGCGTTTCGGCCAGGCCGGACAGGCCCGTCTCCGATAATGTTTTGTAAATCTGCTCGAGACGCGCGGCGTTGCGCTCGAGGCGTGCCAGCAGCTCGCGCCGCGGACCGCCGCTCCCCGTCGTCGAATGCTCAGCCGCACGCTGCCGGGCGTGGGCTTCGAGCTGATCGAGCGGCAGCGGCGCACGACTCCCTTCGAAGTCGTCGTCTGCGTCTGGCGCGGTGCCGGTCCCGGGGGCCGGCAATTGAGGAGAGGTGGTCACTGAGGACAATGACCAAGATTTGCTTGCACAGGAAGTGCCAAGCGTCGAACGCTCCTGTGTGCCTCGGAGCGAGCGACTGTTATTCGCGTGATGGCGAACATGACGCGGTTTACGACACTCACTGCTGGCGCTCGAGAATCCACGCGAACGGCTCCACGATCCTCTCGAACAAGGGCCGCTGTTTCCACGTGTCCAGCGTCACCTCTACGCAGCACGCCAGATCGTGCCGGAAGTCTTCGGTCAGGCGCGCCGCCATCTCTTCGTCGCGGATCGCCACGTTCACTTCGTCGTTGTGCTCGAACGATCGGTTGTCGAAGTTCGTGGTGCCGAGCACCACCCAGAGATCGTCAACGTTCAGCACCTTCGCGTGCGTCATGCCCGCGCGATATTCGTAGATCTTAATCCCCTCGCGCAGCAGCTCGTTATACCGCCGCCGGCTCACGAGCCGGACCCAGCGCTGGTCGGTATGCGAGCCCGGCACGATGATCTCGATCTGCACTCCACGCTTGGCAGTGGCGATGAACGCCTGCCGCAGCGCCCTGTCAGGAAGGAAATACGGCGTGGTGATGCGGATGTGCCGGCCCGCGCTCTCCACCAGCATCTGAAACACCACGCGGCACGCGGTCGCGCGGTCCGACGGCGAGCTCTTGACGATCACGGTCGAGGTATCGCCGGTCTTGCGCAGCTCGGGAAAGTACGTCGGACCCCCGAGGATTTCGCCGCAGCACTCGACCCAGTTCTCCGCGAATACTCCCTGAATCGACGCGACGACGGGCCCCGTCACCCGCGCCATGGTGTCGCGCCACGGCTGCTTGCCGTGCACACCTTTCGCCCACTGGTCGCCGACGCCGGCCCCTCCCACGAACGCGACGGTGCCGTCGACAATCAGCAGCTCGCGATGCGTGCGGTTGTTCAGCCGCGAAAACCGGTGCCACATGAAACGCTGGTACAGCTCCACTTTGCAGCCCGCCGCGCGCATCTCGCGAATCGCCGAGAACCCGAAGGTGAAGCTGCCGACCGCGTCGACGACCAGCTTCACCATGACGCCGGCGCGCGCGCGCTCCATCATGGCGGCCATGAAGGTGCGTCCGATCTCGTCGGGCCGGAAGATGTAGCATTCCATGTTGATCGAATGCTGCGCACCGCGAATCGCCGACAGCATGGCAGGATAGAACTGCGCCGCGTTGGTGAGCACGTCGAAGCGGCAGTCGTGATGAACGGAACTCAGCGTGATGTTGCTGAGGCTGTAGATGAACTGCTTCGACGCGCAGTCGAGGCGCTGGTGCATCGTGTACGGCACGTGCGGCGCGAACAGGGTCATGATGACGAGCCAGGCCAGAAACCCGCATCCGATGAGCGCGAGCCATTCGCCGGACGTGTCGATGCCGAACATGCGCGCCCTCACCTTATCGCAGGTTGCCGCGCATCAGAAACCGTGCGGGGAAGCGCCCGGAGATGACGCCGCCTGACACAACCGTCCGGCTCGATATCTGGCTCGACGTCGCGTGTCTCTATCGCACGCGCTCGGAGGCGCAGAAGGCCTGCCAGGGGGGAAAGGTTGAAGTCAACGGCCAGGGCTGCAAGCCGCACCGGCAGCTCCGCGTCGGCGACGAGCTGCGCATCAGCCGGCCATTCGGGCGGAAACAGACCGTGACCGTGCTCGGCGTGGCCGATCGGCACATGCCGAAAGCCGAGGCCCGGCTGCTCTACCAGGACACCAGCCCGCCGTTGTCTGAGGAAGAAAAAGAAATGCGCCGGATCGAGCGGATGTACCGTACCGGCATGCAGCGGACGCACACGCCGGACAAGCGCGAGCGCCGCGCGCTGCGAAAGCTCAAGGGACGCTAAGGCAGGAGATCTTTCTCCAACTGATCGACGTCGTGCGCCGCCTCTTCTTCTTCAATCTCGGCGCTTGGATGCTTTCGCGCATAGAAGAACGCGATCGCGAAGATCACGACGATGAGACCCAGCGCCAGCCACTTCGGAACCTCGAAATGCACCCAGCCCTGCTGATGAGCGAACTCCAGGAGCAGCTTGATGCCGACCCACGCGATGATGACGAACGCGCCGTCGACGAGCGCGGGATACTTCTGGATCAGCGTGAGCAGCTTGCCGATGACCAGCCGCATGGCGATGATGCCGAGGATGCCGCCCGTGAGAATGACCCACGTCTTGTTCGACATGGCCACCGCGACGAGAATCGAATCGATCGCGAACACGATGTCGGTCAGCTCGACCTTGACGACCGTCGTCCAGAACGCCGACAGCCCGAACATCGCCCGTGCGGGTTTGGGCGCTCTGCGATCGTGCCCCTCTTCGCCACCATAGAAGTGCGCGTACGGGAGATACAGCAGATACGCCGCACCGGCCAGCTTCACCCAGCTGAGCTCGATGAGGTACACGGCGAGGAGCGTTGCGAGTGCCCTGAAGAAGAATGCGCCAAGGATGCCGTATCGCAGCGCCTTCTTCTGCTGGTGCTTCGGAAGCGAAAGCACCAGAACGGCCAGAACCAGTGCGTTGTCAGCACTTAACAGACCTTCGAGCAGGACCAGCAGAACAATTGTGGCGACGTCATGCCATTCAAACATGCGGCGCCTATCATATGATGAATTAGCGCAATGAATTAGGCGCTATCCTTGCAACAGGACGGCTCGCTTCAGGCAACGCGATGGACTTCAAGGACTACTACGCGACTCTCGGCGTTTCGAAGACCGCCTCCCCCAAAGAGGTGAAGCAGGCCTATCGAAAGATGGCGCGCAAGAGCCATCCCGACGTCAACCCCGGCGACAAGTCTGCCGAAAACCGCTTCAAGGAAATCAACGAGGCGTACGAGGTCATCGGCGATCCGGACAAGCGCAAGAAATACGACGAGCTCGGCTCGAA
>CAYHHH010000082.1:0-6145 GCA_964356125.1 uncultured Bifidobacteriaceae bacterium | reverse complement strand
GGCGGAGGCGGACAAGGCAGTTACCGCACGATGACGCAGGAGGAGATGCGCGATCTGTTCGGCAACGAAGATCCGTTCTCCGATTTCTTCCACGCCTTTTTCTCCGGCGGCGGCGAGCCGCAGATGCGCGGGCGCGGCGGACGCGCGGGGTCTCGCGCGTCAGGTCCGCGCAAAGGGCGCGACGTCGAACACCCGCTGGACCTCACGATCGAGGACGCCTACAAGGGCGCCACCCGCCGCTTCTCGATGCAGCACGACGGTCAGTCGCGCAACGTCGACGTGAGAATTCCCCCGGGAGTGGGAGAAGGTTCGCGCGTCCGCGTGTCGGGCGAGGGGGAGCAGGGCGCCGGCGGCGCCTCGTCGGGCGACTTGTATTTGCGCATCCACATGACCCCCGACTCCCGTTTCGAGCGCAAGGGGCAGGATTTACACGTGAAAGTTCGCGTTCCCGTCACGACGGCGGTGCTGGGCGGCGAGGCTGAAGTGCCCAACCCCGGCGGCAAGCCGATTCGGCTGCGCGTCCCCCCTGGCACCCAAAATGGCCAGGTTTTTCGTCTAAAGGGTAAGGGGATGCCCATCGTCGGCAAGCCCGCCGAGTTTGGCGACCTGTATGCAACGGTCGAAGCCGAACTGCCGCGCGAGTTGACCCCCGAGGAGCGCGCCCATTACGAAGCGCTCGCGAAACTGGCCGGAGGGAAAAGTTCAGCGGCGTGATCACGGTCCGCCTGAAGGCGGACCCTACCGGGGGTGATGACCGTTTCGGTAGGGTCCGCCTTCAGGCGGACCGTAACAGGAACAACGATGAATCTGAACAAGTACACCGAGAAGGCGCAGGAAGCGATTCTGGCGGCGCAACGGGTCGCCGAGCAGAGCAACCACGCCCAGATCGATCCCGAGCATCTGTTGCTCGCCCTGGTCGAACAGGCCGACGGCATCGTTCCAGCGCTGCTGCGCAAGATGACCGTCGAGCCGAAGGCGGTGGCGGATCAGCTGCGCGCGGAGCTGGCGAAGCAGCCCGCCGCGTACGGCGGATCGCAGCCGACGCTTTCCCCTCGCCTGCGCAAGGTTACCGAGGCGGCCGAGTCGGAAGCCGGGCGGCTGAAGGACGAGTTTGTCAGCACCGAGCATCTCCTGCTTGGCATGGCGAACGAAGGGGGGCGACACGTCTCGGCCCGCGTGCTCCAGCAACACGGGATCACCAAGGATCGGATTTTCGAAGTCCTGACGCAGGTGCGGGGGGCGCAGCGCGTGACCGATCAGAATCCCGAGGCGAAATATGAAGCGCTCGAAAAATACGGGCGCGATCTGACCGAGCTGGCGCGCCGCGGCAAGCTCGATCCGGTCATCGGCCGCGACGAGGAAATCCGCCGGGTCATTCAGGTGCTCTCGCGCCGCACGAAGAACAACCCGGTGCTGATCGGCGAGCCCGGCGTGGGCAAGACCGCCATCGTCGAAGGGCTGGCGGGCCGCATTGTGAAGGAGGATGTGCCCGAAGGGCTCAAGAACAAGAAGATTATCGCGCTCGACATGGGCGCCCTCATCGCCGGCGCGAAGTACCGCGGCGAGTTCGAAGACCGCTTGAAGGCCGTGCTCAACGAAGTCTCTCAATCAGAGGGACAGATTGTCCTGTTCATCGACGAGCTCCATACCGTCGTCGGCGCAGGCGCGGCGGAAGGATCGATGGACGCGTCGAACATGCTGAAGCCGATGCTCGCGCGCGGCGAGCTTCACACGATCGGCGCCACGACGCTCGACGAGTACCGGAAGTACATCGAGAAGGACGCGGCGCTCGAGCGGCGGTTCCAGCCGGTGGTCGTGAGTGAGCCGACGGTCGAAGACACGATCAGTATTCTGCGCGGGCTGCGCGAGCGGTACGAGATTCATCACGGCGTGCGCATCAAGGACGCCGCGATCGTGGCGGCGGCGGTCCTGTCGCACCGCTACATCACGGATCGCTTTCTGCCCGACAAAGCCATCGATCTGGTCGACGAATCGGCGTCGAAGCTGCGGATGGAGATCGATTCGATGCCCGCCGAGCTGGACGAGATCAACCGGCGCGTCATGCAGCTGGAGATCGAGCGCGAGGCCCTGCGGAAAGAGAAAGACAAGGCCTCGAAGGCGCGTCTCGAGAAGCTCGAGAAAGAGCTGGCCGACCTCAAGGAAGAGCACACGACGCTGATGGCGCGGTGGCAGCAGGAGAAGGAAGCCATCCAGCGCCAGCGGAAGCTCAAGGAAGAGCTCGAGCAGTTGCGTCTGGAGATCGAGCGCGCGCAGCGCGGCGGCGACTACGGCAAAGCGTCGGAGCTGCAGTACGGACGCCTGCCCGAGCTCGAGGGTCAGATGCGGGCCGAAGAAGAGCGCATGGCGTCGGCGGCCAAGCAGGGCCAGGCCATGCTCAAAGAAGAGGTCGACGAAGAAGACATCGCGGACGTCGTCAGCAAGTGGACGCACATCCCCGTCAGCCGCCTCATGGAGGGGGAAATCCAGAAGCTCATCCACATGGAAGAGCGCCTCCACCAGCGCGTGGTCGGGCAGGACGAAGCGATTCGCGCGGTGGCCAACGCGATTCGCCGCGCGCGCGCCGGACTGCAGGATCCGAACCGGCCGCTCGGCAGCTTCATCTTCCTGGGCCCGACCGGCGTCGGCAAGACCGAGCTCGCCCGCGCGCTCGCGGCGTTCCTGTTCGACGACGAGCACGCGATGATTCGCATCGACATGTCGGAGTATCAGGAAAAGCACACGGTCTCGCGCCTGCTTGGCGCGCCGCCTGGATACGTCGGGTACGAAGAGGCAGGCCAACTGACGGAGGCGGTGCGGCGGCGTCCGTACTCCGTCGTGCTGTTCGACGAAATCGAAAAGGCGCACCCTGAAGTGTTGAACGTGCTGCTCCAGTTGCTCGACGACGGCCGGCTCACGGACGGCAAGGGGCGCACGATCGATTTCAAGAACACCGTCGTCATCATGACGTCGAATCTCGGCAGCGCGTATCTGGCCGATCTCGACGGCGGCCCTGGCAGCATTGACGAAGGCGTGAAGCGCCAGGTGATGGACGCGCTGCGCGCGCACTTCCGCCCCGAGTTCATCAACCGCGTCGACGAGATCATCATCTTCCATCCGCTCAACCGCGAGCAGATGAAGACGATCATCGACATCCAGGTGAAGGGCCTGCTCAAACGGCTCGACGAGCGGAAGATTTTCGTCGAGCTCACCGACACTGCGAAAGAATGGCTCGTGCGCGAAGGATACGATCCGGCCTACGGCGCGCGCCCGCTGAAGCGCGCCATTCAAAAGCACATTCTCGATCCGCTCGCGATGCGGGTGCTCGAAGCGGAGTTCCGCGAAGGCGACCGCGTGCTCGTCGACGCGGGCCCGGCAGGTCTGCAGTTCAGCAGGCAGCAGGCCGCCGCGGCCGTGTAGTATGCCGCCCGCATCCCGCGCCCCTGACCCTCGTGGAGAGCGCCGCAAGGTGCCACGCCGGCCTTCCGGCACGATGTGGTACGGCCTCGCCTTCCTTTTCCTGCTCGTGCTGGCGCAAACCTACTTCCTGGTGCCTGCCGGGCGGCAGCTTCCCTACAGCGAGTTCAAGTCGCTCGTCGCGCAGGGCAAGGTTGCTGACGCGACCGTCGGCGAGCAGATCATTCGCGGTACGCTGAAGTCCAACGACGCCAACGGCAAGCCCGAGGCGTTTGTCACGACGCGTATCGAGGACCCGTCGCTCGTCGCCGAGCTCGAGAAGAGCGGCATCAAGTACACCGGCGAGCTGATGAACCGCTGGCTGCCGGAGCTCTTGAGCTGGATCGTTCCCCTGCTGCTCCTCGTCGCGCTCTGGAGCTTCTTTTTCCGGAAGATGGGCGGCGCCGAGGGGGGGGTGATGGCGTTCGCGCGCAGCAAGGCGAAGATCTACGCCGAAGACGATGTGAAGGTGCGGTTCGGCGATGTCGCCGGCGTCGACGAGGCCAAAGAAGAGCTGATGGAGATCGTCGAGTTTCTCCAGCACCCGAAGAAGTACACCAACATCGGCGGCCACATTCCGAAGGGCGTGCTGCTGGTCGGCCCGCCAGGCACCGGTAAAACGCTGCTCGCCAAAGCGGTCGCCGGCGAAGCGAAGGTCCCCTTCTTCAGCCTGAGCGGTTCCGAGTTCGTCGAGATGTTCGTGGGCGTGGGCGCGGCGCGCGTGCGCGATTTGTTCGCCCAGGCCGAACTCAAGGCGCCGTGCATCGTGTTCATCGACGAGCTCGACGCGCTCGGAAAGGTCCGCATGCAGGGCCCGATGGGAGGCCACGAAGAGCGTGAACAGACGCTGAACCAGCTGCTCGCGGAGATGGACGGGTTCGATTCGCGCAAGGGGGTCATCATCATGGGCGCGACCAACCGCCCCGAGGTGCTCGACCCGGCGCTGCTCCGTCCCGGCCGCTTCGATCGCCAGGTGCTCGTCGACAAGCCCGACGTGCGCGGCCGCGAAGAGATTCTCCGCATCCACTCGCGCCAGGTGAAGATGACGCCGGGAGTCGACCTGCGCGTGGTCGCACAGCGGACGGCTGGATTCGCGGGCGCCGACCTCGCCAACCTCGTCAACGAGGCTGCCCTGCTCGCCGCGCGCCAGAACAAGGAAGCGGTCGAGATGAGCGACTTCAACGACGCCATCGATCGCCTCATCGCGGGGCTCGAGAAAAAGCGTGTCATGAGCGTGCGCGAGCGCGAGACGGTCGCCTATCACGAATCCGGCCACGCGATTGTCGCGAGCGTGCTGCCCGGCCTCGACCCCGTCCACAAGATTTCGATCGTGCAGCGCGGCTTCGGCGCGCTCGGCTACACGATGCAACTGCCGCTCGAAGATCGCTACCTGCTGACGAAGAAAGATCTCGAAAACCAGATGGCCGTCCTGCTCGGAGGGCGCAGCGCAGAAGAAATCGCCGTTGGCGAGATCTCGACCGGCGCACAGAACGATCTGCAGCGCGCCACCGACATCGCGCGGGCGATGGTCACGCAGTTCGGCATGAGCGAAGAGCTCGGCACCGTCAACTACGAGGGGTCACGCCGCAACGCCTTCCTCGACATCCCGATGGGCCCCGAACGAGGGCCGTACGGCGACGACACGGCGCACCGGATCGATTCCGAGGTGAAGCGGCTGATTGAGGATGCGCACGATCGCGCGCGGCAGGTGATTGCGGAGCGGCGCCATCTGCTCGAAATGATCGCGCGGCGCCTGCTCGAAAAGGAAGTTATCGAAGGGGCCGAGCTGCAGGAACTGATTGCGCTGGCCGCTGCGCAGCCAGTCCCACAGGATCGCTGAGAGCCGGCCTACAGCGCGGGCTTGTCTTCGGATCCGGCAACCGCGGCTTCCGCGGCCTGGAATCCAATCTTTGAGTGCGTACCGTCGCAGAACGGTTTGTTGGTCGACGCGCCGCACCGACAGAGCGCGATCGGGCGCTTCGCGATCGGATACGGGTTCCCGTTCCAATCGACGACCGTGACGTCGTCGCCCTCGATGCGGTAGGGCCCGTTCTGCCGAACGTGAATCACGGTTGCCATTGAGGACTCCCCGACTCCGGGACTCTTCCGACTCCCAGACTCTTCCCGACTCTTCCGACTACCCCATTTTCTGCATGGCCGAGAGGAACTCGGTGTTCCCCTTCGTTTTGCCCATCTTGTCGAGCAGCAGCTCCATCGCTTCAACGGGCGACAGCGGGGTCAGCACCTTGCGGAGCACCCAGATGCGCATGAGATCATCCTTCGGGATGAGCAGCTCTTCCTTGCGCGTGCCGCTCTTCTGAAGGTCGATGGCCGGGAAGACGCGCTTGTCGGCGAGCTTCCGGTCGAGATGGATTTCCATGTTGCCCGTCCCTTTGAACTCTTCAAAGATCACGTCGTCCATGCGCGAACCGGTGTCGATGAGCGCGGTCGCGATAATCGTGAGCGAGCCGCCTTCCTCGATGTTGCGCGCGGCGCCGAAGAAGCGCTTCGGCTTCTGCAGCGCGTTCGAGTCGAGACCGCCTGACAGCACTTTGCCTGACGGCGGAATGACCGTGTTGTAGGCGCGCGCGAGACGCGTGACGGAGTCGAGCAGAATCAGCACGTCCTTCTTGTGCTCGACAAGGCGCTTCGCCTTCTCAATGACCATCTCGGCCACCTGCACGTGGCGCTG
>CAYHHH010000081.1:17912-19085 GCA_964356125.1 uncultured Bifidobacteriaceae bacterium | reverse complement strand
CACGGCGTCATCCTTCACCGCGCTCCGCGTTCCGCTTCCGGCCCGCATCCAGCCGTTCAAACTGCGATTCCCGCCACGCAAGCGTCACCGCGCCCTCTACGCCGAGTTCCTCTCGGGGTTTGCCTTTGGCGTAGTGCCAGAGCATGCACTCGACAGCGGGCGACAGCTTCCCAGCACGCAAGCGCCGCTGGAGTGTCGTCTGATACAGCGCGTCATCGACGAGGCGATTACAGACTTCCTTCGCTTCCGCCGTCGCTTTGTTCGACGTCCCCTTTCGCCGACCGCCAGTTTTTCGCCCCTGCGCCATCTATTTCCCTCTACTTTAGAGCCTTCACTTTTGAATGTGTCCCTTTCGACTGTTTCTTCAAACGATGGGGGTGACCACTGATCAACACTGATTCGAGAACCAACCGAGCTGACGAAGTCACGGCTCGCACCGTCTCCAAAATGTCTCCAAAACTGCGGTCGATTCCCGACTAGTCCAGATGACGTCAATAGAATGAAACGTGATGGAGAAACGGCGGTGACTCAACGACTTAGACCAGAACTCGTGCGCCATCAACCGTTTAAAGAAATCATGTTTTTAGGGTTCGACTCCCGCCGCCTCCACCATCACTTTAGGCCTGATTTCATTGATGTAAATGAGTCAGGCCCTTTCTGTGTACCTATTACGTACCAACTTCGGGGCAGGATGGGACGATGCCCCTGACGCTCTACCGGCGGCACCTCGACACCTGCAAGCACGCGGGCAAGCCCCGGCGGGATGCCTGGGGCCAGAAATGCCACTGTCCCCTCTGGGTGCAAGGGTCGCTCGGCGGCGAGTATCTCCGCCGCAGTCTGGACCTGGTCTCCTGGGAAGCGGCACAGGATCGCGTCCGCGGCTGGGAAGCCTCCGGCGAAGTCGGCGTGATCACAGCCGACATCCCGGACGTCTCCGACGCTGTGGAGCGGTTCTTCAACGACGCGAAAAGCCGGGAACTGGCTGAGGTGACGATCGGCAAGCAGAACGTGCTGCTTCGAAAGCAATTCCTGCCCTGGTGCAAGGCGCGCGGGTTCCACGCGCTGAACCGTGTCGTACTCGCGTTGCTTCCATGTATTGAACAGGACCATCGCCTGCCCTTGCATATCCTTTGAAAGCCGCTCGATGCGACTCTTCATGAAGAGAATCATCAC
>CAYHHH010000081.1:0-17812 GCA_964356125.1 uncultured Bifidobacteriaceae bacterium | reverse complement strand
ATCCGTCTCTTAGCCGACCGCCAAGGCTTCTAATCGGGTCAGCGTGTCAGGATACCTTCTGACCAGCAGGATCAATGCAACTGCCTGATCATTTGGCTTGCTTCGCCCCTGCTCCCAGCGTTCAAGCGTACGCGGGTTCACACCCAAACGGTGCGCGAAAGCGCTGCGAGACATGTGCAGCCGCTCGCGGGTATTCCGAATCGTCTGCTCGTCGATGCTCGGCAAGGACAGTGGCGTGATGTGATGCGAGCGCAGCGTAATGCGCCCTTCACGATGCCCACGCATCGCCCGGACGCCCTCCATCATTTCGCCGAACAGGTCGCGCTTCTTCGATTTCGCCATCGTCCTACCTCCGGCCGTGTTTCGGTCGTGCCGTCCGACGCGCTTGCAGTTCCGCGTCAATGGCAGCCCGTAGCTGACGTTTTTGTTCTGGTGTCAGATCGTCGGCCTCACTCTTCCCAAACAGCGTGAACAGCCAGACTTGGTGGTCCTGCGTCAGGAAGTAGTAGATGACGCGGAGCCCTCCGCGTTTGCCCTTCCCCCGCCTGTCATCGCCCCAGCGCAGCTTCCGAAAGCCGCCGGTCCCCGGCATGACATCGCCCACGTCCGGATGCGCGGCCAGGAACGCTTGGAGCCCCGCGTATTCGTCATCGGTCAAGTACGCGGACAGATGGCGCGTGAACGCGGGCGTCTCAAAGAACTCCACCTGACGCGAGTATACGCGTAATGCGTAGTATACGCAAGTCGCGTAGGATACGCCCTCTGCGTTGCGCGGATGATGCGCTCTACATCGGACAGACAGCGGATCTGGAGTCCTTTCGAAAATTCGACGTTCATGTCATTGTTAGGCCTCATTTTTTGGACCTGCCAGGAGGAATCGCATGGACGCCGATCACGCCAAGACAGCAGCAGACACGCTCGCGGCCCTGTGGGAAAGTGAGTTTCCGGCCACGTGCCAGGTGCTCGCGGCCGTGAAGGATGACACGCGCGCCTACAAGCCCGACCCGAAGTCACGCAGTGCGTGGGAGATCGCGACGCACCTGGCGACCGCCGACATCTGGTTCATCGACAGCATCCTTAACGGGAAATTCGAGTTCAATCCCGAGGGTGCAAAGAAAGCCGAGTCGCAGTTCACGAAGGTGACGGACGTGGTCGACTTCTACAAGAAGACATTCCCCGAAAAGCTGAAGCAGGTGCGCGCCATGCCTGCCGAGAAGTTGACGGCGCCGTTGAGTTTCTTCGGCATGATGGAGATGCCGACGCTGAAATACATCGGGTTCGCCAACAATCACAGCATCCACCATCGCGGGCAACTGGCCGCGTACCTGCGCGCGATGGGCTCGAAGGTGCCGAATATCTACGGTCCGAGCGCCGACGCCGAACCGTAACCGTTGAGAAATATTCGTGTCTTGAATTCTGTCGCCGCGCTTGCGACCGTGACGGCACTGGCCACGGTCGGCGGCGTTGCCATTTCTACGGAACGCGCGGCCGCGCAGCAAACGTCGTCGCCTGCACCCGGGACAGGCAGGCCGGATCTCCTCACGCTCGACGAGCAGTTGCTCGAGGTCGCCAAACAGGACCCTGCGTTCGGTGGAATGTTCTTCAACGAAGAGGGGCGTCTCACGCTGTACGTGCAGGAGAGCGTGCTCGACTCGACATCCGGTTTCGAACGCATGGCCGGCATGTCGCAGAGCCTCGAGTCGATGTTCCGCGACAACCCGCTGATGGAGGCTGCAGCCACCCAGAGAGTGAACGTGCTGCCCGCGCAGTACAGCTTCCGGGACCTGTACGGATGGAGCGAGGCGATGAAATCGTCCGTGCTCGCGATTCCCGGCGTCGTCTCCACCGACATCGCCGAGGACAGAAACCGTCTTCGCGTCGGCATCGAGGAGCCTCAGGTGGCCGATCAGGTGCGCGAACATCTGGCCGGCCTCGGGGTGCCGCCGGAGGCAGTGCTGATCGAGGTGACCGCGCGCATTCGCCGCCTGGCGACGCTGCGCGATAAGTTCAGACCGGTGATGGGCGGCATTCAAGTGAACTTCAGTGACTACGCGTGCACCCTCGGCTTCGTTGCGGTGCGAGTGCGCGTCAAGGGAATGGTGACCAACTCCCATTGCACGAGTGTGCAGGGTGGAGGCAGAGGCGTCTCCTTCCATCAGCCTGTGATCTGGGGATCGAAGAACCGGATCGCACTCGAGACGGTCGATCCGAAATACTTCACCGGCGGTGCGTGCCCTTCAGGAATGCGATGCCGCTATAGCGACAGCGCGTTCGCGCGCATCGCGCATCCCTCTGGGCCGTCGGTGACGACCTCACGCGGGTTTATCGCGCGGCCCACCAGGTTGAACTCGCTGACCGTCTCGACCGGACGGTTTCGCATCACCAGCGAGACGCGAGTGCCGATGCTGAACGAAACCGTCAACAAGGTGGGGCGCACGACGGGCTGGAGCCAGGGGAAAGTGATCGGTACCTGTGTGGATACCGGCGTGTCCGGTACGGATATCGTTCAGCTCTGCCAGGACTGGGTCGATGCGAACGTGAATGCCGGGGACAGCGGGTCCCCGGTGTTCCGCATCACCAACAGCCCCGCGCGTCACGACGTCAGCCTTTACGGCATTCTGTGGGGCGGCGGAAGACTCCCAGGCTACGGAACGGTCTTCGTGTTCAGCTCGCTCAGCGGAAAGAACCTGCAGCGTTCGGATGAGCTGGGCGGACTGACGACGTGTGCGTCAGGGTTTCATTGCTGAACTAGCGCGTTCATTTTTGTCGATCCTGTCGTTGTCCTTCATGTGATAACCGTTCGGCCGGCGGTCATGTCGTATCGAGGCACCACGCGGCTACTTGTTCATGGTGAAGGACCTGCCGTCGGGCGGCTAAACGCCAGACATACCTTGACTTAGCCCGATCCGGCCCGGATAATCGAAGAACGTGACAGTCTGTGTTGTTCGGCACGCACTGGCCGCCTCGGGTGTCATCGGCGCGCTGCTGTTGACCGATCCGTCAGCGCCGCAGGCCCAACGGTTCGCCGATGTCACCGCGGCGCCGCTCGCACCGACGACACATCCGCCGGTTGCGCGTGATGCGTCTCAACTGTGGATGGCCCCGTCGCCGTCCGATCGCGCAAAGGCCACCGCGCATCCTGCGCTCGTGCATCTGCAGGCCGCCCTCCGGTTCTACGCCGACGAAAATTACGACCAGGCACTCGGCAGGTTCTCATCCGCGGCGACGGCGCAATCGCCGCTACGCGCCCATGCGGCCTACTACGCCGGCGTGTCGGAGCTGCGCCTGCGCCGCTTCGAGGCGGCAAGACGCCGGTTCGCAGGCCTGAAAAAGACAGCGGGGTTCGTTGGGGAAGCGGCGGCACTCGGCGAAGCCGAGGCGGCTCATGAGCTCGGCGATTTCGACGCGGCCGCGGGAATCTACGAAGACATTCTCGACGAGGCCGCCGTCGATGTGCCGGCCATCTGGCTGAGCCTCGCGAACGCGGCTCTGGCCGATGGCGATCGCACGCGCGCGGCCGAGGCGTACCTGCATTTGTATTACGAGTTTCCCTTCAGCGAGCACGCCATACACGCTGAGGGTCCGCTGCAAACGCTACCGGAGGTGCAGCAAATCGCGACGGGGAACACACGGTACAAACTCGAAATGGGTCGTGGCGAGCGGCTGTTCGGCAGCCGCCGGTATCCCGACGCGCGCACAAGTTTTCTTCGCCTCAAGCCGCACGCGCAGAGCGAGCCGGACGCCGAGCTCGTGTCGTTGCGGCTCGCCGAGATCGAGTATTTCCAGGGGCGCTACAGCACTGCACGGGACGCGCTGCGGCCGTTTCTCAGGACCGGATCGAGACAGGCCGAGGCGCGCTTCTTCTCTCTCATGTCGCAGCGGGGCCTGCGCAACGACGACACGTTTATCGAGCTCGCGCATGCGCTGGAACGTGAGTTTCCCGACAGCACGTGGGCGGAGGAATCGCTCAATCATCTCGCTACCTTCTACATTCAGAAAGATCGCGACGACGAGGCGGATACCGTGCTTCGCGAGTTGTACGCGCGTTTCCCCAGGGGCCGCTACGCCGAGCGCGCGGCGTGGAAAGCGGGCTGGACGTCCTACCGCAAGGGCGATATGAGTGAAGCCGCGCGGTTGTTCGAATCGGCGTCCGCCGGGTTTCCGCGATCCGATTATCGTCCCGCGTGGCTGTACTGGTCGGGACGCGCACGTGCGGCGATGGGCGACGGTCCTGGTGCGATCGTGCGCTACCAGTTGACGATCGCGGACTATCACAACACGTATTACGGCCGCCTGACGGAAGCGTTGCTGCGGAAGCAGGGAGCGCCGCTGGGCCCCAGCCGACTCGTGTTCGAGCCGCCGGTGCCGCCCGGCGGTGAAGATGATGGCGTCCCGCCCACCAAAGACACGATCCGTATGCTGCTTGCGGCAGGATTGTACGAGCCCGCGGTGAAAGAACTGGAGTTCGCGCGCGCGAAGTGGGGGGATTCTCCTGCCATCACCGCAACGATCGCGTGGGCCAACACGCAGATGGCGGCGTCAGAATCCGGCACGAGCCAGTTCGCGCTGGCGCGCGGAGCGATCACGTTGATGAAGCGGGCCTATCCGCAGTTCCTGGCCGGCGGCGGCGACCAGCTGCCGCGAGAGATCCTCACGACGATCTTTCCGCTCGAGTACTGGGATCTCATTCAGAAAAACGCGGCACAGCACAAGCTCGATCCGTACCTCGTGGCGGCGCTGATGGCGCAGGAGTCGACGTTCGTGCGCGACATCAGGTCGCATGCGGGCGCGTACGGGCTGATGCAGATGATGCCGCCGACCGGCCGTCAGTACGCGCGCAAACTGAAGCTGCGCTACTCGCTGAGGTTGCTGACGACCCCCGAAACCAGCATCCGGATGGGCACGCTGTACCTGGCAGACCTGATTCGCCAGTTCGGCGGCGTGCATCTCGCGCTGGCCAGCTACAATGCGGGAGAGACGTCGGTGCGCCGCTGGATGCGAGAGAACCCTGGCCTTCCGCAGGATGAATTCATCGACAGCATCACGTACCCGGAAACGCAGCAGTACGTGAAGCGGCTGCTGGGCACGGCCGAAGATTACCGGCGCCTCTACTCTGGCGGGCGGTAGCGCAGGGCTTCAGCCCTGCCTGTCGCGTTACTTGATTGTCGCGAGAACGCTGTCGATGGCCGCTTTGAACGTCGGGTAGGGATGCGCGCCGCGAATCATGCGCACCGCTCGAGCCTTTGAATCTCCCGGGGTCAGTACGGCGACGAAAAACGACGGGGTGCTGTCCGCTCCGACGCGGCCCGACTCGGTCTGATCCGCGCGAATTCTAGCCGTGTATTTGTCGCTGCTGAGGCACTGCTGGAACCGCGTGACATCGAGCCCCTCGGCTTTGCCGTGGTTCACGAGCGTCGTCGCGTCGAGCGCGCGCTGGTTGGCGAACATCCGATCGTGAAGCTGCCAGTATTTGCCTTGTTCACCGGCGCATTCCGCCGCCACAGCCGCGCGCATCGCGTTCGGATGAATCGACTCGAGTGGCAGGTTACGGAACACGTACCGGATCTTGCCGGTGTCGATGTATTCCCTGGCGAGCTCTGGCAGCGTGTTCAGCGCGTGCCGGGCGCAGAAGGGGCACTCGTAATCAGAGAACTCGATGATCGCCACTCGCGCCGTCGGCGCCCCCTTGACGGCTGCGCTGGCGATGTCGATGACGAAATCGACGTTCGCGATGGCGGGTGCCGGAGCCGGTGCAGGGGCCTGCGCCGGCACGCCAGCCTTCAACATCGCTGTGATCTCGTCGAGCTGCTTCTGCACCGCAATCTGGGCGGCGATGAGCGCCTGCATCTGGCGCTTGATGGCTTCGATGTCCTGATTGGTCGGCGCGGGTTGCTGGGCTGGTTTCTGCGCCGCGGCCTGTTGAGCGGCGAGTGGGGACACCACGGCCGTCAACAGTGCGCAGCAGACAAGCGCGGTGACACAGGCGATTCGGGATCTGAGGGAGCCCACAGAAGTTCTACGGGAAGTATAATCTCGAACGATGAAACCACGCGGTTCGAAAAAAGCCACCCAGTTTACCGAATCGGTCATCCGCGAGATGACGCGGCTGGCGCAGAAGCACGGCGCCGTCAACCTGTCCCAGGGATTTCCCGATTTCGCCGCGCATCAGTCCATCAAGGACGCCGCCTGCTCGGCGATTCAGCGCGATATCAATCAGTACCCGATCACGTGGGGCGCCGAGAACCTGCGCGAGTCGATTGCCGCCGATTTCTCGCGCCGCTACGGCGTGGCGGTCAGCCCCGCCCAGGTGACCGTCTGCTGCGGCTCGACCGAGGCGATGCTCTCGACGCTGCTGGCGGTGCTCGATCCCGGCGACGAAGTCGTCATCTTCGAGCCGTACTACGAGAACTACGGCCCCGACAGCATCATTTCAGGGGCCGTTCCCCGTTTCGTGCGGCTGCGCGAGCCCGATTGGACCTTCGACGAGCAGGAGCTGGCCGCCGCATTCAACGATCGGACGCGCGCCATCATCATCAACACGCCGAACAACCCGACTGGAAAAGTATTTACCAGAAGCGAGCTGCAGGCGATCGCCGCACTCTGTCAGAAATGGGACGTCCTCGCGATCACCGACGAGATCTACGAGCACATCATTTATGACGGCCACACGCACGTGCCGATCGCGTCGATCGACGGCATGGCCGACCGCACGGTGACGATCAACGGCTTGTCGAAGACCTTCAGCGTCACCGGCTGGCGTGTCGGCTGGGCGATCGCGCCGCCCGATCTCGCCGGACCGATTCGGAAGATGCACGACTTCCTCACAGTGGGCGCACCGGCGCCGCTGCAGGAGGCTGGTGTGACGGCGTTGTCGATGCCCGAGAGCTACTACACCGAGATGGCGGCCGGCTACGCGCGCCGGCGCACGATGATGTGCGATATCCTCGAGCGCCACGGCTTCAAGTTCAAGCCGCCGCAGGGCGCGTACTACGTCATGACCGACATCGCGCACTTCGGGTTCGATAACGACATCGAGTTCGCGAAGTATCTGGTCACCGAGGTGGGCGTGGCGGTGGTGCCGGGCAGCAGCTTCTTCAACGATCGCAAGGCGGGCCGGACGAAAGTGCGGTTCGTGTATAGCAAGAAAGACGAGACGCTGCTCGAAGCCGACAAGCGCCTCGCCACACTCGCCGCGCGGGTGGCGCTTTAGAAGCGCGCCACGCCGCCGAAATACATCCCCTTCGCTTTGAAGTCGCCGCGATCGTTCTCGAAGATGTAGCCGAGGTCCAGGCTGCGATAGCCGACCTGCGCGCCCACGTAGTCGTTGAAATTGATCGTGCCGTAGATATCGATGTCGAAGTAGTGCGCCTGGTACCGCTCGTCGATGCTCTCAGGAATCTTGAGTCCGACCATCTCTGCCGTGATGGAGATGTTCGGCACGACATAGACGCGCGCGATACCGCCGAGGGTCGGAATGGGCGCCTGCGCGCGCGCGAACTCGGTGCCGATGGGCGCCTGGAGGCTCGCCTGGATGTCCGTCGCTTTCGCCTGCAGCACGAACCCGACGAACCATCGGTCGCGGTACAGGAAGTCGTACTCGTAGGCGAGCGCCCAGGTCTTCCACGACAAATCCGTCTGGACGGGCAGGTTGAGACCGTAGCGGATGCCGTTGAAGATGAACTCGCGCCTGACGGTCGCCTGCGCGCTGTAGCTCATCGGCAGGTAGTTGACGCGGAACTTATGCTTCCGTGCCGGCCGCAGCACGAGGCGGAACTCGGTGAGGCGTTTCCGCTCGATGCCGAGATCGGCGATCGCGTCGATTCGCGACCCGAGCACGCCGAGCGACTCGCTTTGGATGCTGAACACCGGCGGGGGATTCCAGAACGCGATCGCGGCCTCGATGTGGTACCGCTCACCGGTCGCGGGATCGGAAAACGGCGTGGCCGCGAACTGCGCATCTGCGCGAGCCGGCAGCAACACCGCGTACATGAACAACAGACCGAGCGCGAACGTTCGAATCGACATCGTCAGGCGTCCTTTGAATGAAAAGTAGTTCGGCGGTGCAGAGGCCTGCTGGGGGAAGGCACCTAAGAATAGCACGCTATACTGAAGTGTAACAGTGACTCCGGTTCGCCGTCTATTCCCCTATATCCGCCGCTACCGCCGGGAATACCTGCTCGGTTTCGCGTCCCTGGTGTTGTGCTCGACGCTGTTCGCGGTGTCGCCGCTGGTGTTGCAGCTCGCCATCGACGATCTGTATGCGGGCGTCACCAGGTCCAAGCTCGCGTTCTATGCCGGCGTGCTGCTGCTGATCGCCGGGCTGGCCGGGTACTTCAGGTACCAGATGCGGCGCATCATCATCAGCGCCTCCCGCGGCTTCGAGTACGACCTTCGCAACGATTTCTTCGCGCATCTCGAGCGGCTGCCCGTGTCGTTCTTCCAGCAGAACCGCACCGGCGATCTGATGTCGCGCGCGACAAACGACCTCAGCTCGGTCCGCATGATGGTTGGGCCTGCGGTCATGTATCTGGCCAATACGCTCATCACCGCGGTCGTGAGCCTGTCTCTCATGTTCTCCCTCGACGTGCGGCTCACGCTCATCGTGCTGCTGCCGCTGCCGATCGTGTCGATCGCCGTGAAGATGTTCGGCACCGCGATCCATAAGACCTTCGAGGAGGTCCAGGAGAAGCTCTCCGACATGAGCGCCGTCGTGCAGGAGTCGCTGACAGGCGTGCGCGTCGTGCGCGCCTATCGCCAGGAGGACGCCGAGATCGCGCGTTTCCGCGAATCCAATATCGATTACCTGCGGCACAACACGCGGCTGACCCGTCTTCAAGGGGCGTTTTTTCCGACCATGTCGCTCTTTCTCGGTATCAGCGCGCTGCTCGCGTTGTGGCTCGGCAGCCGGGACGTGACGAGCGGGCGGCTGACCGTGGGCGAGCTCGTCGCATTCAACGCGTACCTGGCGCAGCTCGCGTGGCCGATGATTGCGTTCGGGTGGGTGACGAACCTGCTCGAGCGTGGCATGGCCTCATGGAAGCGCATGCTCGTCGTCATGGAGACGGTTCCTGCCATACGCGACGAAACTACGGTGAGTAGGCCGGGTCTTGCCTCTCAAGACCCGGCAGGCGCAATCGAGTTTCGCAATCTCAGTTTCCTGTACGGCACTCGCGAAGTGCTCAGTCACGTCTCGTTCTCGGTGAAGGCGGGCGAGACAGTAGCGATTGTCGGCGCGACAGGGTCGGGCAAATCGACGCTGGTGAACCTGTTGCCCCGCCTGCAGAACCCTCCGAGAGGAACCGTGTTCATTGACGGCCGCGATGTCCGCGACATGCCGTTGAGCGAGTTACGCGGCCTGATCGGCTTCGTGCCGCAGGAGCCGTTTCTGTTTTCCGATACGCTCGCCGACAACGTGGCGTTCGGCGTGCCCGGCGTGACGCAGGACGAACCGGCGCGCATCGAAGCCGCGGCCGCCGTCGCACAGCTCGAGAAGGACGTTCGAGACTTTCCGCAGGGCTACAAGACGATGGTCGGCGAGCGCGGGATCACGCTGTCGGGCGGGCAGAAGCAGCGCACCGCCATCGCGCGCGCGGTCGTCACCGATCCGCGCATTCTGATTCTGGACGACGCGCTGTCGGCGGTGGACACCTACACGGAGGAGGAAATTCTGTCCCGGCTGCGCGGCGTGATGAACGACCGCACCGCGATCATCATCTCGCATCGCATCTCGACCGTCCGCGATGCCGACCAGATTGTCGTGCTTCAGGAAGGGCGGCTCGTGGAAAAGGGGAAACACGAAGAACTCATCAGGCTCGGTGGTGTATATGGCGAGCTTTATAAGAAGCAGCTCCTGGAGGAAGAGCTTGCTGCGTCTTAGCCTAATCCCTAATCCCGAATCCCCAATCCCGCCAGGGTCGTAATGTCATTTCACGAAGAAGAGGTCCTCGGCAAAGCCTACGACGGGCGGCTCATGCGCCGCCTGCTGACGTATCTGCGTCCGCACGCATGGTACGTGCTCGGCGCGCTCCTTGCGCTCATCGGCGACGCCGTCGTCCAGCTCGTCCCTCCGTATCTCGTCAAGGTCGCCATCGACCAGTACATCGCGCAGGGAGACCTCGCGGGCCTCAACCACATCGCGGTCGTCTACCTCGCCGTGCTGATAGCCGCGTTCTCGCTCGAGTACGCGCAGACCTACATGATGCAGATGATCGGGCAGCGCATCATGTACGACATGCGCATGCAGATTTACACCCATCTGCAGAGGCTGGACCTCTCGTTTTACGACCGCAACCCCGTGGGACGGTTGATGACGCGCGTGACGACCGACGTGGATGTCATCAACGACCTGTTCACCTCCGGCGTCGTTGCGGCGTTCGGGGACTTGTTCATGCTCGTCGGCATCTTTGTGACACTGCTGTGGATGGACTGGCGGCTTGCGCTGATTGCCTTCTCGGTGCTTCCGCTGATTCTCGTCCTCGCGCAGTGGTTCAGGCGCAACGTGCGGGATTCGTACCGGAAAGTGCGCCTGCGCATCGCGCGCATTAACGCGTTCCTCAACGAGCACATCAACGGCATGGCGACGGTGCAGCTGTTCCGCCGTGAGGAAGTGAACTACGGCCGCTTCGAGTTCATCAACCGCGAGCACCGCGACGCCAACGTCGAGCAGATTTTCTTCTACGCGGTGTTTCTGCCGGCGGTCGAGTTTGTCGCGGCGATCGCGACCGCGCTGATTCTCTGGTATGGCGGCGGGTTCGTGATGAACGGTACGCTGACGCTGGGCTCGCTCGTGGCGTTCATTCTCTACGCCGGCCGTTTCTTCCGCCCGATCAGCGACATGTCTGAAAAATTCAACACGCTGCAGGCCGCGATGGCGTCCTCTGAACGAATCTTCCAGCTCCTTGATACTGAAGTCGCCGTGAAAAATCCTGTCCAGTCCAAAGTCCAGGGTCCAGAGTCCAAAGGGCAGATTGTCTTCGAGAACGTGTCGTTCGCATACAAAGAAGACGACTGCGTGCTGCGCGACGTGTCGTTCGAGGTGAAGCCGGGAGAGCGGGTCGGCATCGTGGGCGCCACGGGAGCGGGGAAGTCGACGCTCATCAGCCTGCTGCTGCGATTTTACGACGTGACGGGCGGCCGCATTCTGATTGACGGCGTGGACGTTCGCGACATGGACCTCGCCGCGCTGCGCAAGATGTTCGGCCTCGTGCTGCAGGACGTCCATCTGTTTTCCGGCACGATTGCCGGCAACATCCGGCTCGGAGACGACTCCATCGATGACGCGCGCGTGCGCGACGCGGCGCGGGCGGTGCACGCGCATCGGTTCATCGAGTCGCTTCCCGGCGGCTACGACGCGCGGGTCGCGGAGCGTGGCGCGACGCTGTCGGTCGGGCAGAAGCAGCTGCTGTCGTTCGCGCGCGCGCTGGCGTTCGATCCGTCCGTGTTGATTCTGGACGAAGCGACGTCGAGCGTCGACACCGAGACCGAGCTGCTGATTCGCGATGCGCTGCGCGTGCTGATGTCCGGACGCACGACCCTCGCCATCGCCCATCGGCTGTCGACGATTCAGGACATGGACAAGATTCTCGTGTTTCACAAGGGGAAGCTGCGCGAGTCGGGCACCCACCAGGAGCTGCTGGCGGTGCGCGGGATCTACTACAAGCTGTTTCAGCTGCAGTACAAGGCCGCTAATTCGACGGCGGTTCAGGCTTCGGAGTCGCTTCCGCAGGGGTTTCGAACGTAGGATTGGGCAGCGGCGCCACGCTGCCATCCGGAATGCGTTCGGGGCGTGGCCTGGGCGGCGCAGGCGGCTGCTGCGGCTCGTCGTCGGGCCGCACGTAGGGAATCCGCCGGTGAAAAAGCGTTTCCATCAGCGGCGTCGTATCCTTCGGGTTCCATCCGAGGCGCAGCACGACGAGATGCACGTCCTGCCGGCCGAACCGCAGCGCATCGAAGCAGCTCCACATGTAGACGTCGATCTCGTTGCCCTGCACTTCAGGGCCGGTGTCCATGATCGTGTAGACGCCGTCGTACTGGTTGGATTCGAAATCGGCCTGAATCACCGATCCGACCGGAAGCATGTCAGGGTCCGCGGCCGCCACGCCGCTGCGGACCGCGACGCCCGACGCTGTCGTGTGCCCCTTGCAGTACGCCGTCGCTTTGAACTGAAGGCGCGCGCCCGGAATCGGCCGCAGGGTGCCCTTCAAGAGCTCGGCCTGCCGCGAGCCGTAGCGCGAATCCGAGACGGTCGCTTCGTACAGCAGCACGAAGGCCGCCACCAGCATCATGCTGGGGAAGATGCGCCGCCAGAAGTATTTCTGCATGTCGCCTAAAAATGTTCGAATCCTGCCGGCAGCTCTTCGGTGCTGCCGCGGCGGCTCAGGAGCATCGCGCGATCGGCCGTCAGGCGCCCGATGCGCGTGACGGTGAGATCGCCGGCCAGCCGTCTCGCGTGTTTCAAGCGCGAGCGCATTCTGGGCGATACCGCAAACAGGAGCTCGTAATCTTCACCCCCACCGAGGGCATCGCGCAACGTCGATCCCTTCTCGATGGGCAACTCGTCCGCCTCGACGATCGCGCCGAGGCCGCTGGCCTCCCCGATTTGCCGGACTCCGTCGGCAAGGCCATCGCTGAGGTCGATGCACGCGCGCGCCGCGCGATTGCGGCCGAGCAGCAACCCAAAACGTGTCCGCGGCTCGGGTCGCAGGTAGCGATCGACGGCGGGCCCCGCGCTCGTCGCGTCCAAACGAAGCATGCGCAAACCCTGCGCGGCGCCGCCGAGCGATCCGGTCACGTACAGATCGTCGCCCGCGCGAGCGCCCGTTCGCCTGAGTACTCGGCGACTGTGAACCGATCCTGTAACAGTAACGTCGACGATCAGCGGCCCGGGGGAGCGGGCGATATTCCCGCCGACGATGACAATGCGGGCGCGCGCGGCCAGCGCGGTCATCCCATCGACGAGCGCATCAACGCTCGTCACGGGCATGGCCGGAGGCAGCACGAGCGACAACAGGGCGACGCGTGGCGCCGCGCCCATCGCCGCAAGGTCGCTCAGGTTTACGGCAAGCGCCTTGTGGCCGATGTCCGCCGCGCCGACGAACGTCTGATCGAAGTGTACGCCCTCGACCTGGCAATCCGTAGTGAGAACTTCGAGCCGGTTGCGCTCGGGCTCGACGACGGCGGCGTCATCGCCGATGCCGACCACGACAAAGGAGGGCGCGGCCGGAATGCGCAGCCGGATGCGCGCGATGAGCGCGTGCTCTCCAATGTCTGCGACAGTCTCTCCCAATCCCTAATCCCCAATCCCTAATCCCTGGACGAGGATCATTTCGCGTATTCGACCGCCCGCGTTTCCCGGATCACCGTCACCTTGATGTGCCCCGGGTACTCGAGCTCGTTTTCGATGCGCTTGGCGATGTCCTTCGCCAGCCAGATCGCCTCTTCGTCGGAGATGCGCTCGCTTTCGACCATGATGCGGATCTCCCTTCCCGCCTGCAGCGCGAACGCCTTCGACACGCCCTTGAACGAATCGGCGATCTCCTCGAGCTTCTCGAGGCGCTTCACGTAGGACTCGAGGATGTCGCGGCGCGCGCCAGGGCGCGCTGCTGAAATGGCGTCCGCTGCCTGCACGATCATCGCCTCGAGCGATGGCCAGTCGATATCCATGTGATGGGCCGCCATCGCCATGACGACCGGCTCGGTCTCGCCGTACTTGCGCAGCAAGTCGATCCCGATTTGCAGATGCGTCCCTTCGAGCTCGCGGTTGACCGCCTTGCCGCAGTCGTGGAGGAACGCGGCGCGAACCGTCACGTTCGCATCGAGCCCCACTTCCCTCGCCATGATGCCCGCAAGGTACGCGACTTCCTTGGAATGGTTGAGCACGTTCTGGCCGTAGCTGGTGCGGTATTTCAGGCGTCCCATCAATTTCTGCAGCTCGGGATGCAGGTCGTGCATGCCCAGCTCGAAGGCCGCGGCCTCGCCATCCTTGCGGACCGACTCTTCCATTTCCGTCTTCACCTTTTCAACCACTTCCTCGATGCGCGCCGGATGAATGCGTCCGTCGGTGATGAGCCGCTCGATGGCCTGCTTCGCGATCTCGCGTCGATACGGATCGAAGCCTGAAAGGATGATGGCGCCCGGCGTGTCGTCGACGATGAGGTCGACGCCGGTGGCTTGTTCGAGCGCGCGAATGTTGCGTCCTTCGCGCCCGATGATGCGCCCCTTGAGATCGTCGCTCGGCAAATCCACGACCGAGACGGTGGTCTCGGCGGTGTGCTCGGCCGCGCTTCGCTGAATCGCCTCGGTGATGTACTGGCGGGCCTTGCCGGCCGCCTGCTCTCGGGCTTCGGCATCGAGGCGCTTCACGAGGTGCGCGGCGTCGCGCCGCGCGTCCGCTTCGATGTGCTTCAGCAGCAGATCTTTCGCTTCTTCCGTCGTCAACGCGGACAGACGCTCGAGCTCGTGCTGCTGCGCCGCGACGAGCTGCTCGTATTTGGCGGCGGCTGCTGTCGTGCTCTTCTCACGCTCGGCGATCGCCTGCGACTGCGTCTGCAGCTCTTTTTCCTTGCGCTCGACAGCGGACAGCTTGTCGCCGAGGGACGTCTCCTTGCGCCGCAGCTGCTGCTCGGTATCAGACAACTGTTGGGATTTCTCCCGCGCGACGCGCTCGGCTTCGGTGCGCAGCTCGTGCGCCTTTTCCTTGGCGTCGAGCAGCGCTTCTTTTTTGCGGGTTTCGGCATCGCGCTCCGCGTCTTTCAGGACGCGCAGCGCCTGTTCTTCGGCCCGGCCGATCGTCTCGGCGGCGATGCGTTTGCGGTTGACGACCCAGTACGCGACGACGATGCCGGCGACGACCGCCGTGATGACGCCGTTGATCATGTAGAACGGATACAGGCCCATTCGGGTCCTTAATCGGTTCCGGGTTCCGGGTTCCTGTTCCGAGGGTTCTGGTTCCCGGTTCCTGGTTCATGGACCGGGTCCGCGACTGGAACCCGGAACGGTGAACCAGAACTCTGAACCCAAAACGAACCCGGAACGTGGAACGCGGAACCGTGGAACCTAGAGGAGAGTATGCGAAAGGCCCCGCTTTGCCGTGTGGGGAGGTCGAATGGACCTGCGTAAGCAGGTGGAACCGCTCTGGAGCCGCGCTTTAGGCTTCCTCGCACCGAGGCATGCACACCACGCGGCGTTGCGATTCTCTTAGGTTAAACGTTGGCCCAATCGAGCCTCCGAAACCATCACGGGCAAAGCAGGGAACTCAGTTTCCGGTAGTGATCTTAGCCCCCTCGGGGCTAGGGGGCAAGCGCCGCGTCCAGGAGGCGCTCGAGGGCTTCGGTGCGCTCGGCGAGGGCGCCGCGGCGCGCCTGCTGCACGTCCTGGCAGCGGAACAGCTCGTCGGCGATGTTCAAGGCGGCGAGCACGGCAAGGCGCAGCGAGTCGCCCGACGGCGCCGAGTCGGACGCGGCCCGCATCTTCTCGTCGACGTAGGTCGCGAGCCCGTTGACGTAGGTCGCGTCGAGGTTGCTGCGGATCGGATAGCGTTGCCCGCGAATTTCGACGGACACGACTTGAGGCTCAGGCACGGTGGCTCCCTTTGCCGAAAGGGTCAAGCGGCAAAGGGCGAGGGGCAATCGAACGCGTGATCTTTGCCCCTCACCCCTTACCCTTCACCCCTTACAGACTCAGTCCTTCCAACTGCTCCAGCATGTCGGACACGCGGCCGCGAATCGACTCGCGCTCCATCCGCAGCGCGGCGACTTCTTCGAGGCCGGCCTCCGTGTCGGCGATTCTCGCGCGCGCCGACTCGAGCTCGCGCGACAGCCGCGCGTTCTCCTCGGCGGCGCGGGCCTGATCGGCCTTGAGCCGGGCGATCAGCGACACGAGCAGCTTGACCTTCTCCTCGAGGCGGTCAATGGGTTCCAGATCGACGGAGCGGGCGGTGGCGGAACGGGACATGGGGAGCCTCCTACAGGGATCTACCTTTGTATTGCCTCGTGCGCGTGCTTCAGCGCACTCAAAATGTCTTGCATCGCCGTCTCGACTTCCGCATCCGTCAGCGTCCGATCGGGAGAGCGGAACGTGAGCCGAAGCGAGAGGCTGACGCGCCCTTCCGGCACGCCTTTGCCTTGATAGCGATCGAACTCGCGCACACTGACGAGCGTGTCGGGTGCAGCCGCACGGATAGTGCCACGAACTGTTTTCGAGGGCAAGGTCTCGTCGACGACGATCGAGATGTCGCGCGCACTGGACGGAAAGCGGGGAAGCGGCGTCACCGTTAAGGGCGTCGACGACCGCGAGGCGGTGAGCGCATCGAGATCCAGATCGGCCACATACACGTCTTCCGTCGTCGACAATCCCGCGGACGCGACAACCGCGGGCGCGAGCATGCCGACGCTGCCGGCTATCCGTCCGGCCACGCTGATCGTCGCGGCGCGGCCGCGAACGAGATACGAAGGCACTGCCGTGCCGTCGAACGTCACGGCGACCTGCAGGGCGCCGGCGATCGCTTCGACGAGGCCCTTCGCGTCGAAGAAGTCCACCGAGCGGTGCCCCGCGCTCCAGTGCGCGTGGGCGCCCCCCGTGATCGCCGCGGCCACGCGTCGCGTTTCGCCGCCGCGCGTCATCGTCGCGCCGAGCTCGAACAGCCGGACATCCGTGCGCTCGCGGTGGCGGTTGTGCGCGACCGACGCGATCAGGCCGGGCAGCAGCGACGGCCGCAGCACCGAGAATTGGGCCGACAGCGGATTTTCGATCGGCACGATCGCCTGCGCGTCGGCGAACGGCGCCGCAGCGGCCGCATCGATGAACGAAAACGTGAGCGCCTCCGAGCAGCCCGCAGCGAGCAGCACTCGCCGCACGAGCCGATCGCGCTCGATGGCCGGATCGGACGGCGCGGGAGGCGCGGCCAGCGGAGGAAAGGTCGACGGCAGCCGGTCGTAGCCGTAATGTCGCGCCACCTCTTCGATCAGATCGACCTCCCGCAGCACGTCGACGCGGAACGTCGGCGCCCCGACATCCCAGCCATGGGTGCTCTTGCGGGCCTGAAAGCCGAGCCCTTTGAGGATGCGCTCGACGTCGGCATCGGGAATCTCCAGTCCGAGCATCCGCTTGATGCGCCCGCGGCGCAGCTCGATCTTTCGGAGCGTCGCCGGCACGGGATATTCGTCGATGGCGCCGCCACGCGCGGTCCCCGCGCCGATCTCTTCGAGGAGCGTCATCGCACGCTCGAGGCCTTTGACGGCCGCGTTGACGTCGGCGCCCCGTTCGAAGCGGGCTGAGGCTTCCGTCTTGAGCCCGAGCTGTTTGCTCGTGCGGCGCACGCTTCTCGGTTCGAAGAACGCGCTCTCGATCACGATGGTCTTCGTCGTATCGCTCACTTCAGAACGGCCGCCGCCCATCACGCCGGCCACCGCCTGCGCCCTCTCCGCGTCCGCGATCACCAGCATCTCCGGATCGAGCGCGCGATCGACGCCGTCGAGCGTCGTGATGCGTTCGCCCGGCACGGCGCGACGGATTCGAATCTCGCTGCCCGCGAGCGTCTCGAGGTCGAACGCGTGCATCGGCTGGCCCAGCTCGAGCAGCACGTAGTTGGTCACGTCGACGACGTTGTTGATCGGGCGCACGCCCGCGGCTTGCAGCCGCGACGCGAGCCATGCCGGTGATGGCGCGATGGTCACATCCGCGACCGCCGCCGCGTAGCGCGGACACAGGTCTGGCGCTTCGAGCTTCACCGCCACGTCGCTTGTCGGCTTCGACGTCAGCGGCTTCGGCACCAGCGGCTTGACCGGCAGCGAATAGGCGGTGCCCACCTCGCGCG
>CAYHHH010000080.1:0-19294 GCA_964356125.1 uncultured Bifidobacteriaceae bacterium | reverse complement strand
GCCCGCAGTAAGGGAACTCTTGTCAGAAAGGGGTAACTCTGGCAAAGTGGAGCCCAAATCCCAGGAGCTCATATATGGCAGACAAGAAACTCGTCGGAGAGAACTATTCGACGCCGGAGCTGCGCGCCAAAGTGACAGGCCGCGCGAAATACGCGGAAGACTTTCGCGCCGAAGGGATGCTGTTTGCGCGGCTGTTGTTGAGCCCGTACGCGCACGCGCGGATCAGGAGCATCGACGCGAGCGCCGCGCTGGCCATGCCCGGCGTGAAGGCCATTCTGACGGGCGACGATGTGCCCGGGCCCAAAGATCAGATCAACGACAACGGTACGGTGATCAGGGCCAATCCTCGCAGCGAAACGGCGCTCGCCAAGGAAGCGATGTATCAGGGTCAGCCAGTGCTCGCCGTGTGCGCCGTGAGTGAGCTGATCGCTGTCGAGGCGATCGAACGTATCAAGATTCGGTGGGAGCCGCTGCCGTTCAACGTCGATCCCGTGGCGTCGCTGGTGCCGGGCGCGCAGAATCCGCGGGTGGAAGGCAACGTCTGGAAACGTCCCGCGCCGCCCGCCCAGGGGCAACCGCCGGGCATTCCCGAGCCGATCGACGTGAAGTGGAGCGCGGCCGAGGTAGAGGAATATAAGCAAGGCAAGTTGCCGGTCACGACGTTCACCGATCCCGAATGGACGCTGGGCGACGTCGAAGAAGGCTTCAAGAAGGCGGCGCTCATCCTCGACGAAACATTTGTGAGCCAGAACGTCAGCCATCAGTGCCTCGAGTCGCGGACGGCGATGGCCTACTGGCAGAACGGCAAGCTGCATATCCACACCTCCACGCAGGGTGTGGCGCAGGCGGTCTTTTCGTTCGTGCGCTGGCTCGAGCTGAAACCTGAAGACGTGGTTCTGGTGAACGAATACACGGGCGGCGGCTATGGCTCGAAGGGCGGCGGATCGATCACCGATATCATTCCCGCACTGCTGTCCAAGAAACTCGGCGGAGCGCCGGTGATGATGCGCATCAGCCGTGAAGAGGAACATGCGATCGGCCGCGCGCGCCCGGCGATGCACGGCCGCCTGAAGGTCGGTTTCACGAAAGAAGGCCGCGTGACCGCGGTGGACATGTTTACCGTCACCGAAGGCGGCCCGTTCGGTCCCGGCGGCGACGGCAATACGGCGAGCGGGTACGCGTCTTTGATGTATCAGCCGGAAACGTTCCGGTACCGCGGCATTACCGCGATCACGAACACGCCGCCGCGCGGCGCGTTAACCCAGCCGGGCGGTTATCAGGGCTGCCTGCTGATGGATGAAATCGTCAACAAGGCGGCGCGCCAGTTAGGCATCGATCAGGTGGCGATCCGCAGGCTGAACGCGCCGGAAGGAAAGGCGAAGTTCGGGCCGGCCAATGCTCGAGGCGAGCGCGGCTACGTGACAAGCTGTTTCATCAAGGAAGCGCTGGACAAAGGTGCGGCGCGGTTCAACTGGAACGAACGTGTTGCGCGAGGCGTGCAGCGCAACGGCTCGAAGGTGCGCGGCATCGGCGTCGGCATCAGCGCCTACAGCGGCGGCTCAGTAGGGTTCGACGGCCTGTTCATCATCAAGCCGGACGGTGGGATGCAGATCCAGACCGGAATCGGCAACCTCGGCACCGAATCGTTCTCCGACTGCCAGCGCGTGGCGGCGGAGATGGTCGGCATGCCTTGGGAGAAAGTCGAGCTCATCTGGGGCGACACGTCGTTGCACCTGCCGTGGAGCTGCAACTCGGGCGGCAGCCAGACCATTCATGCGATGACGCGCGCCGCGCATGCTGCCGCAAGCGACGCGATTACCAAGCTGCAGCAGATCGCCGCGAAGGATCTCGGCGGGAGACCCGAGGATTACGTAGTGGGCGGCGAACGCGTCTACCGCAAGGGCGGCGGCCGCGGGATGACGCTCGCGCAGGCGGCCAAGCGCGCCATCGAGCTCGGAGGCATGTACGACGGCCACGAGTTGCCCAAAGACATCAATCCGATGACGACGCGCTCCGCGACGGCTCTGGCCGGCCAGGGTCTCATGGGGGTTGCGAAGGACACTTACAAGCGCGACGGAACGACGCGATCCTTCTCCGCCGCGTTTGCTGAGGTCGAAGTCGACATCGAAACCGGGAAATACACGGTCACGGAGTTTCTCTCGGTGGCCGACGTCGGCATCGTGATTCACCCGAACGCGCTCGGGGGCCAGGTGCTCGGACGTTCGAACCTCGGCATCGCCCATGCGATTGGTCACCGGTGGGTCTACGACCAGCGGTACGGAGTGGGACTCGCGCGGCGGTTCTACAACAACAGCCCTCCGACGATTCTCGACATCCCGCTGAACAGCACGTGGGACTCGGTCGGCATTCCCGATCCGGAAACGCCGGTCGGCGCGCGAGGCATCGGCGAACCCCCGGTCGCGTCCGCAGCCACGGCGGTGCTGAACGCGATTTCAGATGCGCTCGGCGACGAGGTATTCGTCCGCGCGCCAGTTCTGCTGGATCACATCGTCAAAGCGCTCGACACCAAGAAGCCGGGGCAGTTCCCGCTCACGGCAAACGTGTAGGCACACTTCGCTATCAGGGCTGAAGGCAGAGGGCAAAGGGCAAACAGGATGAAATGCCCTCTGCTCTCTGCCCTCTGCACTCTTCTTCTCCTTCCCTCGTGTTCGCAGCCACCACCCAAACCAGCTCAACAGACGATAATTTGGGAGCGCGCCGGGTCGTGGTCCGGCCGCGGGGATTTGGAAACCAACTCGTTCCCCGCCTCGAGCGGATACCTCCGATTTACCTGGGAGACGAGCAACGAGACGAAGCCGGGCGAAGGCAGGTTCAAGCTCACCCTGGGAAGTTCGATCAGCGGCCGCCTGATCCAGGTGGTGGTGGACAGCAAAGGCGCGCGTCGCGACGTCGCGTACGTCAGCGAGGAGGCGCGTACGTTTTATCTCAAGGTAGAGTCGGCAAACGTAGACTGGAAGGTCACCGTGGACGAAGGGTTTTCGGCCACAATCGAACCCAAGCACTAAGCATCAAGCACGAAGAGCCAGGCAGACGAAAGTTAAATAGTAGGCACGGATTCCAATGCGAACACTGACTCTGACCCTCCTGCTTCTTGCGCAAGCGCAGACGTACCCGCCGCCGTTTCTGCGCCCCGGCACCACGAAACTGCTGGAGAACGATCGGGTGGTCGTGTGGGACATCTCGTGGCTGAAGCAAGCCTATCCCACGCATCGTCACATCTACGATTTCGCGGGCGTCTACTACACCAACGGCGATCGCATCATCGTGTCGGTGCAGGGCGTCCGATCGCCGACGAGCTCCATTGCGTGGGACACCTTCTTCCTGCGTCGCGGGATTACGCACAGCGAGGAAGGCGCGAGCGAGCAGCCACTTCGCGGGGTGTTCGTGGAGTTCAGGGAGCCTCAACCCCTCGGCGCCGTCGACGCGCGCACGAGCCCGCCGGCCTTTCCCGGGATCTCAGGCCGGCAGCTCCGCGACAGCGACCGCGTGACGATATGGGAGCTCGCGCCGGCGCCAGGTCCTTCCGCTCCGCCGCACCTGCACCCGCGCGACGCCGTGATTGTCGCCTTCACGAAACTGAAGCCGCATGTGACGTTCGTGGCGCGCGGAACCGTCCACAACGATGAGCAGACCAGCGGCGCCGATCGCGTCTTCGCGTTCGAGGTGAAGTAGGGCCTTTCTAGTCACGCAACGTGAACACGGGCGAAACCGATCCCGTGGCGTCTTGGCCCTATCGGGCCGACTCGCTGTCCGCGGACTCCTGAAGACGCGGGGCTTCACCGCAGTCGTTGTGCTCACGCTCGGGCTCGGCATCGGTGCGAATACCGCGATCTTCAGCCTTGTCGATCCAATGATCGCGCTGCGCGGCGAATAGACGCCACCACGTTCGTGGAACATGACGAACAGCAACGCACGTGACGAGCCGTCACGGCTGCTTCACGCGCTTCGCGACGAGCTCTTCAGTGGCGAATTCCGCGACTTGCCGCGTGAATTTGATGTCGTCGTTCGACATCACCTGTCCGGTGTACGTAATCTGGATCTCGTTGCCTTCGAACTTGAAGATCTCTACGAACGACACTTTGTCGCCCTCGACTTTGCCTTGCTGGATTTCGCTGGTGCCCCCCATTTCGGATTGGATCTTTCCAGTCAAGGTCGTGCCCTTCACCACGAACTGATACGTGTAGTTCTGCTGGCCGATCGCCGTGTCAAAGGAGGCATTCCAGGTGCCCGTGATGTCAGCCGCGAACACGCGTGCCACTCCAAGGAGCATCAGGGCGATTGCGAGAAAGCGCGAGGACTTCATGGAAATCTCCTTTGTGATGGTGGAATAGTCCAGTTAGTCTAATCGGACGAAGGAAAAGAAATCCAGGCCGCCTGACGGCCGTGACGGATTTCGCATCGAGACCGCTTGGGTCGCGGGTACGTGACACTGGATCACCTACGCCACTCGCCGAACTGCAGCATTGCGAAGGCGCGCAGACGGTTGAACTATGCGCTGCGCTAACGAGGAGCCTATGCCGAAATTGCATCATGCGCTGTTCACGCTGGCCCTGGCCGGCGTCGCTTGGACGCTCGCCGCACAGGGCACGGCCCAGCAGGCGCGGCCACAAGGCACGTGCGACATCTATGCGGGGGCGGGAACCCCTTGCGTCACCGCACACTCGACGGTGCGATCCTTGTCGTCGCGCTATGGCGGCCCGCTCTACCAGGTGAAGCGCGCCGACGGACGGCTGCTGAATATCGGCGTCATCGCCGGCGGCTTCGCCGATGCGGCGGCGCAGGATCGTTTCTGCGCGGGCGCGCTGTGTTACATCAACCGCATCTACGACCAGTCGGGCAAGGGCAACGATTTGATGCAGGCGCCTCCGGGCCCGTTCTATCCCGGCCCGGACAAGGGCGCCTTCGACGCCCAGCCCATCGCCGACATGGCGCCCATCGCCATCGGCGGCGGCCACAAGGCCTATGGCGTCTACATCATGCCGGGCATGGGTTTCCGCAACAACAACGCCCGGGACCTGCCGATCGACGACGAGCCCGCCGGCATCCATATGGTGGTGGACGGCGGGCATTATTCCAACGGCTGCTGCTTCAATTACGGCAATGCCTCGACCAACGGACTCGCGGTTGGCACCGGCACGATGGAGAGCGTCTATTTCGGCACCTCCACCGGTTGGGGCAGCGGTTCGGGCACCGGCCCCTGGATCATGTCGGACATGGAGGCGGGCCTCTTCTCCGGCTACAACGCCCGCGTCAACGAAGCCAACCCCACAATCAAGTGGCGCTTCGTGACCGGCGTGTTCGGCGGCGGTGGCCGCAATTTCTGGGAGTTGAAAGGCGGTAACGCCCAGGACGGCGGTCTGCAGACCTTCTATGCCGGGGTGCGTCCCGGCTCCAAGGAGAACAGCGCCTATTACCCGATGCACAAGAAGGGCGCCATCCAGATGGGCAATGGTGGCGACAATGGCAATGGCTCGGCCGGCACCTTCTATGAAGGAGTGATGACGGCGCCCCATCCCGGCGACGGCGTCGCCGACAAGGTGCAGGCCAATATCGTGGCGGCGAAATACGATGTCGCGCGCCTCACCCAGACGCGGCTCACCAGCTTCGCGCCGAATGCCGTCAAGGAAGTCACCGCGAGTTTCGCCAACACGAACGTGGCGGTGATGGAAAATGTGCGCCTCACCGTCTCGCTGCCTGCCGGCTGGACGGCGCGAGCCTCCGGCCCCGCTACTTTTGCCTCGGTGGCGCCGGGCGCATCCGTGCGCGCCACTTTCCAGGTCACCGCCCCGGCTCGCGCCAACATGGGCTACCTGACACTGCGCGCGGCCTGGAATGGCGGCACCGATGTGAGCCAGCAACGGGTGCGGAGCGTTGAGCCGGTGAAGGTGAATGAGGTGCGCTTCGCCTCGGGCGGCAATGCCACCGACCAGTTCATCGAGCTTTACAATGCGGGTCCTGCTCCGGTGGACATTTCGGGCTGGCGGCTCGTCAATACCCGCACATGGTCCGCGCCCGCGACGTTAGCGACCATTCCCGCCGGCACGACGATCGCGCCGCGTTCGCACTACCTACTGGGCCTTGCCAATTCCGGCCTGGCGGCGCCGGCGGCGGCCGGCGCCACCACCGTCAATCTGCGCAGCACCGCCGACCTTTCACCGGGTACGGAGATCGTCGTCGGCGGCGAGAGCCGCACCGTCAAGAGTGCGGGAACCGCAGCCACGGCGCCGACCAAGGTGTTCATCAATGTCTCGACCGGGCCCTGGCTGGATTTCCCCGCCGGCACGACCAACCTGCCGGTGCACAGCGCCGAAGGATTTGCCGTGGGTCAGAAGATCGGCATCGACCTGGGCGGCAACACCGAGATCGCCAACGTGACTTCAGTCGGCACGGCCGCGACCCAGACCACGCTCGCGGCCTCAACCACCCCGGGCGCCACCAACATCACGCTGACGGCGTTGGCCAATGTCAGCGCCGGCGACACGCTGACCATCAGCACCGGCCAGCGCATGGAGCGGGCGGTGGTCGTCTCGGTCGGCACCGCGGGACCGCAAGGCACCGGCGTCGCGCTGACGGCGCCGCTCAAACTGCCGCATACCTCCGGCGTGGATGTCTGGGGCCGGGGCACCGGCATTTCATTTTCTCCTGCGACGCGCTTTGCCCATCGCAGCGGCGATGCGGTGCAGGGGCTGGGCAGCGGCGTGGTGCTCGACCGCCCGCTCACGCGTGCCCACGCGTACGGCGCGCCGGTGCGCTATCGCGGCGTGGCCAATGAGGGCTATCAGGGTCCGGCGCCGCAGGCCCCGCAAGCGTGGTTCGGCAGCACGCTTTTCATCACCGGCGGCGCGATCGCGTTGACCGACCCGTCCGGCGCGGTGGTGATGGACGCCATCGTCTATGGATCGCAGCAAAGCAATTCCAGCGCTAGCGGCTATATCACGAGGCCGGACCTGGCGACGCTGGAAGGGGTGCAGCACCAGGGCGGCTGCATGGCCATCGTGCCCGGCGCCGGCTCGGGCCCCGCCACCGCCAACATCGCCGCCGCCGCCGCCGCACCCGGGGCGCCCAATCGCAGCATCGGCCGCTTCCCCGACGGTTATGATGCCGACAGTCTCTGCGCCGACTTTGTGGTGCAGCCCGCCACCACCCTGCCGGAAGGCGCCGCCGCCGGGGCCACCAATATCAAAGTGGCCGGCGTGGCGGAGTTCGCGTCTGGCCAGACGGTGATGATCGGCAGCGGCCCGGCCAGCGAAAGCGCCGTCATCGCGTCGGTCGGCACGGCGGGCAGCACCGGCGCGGCCGCGGCGACGCAGGTGGGAGATGCCGTCATCCCCGTCGCGGCCACCGCCGGCTTCGTCGTGGGCCAGTCGATCGCCATCGGCAGCGGCGTCAACCAGGAAACCGCCACCATCGCCTTGGTACAGGGTGGCCGCGGCGGCGCCCGTATCACCGTGACAGCGCCGCTCAAGATTGCCCATCCATTAGGCACGCCGCTGGCGGGCAGCGGCATCACGCTCACGACGCCGCTCGCCCGCACCCATCCCCGTGGCGCGGTCGTAACGACGGACCTGCCGACGCCCGGCGCGGCGAACAAATACTCCAACCCGCGCGCGGCCCGTTAACATGGCGAGGTCCTCTCCTATGCGAACACCACTTGCTGCCATCGTGTCCGCGGCGGTCGCCATCGTGTCTCTCGCGGCGCAGACTACAGCGCCAGCCCCGAAGTCGTCCGCGCCGATCCCCCGTTACGACGTGAAGCCGGCGAGCTCGGCCATCACGATCGACGGGAACCTGGACGACGCCGCCTGGGCCGGTGCATCGCCGGCCGTGACGCTTCAGTTCCTCTGGGATTCGCAGACCGGCGCCAAACAGGAGACTCACGCGCGCGTCGTCTGGGACGCGCAGGCGTTCTACGTCGGTTTCGACGCGGCCGACGCCGACATCACCGCCCGTTTCGAGCAGCGCGACGATCCGACGTATCAGGACGACGCGGTGGAAATCTTCATCAATCCTGATCCAAAGCAGGAAGCCCTCTATTACGGCTTCGAGATGAACGCGCGCGGTGTGCTCTACGACTACCTCAACTACAACAGCCGCACGCTCTTCAAACGCTGGGACGCGACGGGCGTAAAGATCGGCGTCTCGCTGCGCGGAACACTGAACAATCAAACCGACACCGATAAGGGCTGGAGTCTGGAGGCGGCGATTCCCTGGGCAAACTTCGAAGAGCTCTCCCGCCGTCCGCCCGTCGCCGGAACCGTCTGGAAGGCGAACTTCAACCGTTGGGACGGCGTTCGGCCGAACCGCCGCATGAGCATCTGGTCCGATCCGCAGAACGCCGAATCGTGGCCGCACGTGCCGTCGCGGTTCGGTGAACTGGCATTCGTCGCTAGACCATGACCTCGGCAAGCAGGCGTGCGTAGTCGTCACGCGTCGCCGGACGCGGATTGGTCGCGTGGCTGTGGTCCGCGAGCGCTCGCTCGATCACCCATGGCAGCGTGTCGGGGGGGACGCCGAGGGTTCTGAGCCCCTTCGGAATATTCAGCCTGTGGTTGAGCGCGTCGATCTCGGCGGCGAGGTCGGCGCCCGCCGGGAGGTCCATCGCAGCGTTGAGGCGCTTCACCTTGTCGCCGACGTAACCCGCGTTGAAGCGCAGGACCGGCGGAAGGAGGATCGCGTTGAGCGTGCCGTGATGAAGACTCGGCTGTCTGAGTCCTCCGAGCGCGTGACTGAGCGCGTGCACGGCGCCGAGCCCTTTCTGGAACGTCAGCCCGCCTTCCAGCGCGCCCATCAGCATTTCCGTCCGGGCCGGCACGTCGCCTCCATTCGCACACGCCGCGTCGATGTTCCGCCAGATGCGGCCCGCTCCATCGAGGGCGATCGCTTCGGCCGGGGGGTTGAAGCGAGGCGAGAGAAACGTTTCGAGGCAATGCGACAGCGCATCCATCCCTGTCGCGGCGGTCAGGAATGGCGGAAGGCCGATGGTGAGCTCCGGATCGCACACCGCGCGTCGAGGAATGAGGTGCGGGCTGATGAACCCGAGCTTGCGGCCATCGTCGAGAGTGATGAGTGCCGCGCGGCCCACTTCCGAGCCCGTTCCTGCTGTCGTGGGTATCGCGATGACAGGGTCAATGGTGCCGGTGATTCTGGAGATGCCCCCGTAGATCGCGGCGTAGGATTCGAGCGGTCCCGAATGGCTTGCCAGCAGCGCAACACATTTGGCGAGATCGATCGGCGAGCCGCCTCCCACCGCGCAGATGCCATCGCACCGGTGTGCCTGGTACACCGCCAGCGCCGCGCGCGATGCCGCTTCGGTCGGGTTGGCGGGCACGTCGAGAAACACCGGCGAGCCCGGCGGACAAAGCCCCTCGATTCGCTCCACGAGCCCCGTTGCCGCAAGCCCGCGATCGCTCACGATCAACGGACGCGTCATGCCGACGGCCGCCAGCTGATCCGGCAACGTCGACACTGTTCCCGCACCGAACTCAACCGTCGTCAGATATGCGATCGGTGCCACAGGTCGACCCAGTACGCTACCACATGCGTCTGCCCGCGGTCCTTTATTGAAGAACACCGATAGTCATGTATTGACACAGTCGCGTTCACGTCAATACACTTGAGCCATGCCCAATGCCGCCAGGCGAAAGCGTGTGCCTCGTCGGGAGGAACGAGTCTCCCGTACCTATCGGCTGCCGCTGTCAAAGTTACGAGCCGCCAAGCGCGCACTAGGCGCAGCGACTGCGACGGAAACGATTGAGCGGGCGCTCGATCTGGCCGTCTTTCAGTGCGAACTTGTCGACGGAACGCGGGCGATGCTCGGGATTGAGATCGCGGCCCCAGATGCTGAACGGTGACTCGCACCTCGCGCAAGTACGTTCTCGACACTCAACTTTTCATCAACGCCTTTCGCGATCCGGTTGTGAACGAGGAACTCCAGCGGTTCCATCGCGCCTTTTCGCCTTTTGAACATTTCAGCGTGATCGTCGCCCATGAGCTGCGGGCTGGCGTGCAACGATCCCAAGACAGGAAGGCGTTGGAACGGAACGTCCTCAAGGTCTTTCAGCGAGCGAATCGAACCATCACGCCGTCGGCCGATGCCTGGCATAGATCCGGAGATGTGCTCGCAGAGATGGCGAAACAGGAAGGACTGGAAATTCCCCGCGTATCGAAATCGTTCGCCAATGACGTCCTGCTCGCGCTCTCGTGCCGAGAAGCCGGCTGCGTGCTCATCACCGACAACGAACGGGATTTTCAACGGATTCGACGCTTCGTTCCGTTCGACTACATGAAGCCGTGGCCCACTCCCACATCAGTTGCTTTTCGGTGAAGGCGGATTCCTCTCTGCGCGTTGTCGTCATTGGGGGCACGGGGCACATCGGTTCGTACCTGGTGCCGAGGCTCGTCGGCCGCGGGTACGAGACCGTCTGCGTCTCGCGGCGTCAGAGGCAGCCGTATTTTGTCGACGAGCGCTGGGCGATGGTCGACCATGCCGCGATCGATCGGGGCGTGGAAGAACTGCGCGGGCAATTCGGCGAACGGATCGCCGCGCTCCGCCCGAACGTCGTGATCGACCTGACGTGCTATACGCTCGACAGCGCCGTGCAGCTATCGAATGCGCTTGCCGGTCGCGTCGATCACCTGATTCATTGCGGCACAATCTGGGTGCACGGTCCGAGCGTGGAAGTGCCCACGACCGAGGACGCCCCACGGCGGCCGTTCGGTGACTACGGCTGCCGCAAGGCCATCATCGAACGGTACCTGCTCGATCAGGCGGCCTCTGGACGACTGCCCGCGACCGTGCTCCACCCTGGTCACTTAGTCGGCTCCGGCTGGTCGCCGATTAACCCCGCTGGGAATTTCAATCCGCGTGTGTTCGACGATCTCTCGCACGGACGGCCTGTTCGCCTCCCGAACTTCGGTTTGGAGACGCTGCATCACGTGCACGCAGACGATTGCGCGCAGGCGTTTGAGCGAGCGGTGGAACACCCGGACGCGGCCATCGGCGAAAGCTTTCACGTCGTGTCGCCCGCGGCGTTGACCTTTCGCGGATATGCCGAAGGCCTGGCCGCCTGGTACGGAGTCGAGGCGCTCCTCGAGTTTCTTCCCTATGACGAATGGCGCGGCGGCGTCTCCGACCGCGACGCCGCCGTGACCCTGGATCACTTACGCCACTCGCCGAACTGCAGCATTGCGAAGGCGCGCAGCCGGTTGAACTATGCGCCACGCTATAGTTCGCTCGCCGCGGTTCAGGACGCGCTGCATCCAACCATCATCGCTGTTCCAGGAGAGCCTTGAGAGTCTCGAGGTTAACCCCCATAATGTGTGCATGCGAATTAGAGTTCTCTTTGGCGTTTGCATCGCGCTGGCATTTGCTCTGACTGAAGTGCAAGGCACGCGACAGGTAACATCTGGCAATGTGTTGCCTTCGCTGAAACGGCAGGCGACGCCGAAAGCAGTCGTCGACGAGCATCTCGACGCGCTGAACCGTTGCGACTGGACGCGACTCATGGCCCAGTATCCACCCGACGTCGAGATCTTCTTACCAGGCGGCCAGGTCGTGAAAGGTCGACGAGAGGTGGGAGAACTCTTCGAAGGATTCGTAAAGCCGTTCAAGGACGGTGGGCTGTGCGGGTTGACCTTTGAATCCGAGCATGTCCTGGTCGTTGGCGATACGGTGAACGTCCAGTGGCGCGCACACGCGGATTTCCTTGCCGCACCGTATCGCGGAGCGGATGCGTACGTCACGCAAGATGGACTGATGCGGGCGCAAGTATCGACCTTCGACGGAGCCCAGCTGAAGAAGAAATAGTCTCTACTGCGCGATCGTCGAGTCTGTTCCGCGAACGCGTCCCCGACTCGCAGCGCCAGCGAGGACGTGTTCGCGTGCGCCATGTTTGACGTGACAGCGATGACGATGCCGCTGTCACGCCTGATCAGCGACATCACCATGCCGCCTGCGAGCTCACCGTTCACGCTGCCAGCGTTCGTCTTCAGCGCGACGCGCACGAGATCGGACGGCGTGGAATAGAACGCCATCCCGTTTGCGCAACAGGCCAGGTCGCGCATGTGCATCAGTCGTCGTCCACGGACGGGATTGTCATTGGAATTTGGGACGTAGAACGTCGCGCGCTCGCCCGGCAGCGGGTACTCCGCGGGCATGAGACCGAGCGGCTGCCAGATGACGTGGCGGAAGATCGTGAAGAGCGGGAAGTCCTCTCCCTCCTCGCCGATCGCTTCAGGACTCCATTCTTTCGCCGCATCAGTGCCGGTGTTGGTCAGCCCGAGCGGCACGACGGCGGCGGTGAGCGCGGACGCCGCAGTGCCGATGTTGAATCGCGTGTTGGGCGTGACGGGCGTCCGCGTGACGACGTCCCTCCATCCAAACCCTTCTGCCCAGACAATGGTGCCCTCCTTCGCCAAGGCTCCGGAGGGCAAGCCGACGCCGACCGCCACGGACACCCCGGGCAGGTTTTGCTCCAATACGACCGCCCGCACGAGCTCCCGTGCGCGTTGGACGGCCGCCGCATATTGCGGCGACGGCGCCGAGTCGATGACCGATGGCACCTCTTGCGACTGCGCGAAGAGAGGCGCTCTCACAACGACGTCGTGGGTCAGAAATGCCGCGAACGCGGCGACGACGACGCCGACGGCAAGCGCCGTGCGGGCAGCCCACATCGGGAGCCGGTTGCGCGCGGCCCTCACACCGAGCACGACTCCGACCACCATCAGCAGCATGCCGATGACCGCGGCCCCTGGCGCGTCGTCGGCGTTGGCCACATAGATGCCCATCGCCGCGATGGCCAGGCCGAGGGCGAAAAGGATGAATGTTTTCATGTCCGCAGTGTGACCGAGGTCCGGCCGCGGAGTCCTCACCAAACCGTGAGCGGCCGCTGAGATTTGAATGAGATGCGTTGCCGTATACTTCCCGACGACATTATGAAAAACAGAGCCCGCGTATTCAGCACCACGATCCTGCTGCTCGTCGCCGCTGCCGCGGCGCCGGCCCAGGAGAAGCCCCAGGGACCTCCGCCCGCGCAGGGCCGCGGCAACATGGGCAGGCCGATCGTGCTCGGCCTCGACGATGTCCGGGCGTTCCCCGACGCTCCCGCGGGTTTCAACACGCGGCGCGCCGGCGTCCCGGCCGGTCGCATCGAACCGTTCGAGTACCACTCGGGCGTCACCGGCACGCGGCGCAAAGCGAACGTCTATCTGCCGCCCGGGTACTCGAGCGACAGGAAGTACCCCGTGCTCTACCTGCTGCACGGCATCGGCGGCGACGAGACGGAATGGATCCGCTTCGCGACGCCGGACGCCCTCTTCGACAACCTGATCGCCGCCAACGTCGCGGTGCCGATGATCGTCGTGATCCCCAACGGCCGCGCGCTCGCCGACGACAGCGCGACGGGCAACCAGTTCGCGCCGGAGAAGGTGGCCGGCTTCGCCAGGTTCGAGCAGGACCTGCTGGACCATCTGATTCCCGCGATCGAGAAGACGTACGCGGCGCTCACCGACCGCGAGCACCGGGCCCTGGCCGGCCTCTCGATGGGGGGCGGGCAGACCCTCAACTTCGGGCTCGGGCACCTCGACACCTTCGCGTGGATCGGCGCATTTTCCTCCGCGCCGAACACCAGGCCGCCCGCCGAGCTCGTGCCGGATCCGGCCGCGGCGAAGGCCAGGCTGAAGCTCCTCTACCTGTCCTGCGGCAACAAGGACGGGCTCATCAACATCTCTCAAGGCGTCCACGCCTACCTCAAGGAGCGCGACGTGCCGCACATCTGGAACGTCGACGACGAAGGCCACACGCCCAAGACCTGGGCCAGCAACCTCTATCACTTCGCGCAGCGCATTTTCCGCTGACGCCCGGCATTCGCCGAAAACCGCGTTATTGTTGATCTCATCGAGTCCGGTATCGAAGCCCAGCAGCAGGAAAGGAAACGCTTCATCGAGCTGGCTGACCGCCTGGCGCGTTCCCGCGATGCGGAAGAGCAGACACGTCTCAAGGAAGAGCTGGCCGTCATGACCTTCGGTGAGTAGTGCCCAGAATCCGGTGGAGCGGTCTGCCTCCCGCGCTCCGCGACCATCTGCTTGGTGTCTACTCAGGACGAAGTTACCATTACACCCGAAATGAGAGCCTGGACGCGGGACGCAACTGACCGGTGGCGCTCTGCGCGAAGTCTCAGGCACCGAACGCCTATCGGCTGCGGTCGATCGCTCGCTATGTGGATCGCCATGACGGCCGCAGTCGCGGGCGCCTGCACGCAGCGGACGGAGGCGCCGCAGCAAGCCACTGAAACGTCGGCGCCACCCACTGCCACGCACGTTGGTGCAGCAGTGTGTGCTGAATGCCACGAGAAACAGGCCGCCCTCTGGCAGGGCTCCGACCATCGTCTGGCGATGCAGCCAGCGACGAGCGCTACGGTCGTCGCCAACTTCAACCGGTCCACGTTCACCTACGGCGGCGTGACCTCCAACTTCTTCCTGAAGGACGGTAGCTATGCCGTCCGGACGGATGGTCCAGATGGAAAGCATCGCGATTATCGTGTGGCCTTCACCTTTGGGATCAGGCCTCTTCAGCAGTACCTGGTCGAGTTCACGCACGGCCGCTACCAGGCCTTGGGTATTGCTTGGGACAACCGACCCAGCACGGAAGGCGGCCAACGGTGGTTCCACCTCTATCAGAAGGGCGCGCCGGCGGGACCGAAGGTTGTCGGAAGCGTCGCCAATCCAGGTGCCGGCAAGACGGTGGACTTCCGCGACGAGCTGCACTGGACACGCCCGGCCCACACGTGGAACTACATGTGTGCCGAGTGTCATTCAACCGGCCTTCAAAAGGGCTACCGCGAGACCGACGATCAGTACAACACGACGTGGTTGGAAATCAACGTGTCCTGCGAATCCTGTCACGGCCCTGGGTCGGTGCATGTGAAGTGGGGCCGCCTGGCGCGAACCGGCAAGCGGTCGGCCGAGGCTCTCCAAGGTCTCGTCTTCGGTTTGAAGGATCGATCGGGCGGCGCCTGGACGATACCCGCAGGGGAAACGACTGCAACACGGACGACGCCGCTAACCTCTCGGAGCGAGGTCGAAACCTGCGGCCGGTGCCACGCCAGGCGCGCTCAGATTTGGCCTGACTATCGGTTCGGAGATCCGCTCGCGCAGACGCACGAGGTCAGTCTGCTAGACGAAGAGCTGTACGAGGCCGATGGGCAAATTCGCGACGAGGTCTTCGAATACGGATCCTTTCTCCAAAGCAAGATGTACGCGTCGGGAGTGACCTGCTCGAGTTGCCACAATCCGCACTCGGGCAAGTTGTTGTTCCAGGGAAACGCCATCTGCACGCAGTGCCATCTCGCGGGGAAGTACGATACGGACGCGCACCACTTTCACAAGGCAGGCACTGAAGCGGCGGGGTGCGTGTCATGCCACATGCCGCGGCGTTACTACATGGTCATAGATGGTCGGCACGACCACGGCTTCCGCGTCCCGCGTCCGGATTTGACGGCCGCGATCGGGACCCCGAACCCCTGCGCGGCTTGCCACAACGAGCCCCCCCAGTGGGCCGCCGACGCTGTCGTCAAGTGGCGGGGGTCGGCCACCAAGCATGATCGCTCGTTTGCCGAGGCACTGCACGCGGGACGCGCGCGCCTGCCGCACGGTCTGTCGCTGCTCGGGCGAGTGGTGGCCGACCTCAAGGTAGCACCGATCGTCCGCGCAACCGCGTTGACGCTGCTGCCCCGTTATTCTGGACCAGAGGTCGCCGGTGCGATTTCGCGAGCGGCCACGGACCCGGACCCACTCGTCCGCCGCGCGGCTGCCTTGACGCTCGAGGCCCTTGCACCGACAGCCCGGCTGCGCGTTGGGACGGCGCTCCTTCGGGATCCGATCCGCACCGTGCGTATTCACGCCGTGTTGCCGATGGCTTCGATCGCGCGAGGTGTCTTCGCACGCGACATGCGCGACGCCCTCGATCGTGCGGCGGACGAATTTCGACGCGTGCAGCAGTTCAACGCCGACCGAGCCGAGGCGCACGTCAACCTTGGGACGCTCGAGGCGCATCTCGGCCGCTACCTTGATGCTGAGGCAGCCTTTCGCACTGCGATTCGCCTGCAGCCGCAGTTCGCGCCGGCGCACGTCAACCTGGCTGATGTGTTGCGCGCGACTGGTCGGGAAGCCGAAGCGGAAGACGTGCTACGCCGCGCCTTGACGCTGGCGCCTGATATCGCCGAGGTGCACAGCGCGCTTGGGCTCGCGCTTGTGCGGCAGGGGCGCACCGGCGACGCGCTCGCTGAACTCGCCCGCGCCCTCGAGCTCGCTCCGGACGACCCCGGTCATGCCTACGTATACGCGGTCGCCTTGCATGACACGGGCGCGGCGCTGCGTGCAATAAATCTTCTCGAGAACGTGAACCAGAGGTTTCCGGCTGACCTCAACATTCTTCAGGCACTCGTCAGCTACAGCATCGAGCGGGGTGACCTCTCCCGGGCGCGAGCGTGGGCCCAGAAGATCGTCGACGCAGCGCCGAGCGACCCGGCGGCGCTGCAGCAGCTACAGTCCCTGCAGCCCACGAGGAGCGGTACACGATAAAGTGATCGCCTCGGTTGAAAGCGGTCGGCCTGGCTAGTCACGAAGGCGCTCGTGATGACTCATCGCGATTACAGCAGTGCCCAGACGGGCGGGAAGGTTCCGAGCACACCCACGGCAATCAGGATCAGGGTCACCGCCCCAATGCGCCCCGGCGCGATCTCGCGTCCCTTCCAGCGATTGTGCAGGACGGCCCACGCCATCAGCCAGACGATCGTCGCCAATGTCGTTCGGCCGGACACGCCGCCGGCTGGGGCATACAGCGTAGGAGCGGCAAAAAGGCCGGCCTCATTAAGAAGCACCACCGCGCCCATCGCAAACGCGCCGATGCCCCCGCCCAAAAGCGCCGCCATCGCGCTGCCGTTGACCTCGCGCGATGTCATCGAAAGAGAAGTAGCCATCGTCATCTCCGATCGCCTAGTCCAGGGGGGCCACCTTGTTGACGAACATACCCATCAACGACACGAACGCGACCAGCGCGAACGAGATCGCCAGCAGCGCCATCGACAAACTCCGCAACGATGAGTTCTGGAGCACCCTCGACCGGTAACGGACGGCGATGAATGCGACCGCCGTGGTCAGCATCGAGGCGATCCACGGCATATGCTCCTTGCTCTCCATGGCAAACGCGTGCAGCCACGCCGTACTCGGGCTCGCCAGTAGGAGCGCGCGAGGGAACTCGCTCAGGTCGGTCACTCCGGCCGGAGGCGTGACACGGTACGGCGGGAAGACGACGTAGGTACCCACGATGACGGTGAGCCAGAGCAGCACGGCGCTCAGCACCGTGGCGCCAGCCAGCGCCCCCGATCCGGGCGGGGCGGCCGCGCCGTCGGACGAGCGCGCGGCATAGAGGTAGAACAATGCTACGGCCAGACCTATAAGGGCGCCTCCACCCAATCCGATCCCGTGGACCATCGTCCAGATACTGCGCTCAGAGAACAACATGGAACCTCCTCAGGAAGCAAGCGACATGCCCACTCCACGCTCACGGCATACAAGATGAAGTACGGGAAGTAGCGCTTGCACACGGCGATGCCACGCCGCCGCAGCCGTGGGCCCGCGTGGCCCGGTCGGTTCGCAGGAGCACGTCGGGAGTGTAGCAGCCGGGGGAGGGTTTCCCTGTGCCGAAAGGCACACTGACAGAGGCGCACGACCTGCGCGAGAATGAACGATGAAGTTTCTTGTCTTAGGGGCCGGGGCGATTGGTGGCTACTTCGGTGGTCGGCTCGCCGAGAGTGGGGCCGACGTCACGTTTCTCGTCCGCCCGGACCGTCGCGCCCAGCTCGAACGCGACGGGCTCTGCATCGAGAGCGCGCTCGGAAACGTGTCGCGGCCGGTACGGACCGCGCTGGCCGATTCGGTTGCGCCCGATTACGATGTCGTGCTGCTCACCTGCAAGGCCTACGACTTGCAGTCATCCATCGAGGCGATTGCACCAGCCGTGGGGCCACAGACCGCGGTCATCCCCATGCTCAACGGCCTTGCGCACTTCGCGGTCCTTGATGCCCACTTCGGCGCCTCCCGGGTCATGGGAGGCACCTGCATGATCGATTCGACCCTCGGACGCGACGGAGTCGTGCATCACGGCGGCACGTTGCAGCGTCTGGTGTTCGGGGAGCGCGACGGTCGGCGCTCGCCGCGGGCCGCGGCCGTCGCGGCCGTTCTGGCCGGCACGACCGTCGACTGGTCACTATCCGATGACATCGAGCAGGTACTGTGGGAGAAGCTGATCTTTCTCGCTGCGCTGGCCTCGCTGACATGTCTGTTCCGCGCCAACGTGCGCGAAATCATCAGCGCGCCCGGCGGTCGCGAGGCAATGGAGCGGGCGCTTGCCGCCAACGCCGAGATTGCGGCGCGCGAAGGGCACCCGCCGAGCGCGTTCGGGCTGGATTTCGCGAGAACCCGACTAACCGACCCGACTGGTCCGTGGAGCGCCTCGATGCTGCGCGACCTCGAGAGCGGCGGACGCACCGAGGCTGATCACATCGTCGGTTGGATGCTCGACCGTGCCCGGCGGCATGGCGTGGACGACACGCTGCTCTCGCTCGCGTTCACCCATCTCAAGGCGTTCGAAGCGCGCCGAGAGGCCAATCGCCTGCCAGGCCCACGGGCCCCAGAGGGTCGCCTCGCGCGTCGGGAGAATTGGCTGGAGGTGCTCAAGGCCTGTCCCGTCAGTCCCGACGATGTGCCGCCCCGTCGGCGCGCCCCCGCCAGGCGGCGGAAGTTGTGAGCTGGCTGCTCGATACCGACGTCATCTGCCAACCGGCCAAACGGCACGGCGAAGCGAAGGTGATCGCCTGGCTGGAGACCGAGCAAGCGCGCTGCTACACGAGCGCCGTGGTGATCGCCCAGTTGGCCTATTGGGTGCGAACCAAAGAGGGGCGTCAACGTCAGGTTCTTCAGGCGTGGCTGACACGCCTGGTCGAGGCCCTGCAGGGACGCATCCACGGGTTCAACGTCTCCGTGGCCCACGTGTGGGCGGAGCAAGAGCGTCAGCTCGATAGAGCGGGGCAGCGGATGCCGGTCGAAGACAGTTACATCGCGGCGACCGCCAGGCGACACGGTCTCACGATCGTCACGGGCAACGATCGCGACTTTCGTCGCCCTGGCCTCAAGGTGTTCAACCCCTTCAAGGAACTCAGGTGAGCCAGGACTCATCGCTCACAAATGGCACTGCTACTTCGTCGCGTCTTTTGCC
>CAYHHH010000079.1:17964-19564 GCA_964356125.1 uncultured Bifidobacteriaceae bacterium | reverse complement strand
ACGTGCCGCCGCCGAAGTCGTACACGGCGATCGTCTGCTGCTTCTTCTTGTCGAGCCCGTAGGCCAGCGCGGCCGCCGTCGGCTCGTTGATGATGCGGAGCACGTTGAGGCCCGCAATCTTGCCGGCGTCTTTCGTGGCCTGGCGCTGCGCGTCGTTGAAGTACGCGGGCACCGTGATGACGGCGTCGGTCACCGTCTCGCCGAGGTAATCCTCTGCGGCCTGCTTCAGCTTCTGCAGCACCATCGCGGAGACTTCCGGCGGCGAATATTTCTTGCCGCGGGTCTCGACCCACACATCGCCGTTGTCTGCGGCCACGATGTGATAGGGAACGCGCTGCTGTTCGCCGGAGACTTCGGAGAACTTCCGCCCCACGAAACGCTTGATGGAGAACACGGTGTTCTCGGGATTGGTGACGGCCTGACGCTTGGCCACCTGCCCCACCAGACGCTCCCCTTCCTTGGTGAACGCGACAACAGACGGAGTAATCCGCGAGCCTTCCTGGTTGACGAGCACGGCGGGCTGGCCGCCCTCCATCACCGCCACGACGGAGTTCGTCGTGCCGAGGTCGATTCCAATAACTTTTTTAGTAGAGGTTTTTGCCATGTCCGTAGTCTACGGAATACATGAGTAGTTGTCAAGCAAGTTATATGAGTTATATATACTCATATATTAAGGGGACGGGAATCTTTTCCGTCTCGGATCTCACGAAAAAGATTCCCGTCCCCTTTTCGCTTATATTTGGGCCGTGAGTGAGATTCGCCTGTTGTTTCTCGGAGATATCGTCGGAAAACCCGGCCGCGAGCTCATCCGCAAGGGGCTATCTTCTTTAAGAGACCACTTCAACGTGGACCTGGTCATCGCCAACGCTGAAAACGCGGCGGCAGGCCGGGGCATTACCCGGGAGCTCGGCGACCAGCTCCTGGATTGGGGGGTTGACGTGATGACCTCCGGGAATCACATCTGGGCGCAGCGCGAGGCCATCGACTACATTGGCGCGGAGGCACGGTTGCTGCGGCCGGCCAACTTCCCTGCCGGGGTGCCCGGGCACGGGAACTACCTGGCACGCACCGCGGACGGACGGCCGGTCGGGGTCATCAATGTGATGGGGCGCGTCTTCATGCAGGAGCTCGACAATCCTTTTCAGCGGGTGCTGGAAGAAATTGACACGTTGCGCGCGCGCACGCGCATCATTTTTGTCGACTTCCACGCGGAAGCCACATCGGAGAAAGTGGCGATGGGATGGCATCTCGACGGCAAGGTGACGGCGGTGGTCGGCACGCACACGCACGTGCAGACCGCCGATGAGCAGATTCTGCCTGGCGGCACGGCCTATCTCACCGACGTTGGCATGACAGGCCCGCACGACGGCGTCATCGGCGTCGAGAAAGCCGTGGTCATCGACAAGTTCCTGCGCGGCATGCCGGTGCGCATGGAAACGGCGTCCGGCAATCCGCGCCTCAATGGCATCCTGATTGCTGCAGATGACGCGACCGGCAAAGCCACATCGGTTCAGCGCATCAGCCTGTCGGCCACAGAACTGGAACATGACCTCGCAGTTTGATCTCTTCGGCAGCGCGGAACCGGAACGGGAACCGGAAC
>CAYHHH010000079.1:5507-17864 GCA_964356125.1 uncultured Bifidobacteriaceae bacterium | reverse complement strand
GGAACCGGAACGGGAACCGGAACCAGCCCGCGCGAGCGCGCCTTTAGCGCGCGAGCGGCAGAGAACGGTCCTTACCGTCACCGACCTCACGGCGAACATCCGCGGCATTCTGGAAACTGCGTACGCCGAAGTGTGGGTCGAGGCAGAAATTTCCAACTGCCGCCTCTGGAACACCGGCCATCTCTACTTCACGCTCAAAGATCCCGGCGCGCAGATCAAAGCGGTCATGTTCAAGTCGGATGTACGCTCGCTGAAGTTCAAGCCGGAAGACGGACTGCACGTCATCGTGCGCGGGCGCATCAGCGTGTACGAGCCGAAAGGCGAATACCAGATCGTGTGCGAGCGCATGGAGCCGCACGGGCTCGGCGCGCTCCAGCTCGCATTCGATCAATTGAAGCGCCGGCTGCAGGCCGAGGGGCTCTTCGACGCTGCACGCAAGCGCGCGCTGCCGTCGCTGCCCCGCAAGATCGGCATCGTCACGTCGCTCGACGGCGCCGCCATCCGCGACATCATCAAGGTGCTCGGCCGGCGTTATCCGAACGCGCACCTCGTCATCCGCCCCACGCGCGTGCAAGGCGAGGGGGCCGCCGCCGATGTCGCGCACGGCATCAGAGATGTGGCGAAAGTCCCGGGCATCGACGTCATCATCGTGGGACGCGGTGGCGGCTCGGTCGAAGATCTGTGGGCGTTCAACGAGGAAGTCGTGGCGCGGGCGATCGTCGACTCGCCGGTCCCCGTGATCTCCGCCGTCGGCCACGAGGTGGATTTCACGATCGCCGATTTCGCCGCCGACGTCCGCGCGCCAACGCCGTCGGCTGCCGCCGAAATCGTCGTGGCGCGCAAGGAAGATTTCTGCACCCACATCGACCGGCTGAGCGATCGCCTCACCGGCGCGGTGCGCGGCTCGGTCGCGCGCCTCGAATCGCGCGTGCATGTGCTGAACCGCCGGCCGGGATTTGCCGGCTGGTCCGCCCGCCTCGCCCTTCGCGGCCGCCACTGTGCCGAGACGACGCATGCGCTGCGGCACGCGGTGCGATCGTCGGTGAGCCGGCGGGTCCGCGTGTTCCAGGCGCTTCGGCTGCAACTCGAGCAGTACGATTTGCGCCGCCGCCTCGGAACAGTGCGCGCGCGGCTGGTTCGCGTGGACGGCACGCTGCGCGCGGCGGCAATGCATCGGCACCACCGCGCCGAAGCGCGGCTGCATAATTGCGCGGCGCGGCTCGACAGCTTGAGCCCGCTCGCGGTGCTCGGCCGCGGTTACGCGGTGGTCTGGGACGAATCGCGGACCCGCGTCATCCGCAAGGCATCCGACGTGCAGCGGGGCGACGGCGTCCGCGTCACGCTGGCTGAAGGCGAGTTGACATGCGAAGTGGTGAAAACTGATGGACTCGACAATTAAAGATTTCGAAGCCGCCATCGCCGAGCTTGAAACCATCGTCAAGAAGCTCGAAGAAGGAGATCTTGCGCTCGAGAAGTCGCTCGAACTGTACGAGCGCGGGGTGCAACTCTCACGCTTTTGCCATACCCGGCTCGAAGAAGCCGAGAAGCGCATCGAGATTCTCAACGAGCGCGGCGACCTGCGCCCGGCCGGCCAGATGTTCTCCAAAGACGAGAAGTAATGCCGGCGCCGCTCGCAGGGTACATCGGCGGAATGCGCGCCCGCATCGACGAGGGGCTCTCGCGGTACCTTCCGATACCACCCGCCTGCCCCAAGGTCGTGTACGAGGCCATGCGATACAGCCTCGACGCCGGCGGAAAACGCCTTCGACCGATTCTGACGCTTGCCGCTGCCGAGACCGTGGCACGCTCGTCAGGGTACAGTGAGGACCCGTTCGATCTCGCATTGCCGGCCGCCTGCGCGGTCGAAATGATCCACACCTACTCGCTCATCCACGACGATCTGCCCGCGATGGACAATGATTCGCTGCGCCGAGGCCGGCCGACCAATCACGTGGTGTACGGCGAGGGGATGGCGATACTGGCCGGTGACGGGCTGCTGACCGAGGCATTCGCACTGCTCGCGGCCGAACCGCGCGACCCCGCTCTCGCTGTCAGAAAGATCCGCACGATTCACACGATCGCCGTCGCGGCAGGCAGTTGCGGCATGGTCGGCGGGCAAGCCATCGATCTGCTCGCCGTGGGGTCGTCGACCTTCGACCAGTACTCGCTGCAGGACATGCACGCGCGCAAAACCGGCGCGCTGATTCGGGCGGCCGCCGTCGCCGGCGCCATCATGGGCGGAGGCACCGACGTTGTGATTCGCGCGGTCGACGAATACGGGCGCCATCTCGGGCTCGCCTTCCAGATCGTCGACGACATTCTTGATGTGGAAGGGGACGCCAAGGATCTCGGTAAGACCATCGGCAAGGATGCGAAAGCGGGCAAACCGACGTATCCCTCCACCTACGGGCTCGACGCATCGCGCCGCCTCGCCGCCGAACGGCACGACGATGCGATCGCGGCGCTGCAATCGGCTGGATTGCAGGGGTCGCGGCTCGCCGACATCGCGGATTGGGTCATTAAGAGAACCAATTGAAACAACGGCTCGACGTGCTCCTCGTGCAGCGCGGGCTGGCCTCGTCGCGCGAGCGCGCCGGCGCGCTCATCATGTCAGGTGTCGTGATCGTCGATGGGCAACCCGCGCACAAAGCGGGGATGCCGGTGGCGGACAACGCCGACATCACGCTGAAAGAGCCGGACCATCCGTATGTCGGCCGCGGCGGCCTCAAGCTGGCCCATGCGCTCGACACGTTCGCCGTCGCTGTCGACGGCCGGGAGGCGCTCGACATCGGCGCGTCGACGGGTGGATTCACCGACGTGCTGCTCAAGCGGGGCGCGCGCCGCGTCGTCGCGTTCGACGTCGGTCACGGCCAGCTCGATTGGGGACTGCGCAACGATCCGCGCGTCGTCGTCATCGAGCGCGCGAACGCGCGGACGCTCGAGCCGTCTCACCTGCCGTCACTCGTCGACATCGTGACGATCGACGTGTCGTTCATCTCGCTGCGGCACATTTTTCCGCGCGTGCCGCCGCTGCTGCGCGACGGCGCCGATGTGGTGGCGCTCGTGAAGCCGCAATTCGAGGCGGGGCGCGCGGAGGTCGGCAAGAAAGGGGTCATCCGCGACCCGGCCGTGCAGGCGCGCGTCGTCGAGGAGGCGTCGCGCGCGGCCGCTGAGGTAGGATTGGTCCGCCAGGCCATGACCGAATCTCCGATTACCGGCGACACCGGCAACCGCGAGTTCTTCCTCTATTTAAAAGGCGCCCGGTAATGCGGGCTGTTGGCGTTGTTGCCAAATCCGGACTCGATCGGGCCGCGACCCACCTCGCGCAGATTGCCTCGTGGCTCGAAGAACGGCAGTTGACGCCCATCTTCGATCACGAAACGGCGGCGCTCGCAACTTCGGCCGGAACGACCGCGCAATTCTCAGTCGTCGAGAAGGACGATCTGCCGCGCCATGTCGACATGATCGTGGTGCTCGGCGGAGACGGCACGCTGCTGGGCACGGCGGGCCGCATCGCGAAGGCGCAGTCGGACATCCCGATCCTCGGCGTCAACTTCGGCAGCCTCGGCTTCCTCACCGAGGTGACGCTGCCGGAAATCTTCACGTCACTCGACAGCGCGGTGAACGGCACGGCGAAGATCGAAGAGCGGATGATGCTGCACGTGACCGTCGAGGCCGCAGGGCGCCGTCTCGCCGATCGCATCGTGCTGAACGACGTCGTCGTCACGCAGGGCGCGCTGTCGCGCATCATCGAGCTGTCCGTGTCTGTCGACGGCGAGTCGATGATGCGGATCAAGGCCGACGGCCTCATCATCGCGAGCCCGACGGGCACGACCGCCTACAGCCTTTCCGCCGGCGGCCCGATCGTGCACCCGCACGTCGACGGCCTCACGATTACGCCGATTGCGCCGCACACGCTGACCAACCGCCCCGTCGTCGTCGCCGGCTCGAGCGAGATTCGGATTCAGCCGCTGATCCACGACGAACAGAGCGAAGTGTTTGCGACGTTCGACGGCCAGTCGCTGATGCCGCTGAAGAGCGACCACATCGTCACGGTGCGCCGCGCGGAGCGCCGGCTGCGCCTCATTCACGCCTCCTCGCGCGGATACTTTCAGGTGTTGAGAGAGAAATTGAAGTGGGGAGAGATCTGAACCGGGGAACTAAAATCTGAAACCTAGAATCTAGTTTATAGATTCCAGATTCTAGTTTCTGCCGAACTTACATGTCTCTTGCCGCCGTCCGGATGTTGTAGCCCTCCTCGATATTCAATACCCAGACTCTGCCGTCGCCGATGTCGCCTGTGCGCGCGGCGGTCATGAGGACGCGGACGACTTCGTCGACCAGCTCGTCGGGCACCGCCATCTCGATCATCGTCTTTGGCAGCAGGCTCACGTCGTACTCACGGCCGCGATAGACGGCCTTGTGCCCCTTCTGCCGCCCGTGACCTCGCACCTCTGTAATCGTCATGCCGGATACGGACGCCTTCTCGAGCGCCTCGCGGACCTCGTCGACCTTGTTGGGCCGGATGATGCATTTGACGAGTTTCATTTTCGTCGCAAAATTCTACAGTAAACTTGGGTGTTTATGTCGACGCCCTGCACCGTCATCATCGGTGCCCTCGAGCTGCTCGACGCCCTGAAGCAGAGCGCCGCCTCCGTGGGCGAGGTGCTGATCTTCAGCGACAAGGAGCCTCTGAAGGCGCTCGAAGCGATCACGACGCGAAAACCGGAAGTGATCTCGCTCGAGCGGTTGTTCGCCGCCACCTCGCGTGGAGCCGCGCTGATCAACCGCATCAAGGCCGACCCTGCGTTGTCCGCGTCGGAAATCCGCGTGGTGTCGGTCGACGGCACTTACCGCGTGTCGCCGCGCCGGACGCTTGCGCCGCCACCCCCGCCGGCCGCAGCCGCACCGACGCCATCATCGCCGGCGCCGGCCGACATCGAAGTGGAGGCGGTTGACATCGTCGAAGCCGAGGCACCCGCGCAGCCTGCGGCGAATCTCGACTATCGCGGAACCCGGCGCGCGCCGCGCTTCCGCATGGCCGAGGGCACCGAGGCGCAAGTGGACGGCGCGCTCGCCACAGTGGTCGATCTCTCCACCTATGGCGCGCAGATACTCTGTCCGACACCGCTGAAGCCGCAGCAGAAAATCCGCATGATCCTGGCCGACGATCTTGGGATGGTGAAATTCGCCGCGACCGTCGCGTGGGCGTTCTTCGAGATTCCGAAAGGGGTATCGCGCTACCGCGCGGGTATCGAATTCAACAAGGACGCCGAGTCAAGGGCCGTCAACGCCTTCGGCAAGCGGCACGCACGGAGGGGTGAGGGGTGAGGGGTGAGGGGCAAGGGGTAAGCGGCAAGGGGTAATTGCCCCTCGCCCCTTGTCCTTTGCCCCTTACGTGGCGCCGACGCCGAACCATTCCGATGCGGCGGATTTCTCGCGGATGATCGTGTCGTTGCGTCCCGACCCGGTCGACACAATCGACACGGGCACGCCGGTGACACTTTCGAGAAACGCGACGTACTGCTGCGCCTCGCGCGGCAAATCCTCGTAGCGTGTCACGCCCAGGCTCGGGCGGCTCCAACCCGGCAGCGTTTCATATACGGGCTCGCACTTCTCGAGCACGTTCAGATCGGCCGGCCACTCGGTCATCACGTCCTTGCCGACGCGGTACCCCGTGCACACCTTCACTTCGTCGAGGCCGTCCAGCACGTCGAGCTTCGTCAGCGCCACGCTGTCGAGCCCGTTGATACGCGCCGCATAGCGCGCGACGACGACGTCGTACCAGCCGCAGCGGCGGGGCCGTCCGGTGACCGAGCCGAATTCCTTGCCGCTGTCCCGCAAGCGATCGCCGCTCGCGCCCAGAAGCTCGGTGGGCATGGGGCCCTCGCCGACGCGCGTCGCGTAGGCCTTCACGACCCCCAGCACGCCATTGATCATCTTCGGGCTCACGCCGAGACCCGTGCACACGCCGCCAATCGTCGAGTTCGACGAGGTGACGAAGGGATAGGTGCCGTGATCGATGTCGAGCAGCGTGCCTTGCGCACCCTCGAACAGGATCGGACGTCCGGCCGCGCTCGTGTTGGCCAGGAACACCGAAATGTCGGTGACCCAGGGCTTCATCCGTTCGCCGTAGGCCAGCATCTGGTCGAACAACGGGCGCCAGTCGAGCGTGGACTCCTTGATCAGGCGGTTGCGCGCCTGCACGTTCTCGCGGATCTCCTGCTCGAGACCCGCGCGATCGAACAGGTCGCACACGCGGATGCCCCGGCGGCCGATCTTGTCCTCGTAGGCGGGGCCGATCCCGCGCGAGGTGGTGCCGATCTTGCGCTCGCCGCGCCTGGCTTCCGACAGGAGATCGAGCTCGCGATGGTACGGAAGGATGATGTGGGCGCGCTCGCTGATGAGGAGGCGGTTCGATACGTCGTACCCGAACGTGCCGAGCTCGTCGATTTCCGTGAAGAGCGCCTGGGGATCGATGACGACCCCGTTGCCGATGGCGCACGACACGTGCGAGTGGAGGATTCCCGACGGCAGGAGCCGCAGAATGATCTTGGTAGCGCCGACATACACCGTGTGACCGGCGTTGTGCCCGCCCTGATAGCGCGCCACGACGGCAAAATGCGGCGTCAGCAGATCGACGACCTTGCCTTTGCCTTCATCTCCCCACTGCGCACCAAGTACAGCGATGTTCATAGCCGGCACATTCTACATTGTCATGCTTCGGTAGTGCGCGACTTAAGTCGCGCCCTCCATCAGGCGCATGAATTACAAAATGGAACACGCGGCCAACTCCACGTGACGCAATGAAGAACTTGTCAAACAAAATCTTTTTTATTTTCCGCATTGACAACTCAGCCGCGCGGTCTTAAGTTCTGTCTTTCGTTTCGCGAATCCTCATCTCTCACCTGTGCCCGCACACGAATCACTCACCGCGTCGCGTCCCGCGCTCGAACGGCGAATTCTCGCCGCGATCGATGCGAGCCCATCGCGCATTCCGGTCGTGCTCGGTGATTTTCGTACGGGCCGCACGCAGTTGCTGTGCCGCATCCGGGAACGGCTCGGCCGCACGCAGTGCCAGCAAATCGATCTCGAACGTGCCGCCACAACCCCGGAACGTTTTTATCAGGCGGTCACCCACGCCTCGCCGTTCCGCGTGCCGCCGCGCACCGAGCCGGCGTCGGCGCGCGCGGCGTTCGACGCGATGCTCGCATTTCTCGATCAATCGCGGGCTGGCGGCGGCAGCGAGCCCGCAACGTTCCTGCTCGACGAAGTCCTCGAGCTGCGGACGTTCGAGAGCTTCCCCGGACTGCGGACCGCGCTCCACGAGCTCCTGAAAACGCTCTCGACCAGCCCCAACCGCTTCGTTCTGACGACGCGCTATGTGTCGAGGGCTCATAGATTTATGAGGGATGCCACCTCCCGGTTTGAGGTCATCCACGTGCCGCCGCTCTCGTCGACCGAAGTCCGCGATCTCATGCTGTCGATCGACGGTGGCCAGGCCATGCTGCACGGCGCGGCGGGCTCAGACTCGCTGGCGCGCTCGGTCTCCGCGCTCTCCGATGGCCGCGTCGGCTACGCGCAGGCGATCGGCGAAGCGCTGAGCGGCATGGTCGACGCGCAGGGCGTCGGCGATCCTGTCAGCGCGCTCGCGCAGTTGCTCTCGCCCGACGGCCGCCTCGCCGCCGCGTGCGCGTCATGCTACGAGCTGCGGCTGCATCGCGCGCGCGGCTACGGCGCGCTGAAAGCGATTCTCGAGATCCTCGCGCAGGAAGAGCCGCTGACGCTTACCGAAGTGGCCCAGCGTCTCAGGCGCACGCCGGGCTCGACGAAGGATTATTTGTCGTGGCTCGAAGATGTCGATCTAATCGTGTCGCAGCGCAAGCGCTACAGCTTCAGCGATCCGCTGCTGCGTGTGTGGGTGCGTTTGTATTGCCGGCCGTCATGTCCCTCTGACGAAGATGTCGCGCGCGAGGTGCAATCCTACGCGCTCGCGCGCCTGCCACGCCCCGAGCCTGCCATGGTCGTCGCCGGCGGCGGCGAGAGCGGGCTCGCAGACGACGATCGAAAGCCCTGGGGCATCATCGAAATCGACTAACGAGAGATCTAGAGATCTCAGATCTCTAGATCTTTAGATACATCGAGCCGCAACAGCGCGAGCCTGGCGGCTTCTTGCTCGGCTTCTTTCTTACTCCGACCCATTCCTTCCGCCATCGCCAGCCCGCCCACGCGCACCTGCACGTGAAACTGCTTGTGATGATCGGGCCCCGCTTCGCCGATGACGGCGTACTCCGGAGGGGCATCGCCTGAGGACTGGACGCGTTCCTGCAGCGCGGACTTATAGTCGTGAAACGCGGCCGCCGGCGTGCGCGCCTCGGCGATGAGCGCGTCGAAATGGCGCGCGATGAACGCCGTCACGTGCTCGACGCCGCCGTCGAGATAGATCGCCGCAATCAGCGCCTCGTAGCCATCGGCGAGGAGCGCCTGCTTGCGCCGTCCGCCGGTCTTCTCCTCGCCGCGCCCGAGCAACAGGTGCTGCCCGAGGTCGAGCCCTTCGGCCAGCCGCGCCAGCGACGCCGTCGAGACGAGCGCGGCCTTCATCTTCGACTTCCATCCTTCATCACGATCGGGGAAACGGCGGAACAGCACGTCGGCAATCGCGAACCCGAGCACGGCGTCCCCGAGGAACTCGAGCGATTCGTTGTCGATGACGCCGCCGCTGACGTCCTCGTTGGCGCGTGACGTGTGCGTGAGCGCGTGCTCCAGCAGGCCGGAATCGCGGAACGTGTACCCGATCCTGCGCTCGAGCGCGGCGAATTCATTGCGCAGCGGGATGACGCGGCCGTCGGCCGCGTCGATGCGATGGCTGTCGATGAGCCGGCGCGCTTCGTCGGCGTCCTCCGGCCGCACGGCGATCCGAATCTCCGCGATGCCGTCGACCTGCACCGGAAAAATCGACCGGGGCGAGCCCTGGGACACGAGCGACTCGATACCGTGGCTCTCGAGCAGCCCGCGCACGACGCGCACCTCGATATCGGACGCGCTCCTGAAGACCACGGTCAGATCGTTCACACCGACTCTCCCGACTCTTTCGACTCCACCGACTCTTTCACCGACTCCCCGACTCTTTCGATCTTCAAGATCACCATCGTGATGTCGTCGTGCTGCGGTTGTCCCTGCACGAAGGCGGCGATGTCATCAACCAGCCGGTCGCGGATCGCCTCGGGTGTCAGGTCCGCGTGCGCCGCGAGAAACGTGCTGAGCCGATCTTCGCCGAAACAGGAGCCCTCGGCATCCATCGCCTCGCTGACGCCGTCGGTGAAGAAGAAGAAGAGATCCCCGCCGGCAATCGGAAGGGTCAGCTCCTCGAGGAAGCGCTCGAAGCGCTCGCCGCGATCGAGATTCAAGCCGAGGACCATGCCATCGGGCGCCAGCACGTCGACGCACCGGGGGGCGCCCTCACGGGCGGCGATGCGCATGAACGGCGTGTGGCCGGCGCGCGCGCACGTCAACGTACCCGCTGCGCGATCGATCACCGCGTAGGTCATGGTGATGAAGCTATGGCTGTCGAGATGGTGCTTGATGATGTCGTTGGCTTCGATCAGCAGCGCGCGCGGCGAGGTGTGGATGCGGCTGAGCGACAGCATCAGGCCCTTCAGCTCTGCCATGTAGAGCGCCGCCGATGTGCCCTTCCCGGACACGTCGGCGATCAGCAGGCCGACGCGGCCATCGGCCAGCGGCAGAAAATCGTAGTAGTCGCCGCCGACTTCGCGCGCCGGCGCGCAGAGCGCCGCGACCGACAGGCCCGGCGCGCTCAGCGCGCCATGGGGCAGCAGCGACATCTGGATGTCGCGCGCGATCTGCAGCTCCTGCTCCAGCCGCCGCTTCTCGTCCTGCTCGACCAGCAGGTGCTGGATGCGCCCCGTCATGTCGTTGAACGAAGTCGCCAACTGCCCGAGCTGGTCGTCCGATCGCACCGCGATGCGCTTGTCGAAGTGTCCGCTCTTGACATGCTCGGTGCCGCTGAACAGCTCGTCGACCGACGTCGTGATGGTGCGCGCCAGCGCGAGGCCGTTGCTCAACGCCACCATCTCGATGACGAGCAGCAGTACCCCGATGCCGACCAGCATGTAGAGCAGAATCCGATTGAAGTTCACGTTGGCCTCGCCCTTCCGGTTGCCCCCCAGCCACGCGTACAGCGTGGGGACGTCGACGGCCATGGCGATGTGTGTTTCGGCCGGCGCCCCGGTCTCCCAGTCGATGTAGGCCACGTAGGTCGCGGTGTTGAAGAGCGACCGCCGGCGCTGCTCTCCCAGCGTGATGCCGGCTTCCGCGAGCGCGGCCTCGTCCATGGTGCTGTCGACCGGCAGATCCACGACGATGGCGTAGCGGGGCCCTGCTGCGCGTGGAAACGTCACGGCCCGCGCAACCGTGCCGCGCTCGACGAGCCCGGTGAATCCGGCGCGCGACACCCACTTCGGCAGCTCCGCTTCCGGCGCGAGCGCGATGGAGATGCCCGGATATCGGCTGGCGAGCGCCGACTGGCGCCGTTGAATGATCTCCTCGTACCCTGCAGCGGGCGCACGCTCGATCTCGAACATCGTGGTCCGGCCGAACAGGCTGGCCTGCTCGGTGAGATGCGCCACGCGATCGTGGACGAGATACGCGCTGACATCAAAGAAGACGACCAGGAATGCCACCAGCGCGAAGGTGACGAGCAGCAGGATCGGGACCGCGCCGACCAGGATATAGGAGAGGATCAGCTTGCGGCTGACGCGCCAGAGCAGCCCCGATCGCGCGAGCGTGGTGACCCGATAGACCGTTGTGACGCCAAGGACGATGATCGCCAGGTTGACCGCGCGATCGATCGCGACGTTGTCCGGCGCGGCGAGCCACACCAGCACTTTGAGCGCAATCGCGGCGATCCAGAAAGCAGGAATGGCGCGAATGATATCACCCGGCCGTCGACTCGCGAATCCAGTTCAGATAGGCCTCGCTGCCGCCGACGATGGGCAGCACGAGGAACTCGGGCACGTCATAGTCGTGCAGTTCGTGGACGCGCGCCCTGAGCGCGGCCACACGGGCGACGGTTGTCTTCATCACGAGCTGCCGTTCGTGATCGTTCTCGACCTGCCCCTTCCAGCGATAGAACGATTCCATCTCGGGCAGCACGTTGACGCAGGCCGCGAGGCGCTCGGTGACCAGAATCGATGCCATGCCGCGCCCGTCGGCCGTGCTTCCGATGGTCGTCCACACGACGACGCAGTCGTTTTCCATCCGTACCCCCTATTTACCGCTTGTACTTTGGCCGAAAATGCGGTACTAAACTAGCGCGACTAAAGTCGCGCCCTACCGAAAATAATGGCGACCCGAAAATAATGGCGACCCGGCAGACACCCAAGACTCAGCCCCTCCAGCGCGCCCAGCGGCGCGGCCGCCGCATCCTCGCGGGCCTCTTCTTCTTCGTCGTCTGCGTCCTCGTCGTCGATGCCCTCGTGGGCGATCAGGGCCTGGTGGCCACGATGCGCGCGCGAAAACAGTATGATGAACTGGCGTCCGACCTCGCGCGGCTGCGCAACGAAAATGCGTCGCTCCGCGACGAGGCGCGCCGGCTCCGGGAAGATCCCGCGGCCATCGAAGAAATCGCGCGCCGCGAGCTCGGCCTCATGAGCCCGGGAGAGACATTGTTCATCATCCGTGACGTCCAGCCGCCCGCCGGCAAATAGCCCACGCGTTCTGAATGCCGCAGCTCATCGATTTTGTCCTTCATTTTGACAGGCACCTGCTCCAGTTCGTTCAGCAGTACGGGCTCTGGGTGTACGGCATCCTGTTCGCCATCGTCTTTGCCGAGACGGGCCTGGTCGTCACGCCGTTTCTGCCGGGCGACTCGCTGCTCTTCGCCGTCGGCGCCCTCAGCGCCACCGGCGTGCTCAACCCGTGGGTGTGCTATGTCCTGCTGATGGCCGCAGCGATTCTCGGTGACGGCGTCAACTACTCGATCGGCCGCCGCATCGGTCCGCGGCTGCTCGGCATCGGCGACGGCCCGGCGTTCTCGCACCGCCTCATCAACGCGCAGCACATCACGCGCGCCCACGAGTTCTTCGAGCGGCACGGCGGACAGGCCGTTGTGCTCGCCCGCTTCGTGCCCATCGTCCGCACCTTCCTGCCGTTCGTGGCGGGCGCCGCAACGATGAGCGCGAGCGCGTTCCTCTTCTACAACATCACGGGCGGCATCTTGTGGGTCACGATCTGCATGGGCACCGGGTTCCTCTTCGGCAACGTCCCGATCATCAAAGAGAACTTCACGCTCGTCACGATCGGCATCGTCATCGTGTCGGTGCTGCCCATGGTGTACGA
>CAYHHH010000079.1:0-5407 GCA_964356125.1 uncultured Bifidobacteriaceae bacterium | reverse complement strand
ACCCGCGGGTTGTTGGCGATGTCTGCAGCGGTCCCTTCAAAGACGACCGAACCTGTTTCCAGCACATAACCGCGATCGGAGTGCTTCAGTGCGGCGTTCGCGTTCTGCTCGACGAGCAGCACGGTGGTGCCTTCGGCTTTGATCTCGTCAATCGTGCTGAAGATCGTCTGGCAGACGATGGGCGCGAGGCCGAGGGAGGGTTCGTCAAGGAGCAGCAGCTTCGGGTGCGACATCAGGGCGCGAGCCATGGCCAGCATCTGCTGTTCGCCGCCGGAAAGCGTCCCGGCGCGCTGCTTGACCCGTTCCTTGAGGCGCGGGAACAACGTGAACCCACGCTCGAGGTCGCGCTTGATGGCGGCTTTGTCTTTCGTGAGATACGCCCCCATCTCGAGGTTCTCGAGCACCGTGAGGTTTGCAAACACGCCGCGCCCCTCGGGTGACATCGAAATGCCCCGCGCGACGAGCTTATGTGCGGCGTGGCCGGTGATGTCGCCGCCGTCGAACGAGATGCGGCCGCTCTTCGGCGCCAGCAGGCCGGTGATCGCGCGCAGCGTCGTCGATTTGCCGGCGCCGTTGGCGCCCAGCAGCGTCACAACCTCGCCCGGGCGGACGACGAGCGACACGTCGCGAAGCGCGTGAATCGCGCCGTAGAAGACGTTGACCTTCTCGAGCGAGAGCAGGTCGGTGCTAGCCGCCGCCAAGATAGGCCTCGATGACTTTCGGGTTCTTCTGAATCTCTGCGGGCGGACCGATCGCGATCTCTTCGCCGTAGTCGATCACCTGAATCGTCTCGCAGATGCCCATGACGACCTTCATGTTGTGCTCGACGAGCAGAATCGTCAGCTTCATCTCGTCGCGCAGCCAGCGGATGAGGCGCATCAGCTCTACCGACTCCTGCGGGTTCATGCCGGCGGCCGGCTCGTCGAGCAGGAGCAGCTTCGGCTCGGTGGCCAGCGCCCGCGCAATCTCGAGGCGCCGCTGGCTGCCGTACGGCAGGCTCGTCGCGGGCTCCCGCGCGAACTTGTCCAGATTGAAGATCGCGAGCAACTCCATCGCGCGGTCCCGGGTGTGCGTCTCTTCCTTATGGTGCTTGCCGGTTCCGAGCACCGCGTCAGACCACATCTGCTGGGATCGCAGATGGTGCGCCGTCATGACGTTCTCGAGGACGGTCATATCGGCGAACAGCCGGATGTTCTGAAACGTCCTCGCCGCCCCGAGTCTCGTGATCTCGTACGGCTTCTTCTTCTCGATGTGCGTGCCGTCGAACTCGATCTCCCCTTCCGTGGGGCAATACACACCCGTCAGCACGTTGAAGACCGTGGTCTTCCCCGCGCCGTTGGGCCCGATCAATCCATACAACGACTGGCGCGGCACGGTCATGTTCAGCGCCTTCACAGCCGTCAGGCCGCCAAACCGCATCGTCACGTTCCGCGTTTTCAGAATGGGGTCAAGGTTACTCAAGCACCGGCCTCCGTTTCGAAGGACGGAGCCAGGCCCACGAGAGCTCGCGCCGGCCGAGCAGACCCTGCGGCCGGAAAATCATCAGCAGAATCAGGAGCAGCGCGTAAATCACCATGCGCAACCCGGGAAACTGCTGGTCGAACGTCCTGAGTGCTTCGGGAAGAATCGTCAGGATCGTCGCGCCGAGGACGGCCCCGGTAATCGAGCCGATGCCGCCCAACACAATCATCACGATCACTTCGATCGACTTCACGAAGTTCAGGTTCTGCGGGTTCAGCGGGTTGGCGAACAGCTGTCCCGACAGCCCGCCGGCCACTCCGGCCAGCGCCGCACTGATGACGAACGCCATCACCTTGTTCCGCGTCGTGTTGATGCCCATCGCCTCGGCCGCGATTTCGTCGCTGCGAATCGCGAACAGCGCGCGGCCGAACGTCGACAAGGCGATATTGCGGGTGATGACGATGGTGAGGACCGCCATCGAGAAAATCCAGAAGAAATTCGTGATCGGAAGCGCGTCGGTGAATCCCGTGGCGCCGCCGACGGCCGGAATGTTCAGGATGATCACGCGGATGATCTCGCTGAAGCCGAGCGTGACGATCGCAAGGTAATCCCCCTTCAACCGCAGCGATGGAATGCCGACGAGCAACCCCGCGAACGCCGCGGCCGCCGCGCCGGCCAGCAGGCTCGGAATCATCACGATCGAACCGCCGAGCGGATCGGCGGGCGTGCTGCCGACGAGCGCCGCGATCTGCCGGCCGTGGTACACGGTCAGATAGGTCGCCGTGTATCCGCCGACGGCCATGAAACCCGCGTGGCCGATCGAGAACTGCCCCGCCAGGCCGTTGATGAGATTCAGGCTGACGGCGAGCGTGATGTTGATGCCGATCAGATTGATGATGCGGGCGTAGTACGGATTGATCTGAAAGTCGCCGAAGCCGTACTCGAACACGTAGTTGAGCAGCAGCAGGCTCGCAATGCTGGCGGTCATACTTGCGAGTTTTCTTGCCAGGCTCATCGCGGCGCTAGACCTTTTCGGTGACGGAGGTCCCGAGAATGCCGGCAGGGCGGAACAGCAGGATAAGAATCAGCACGGCGAACGCCATCGCATCGCGGTAGGTGGAGTACGCGGTCGCCGAGATCCACGTTTCCATCAGCCCGATGAGCATGCCGCCGAGCATCGCGCCGGGGATGCTTCCAATCCCGCCCAGCACGGCCGCGACAAAGGCCTTCAAGCCGGTCATCAGGCCCATCAGCGGATCGATGCGCGGAATCGAGAGCGCGACGAGCACGCCGGCGACGGCGGCGAGCGCCGAGCCCAGCGCGAACGTGAACGCAATCACCATGTCGGTATTGATGCCCATCAGCCGAGCCACGGGCAGGTTGAACGACACCGCGCGCATCGCCTTGCCCATCTTCGTGCGATGGACGATGAACTCGAGGCCGAACATCATGATGAACGCCACCACGATAATCATCAGGCTCTGATTGGTAATCTGGACGCCCCCCAGCGAGTAGGTCTGCGAGCTGATCATCTGGGGGAAGAACCTCGGCGTCGCGCCGAAGACCACCTGACCGCCGTACTCGAGCAGCAGCGACACGCCGATGGCGGTGATGAGCGATGTCAGCCGCGAATGATGCCGCACCGGGCGATACGCGAACCGCTCGATGACAATGCCGATGCCCGCGGCAATGGCCATCGCGCCCAGCGTCACCACGATGGCGCCGAGCACCGACGGGTTGGCGTCGAGATTCAGCGAGTTCGCCAGGTAATAGCCGGCGAACGCGCCCAGCATGTACACGTCGCCGTGCGCGAAATTGATGAGGCGCAGCACTCCGTACACCATCGTGTACCCGAGCGCGATGAGTGCGTAGATGGCGCCGAGCGAGAGGCCGTTAATGAACTGTTGGAGGAAGGTATCCACTACGGGTTGATCGTGGTCTTGTAGGCATATTTCACGTCCCCGTTGACGAACTGGAGTTCCTCGATGACGGCCGGCTTGATGACGTTGCGGTCGGCGTTCATCTTCAGTTGGCCCGTGACACCCTTGACGTCTGCCGCCGCGATGGCGTCGCGCACCTTCGGGCCCTCGGTCGTTCCCGCGCGGTTAATCGAATAGGCCAGTACCTTCGCCGCATCGTAGCCGAGCGCCGCGATCGAATCGGGCTCGCGGTTGAACTTCGCGCGATACGCCTTCCGGAAGTTCTGCACGATCGGATCGGGGTTCTCGCCCGAGTAGTGGTTGGAGATGAACGTGTTCTTGAGCGCTTCGCGCCCGTTCTTCAACGCGTCGCCCACCCACCCATCACCACCAAGAATCGGCATCGTCATGCCGAGCTCGCGCGCCTGACGGACGATGATGGCGGCCTCGGGGTAATAGCCGGTGGCGAAGATCGCATCGGGCTTCTGCGCGCGCACCTGCGTCAGAATTGCGCGGAAATCGGCGTCGCCAGAGCTGTAGCTGACCGGATCGAACACCTTCCCGCCGAGCGAGGTGAAGGTCTTCTGCACCGAATCGGTGAGGCCGACGGAGTAATCCTGCTGAATGTCCTTCAGCACGGCAACACGGCGCGCCTTCAGGTCGTTGTAGGCGAACTTCGCAAGCACTTCCCCCTGGAACGGATCGATGAAGCACACCCGGAAGATGTAATCGCCGACCTGCGTGACGCGCTCGTTGGTCGACGCCGGCGTGATCATTGGTATCTGGTACTTCTGCGCGACGGGCGCGGCGGCCAGCGTGCGGCGGCTCGCCACTTCGCCCAGCACCGCGACGACCTTGTCCTGTGTAATCAACTTGGTGACGGCGCTCGATGCTTCTTCCGGCCGGCTCTGATCGTCTTCGACGAGCAGCCTGATCGTCCGGCCGCCGAGCACGCCGCCGGCGTTGTTGATTTCCTCGACCGCGAGCTGGGCCCCTTCCACCGACGACTGCCCGAACGACGCACCGTCGCCGGTCAGCGAGCCGTACATGCCAACCACAATCTCCCCGGTCGTGCTCTGTGGCGCGCCGGATCGGCGCTCGCACGCCGCGGTCGTGGCTGCCAGGCTCGCCACGAAGACCAAAATCAGGCGGCGAATCTTCATAGGGCGGATTATAAAGGAATATGCTCCCGCCACCGGCCCGCAAAATAGCGCTCGAAATGATTTGACCAGTACCGGTATGATTCGAACCCGCATGATCATCAAATACCCTGTCTACCGTACCGTCGCGCTTTCATGGCTGCTCACCGTTCTCGCTGTCGCCGGCGCGGCCGCGCAGACCGCCACCTATGAACCGACGCCGGGCCAGGCCGGCAAGGACGTCGTCTGGGTGCCCACGCCGCAAGAGCTCGTCGACAAAATGCTCGACATGGCGAAGGTGACCCCGCAAGACATCGTGATGGATCTCGGATCGGGTGACGGCCGCAACGTCATCGCCGCCGCCAAACGGGGCGCGCGGGCCTTCGGGTTCGAGTTCAACCCCGATATGGTGGCCCTCGCGCGCCGGAAGGCGCAGGAAGCCGGCGTCACCCATCTGGCGACGTTCGTCGAAGGCGACATGTACGAAGCGGATATCTCGAAAGCCACCGTGCTCGCCCTGTTTCTGCTGCCGAGCAACCTCGACAAGCTCGCGCCGAAATTTCTGACGCTGAGGCCTGGAACGCGGATGGTGAACAACACGTTTCAGGTGACCGGCTGGGACGCCGATGCCTCTGAAACCGTTGAAGGCAGCTGCACCAGCTGGTGCACGTCGCACCTCAACATCATCCCGGCCAAGGCCGCAGGGACGTGGCGCCTCGGCACGAACGACCTGACGCTGACACAGGAATTTCAGCTCGTGTCGGGTATGCTGGGCACGACGGCGATCAGCGCCGGACGCCTGAACGGCGAACAGATCTCGTTCACCGTCGGCGACACGCAGTACCACGGCAAGGTGTCCGGCGATCGCATGGAAGGCACGGTGACCAC
>CAYHHH010000078.1:0-19937 GCA_964356125.1 uncultured Bifidobacteriaceae bacterium | reverse complement strand
ATGCGCCGCCGTACGGCGAGCGTGAGAAATCGATGCGTGCTGACGTCGGTCGGCTTGTGATCGGGCAGCGCATCGTGGCCGCCTGCGCAGGAATAAATCAGCAGCCGTAGACGCGCCGGGCTCTCACTGGGCGACGGGAACGTCGCAAGCGGCCACGGATCGCACACGGCGCGCCCTCGCGCGTCGAGCAACTGCAACTCGTATCGCCGACCCGGCTCCAGGTCCGCCGCATCGAACGTCCAGAACAACCCGTGCGTGTCGCCGCGGCGCCCCGGCACCTTCCGCCGGTCAACGAGCAACGCCGGCGGCGCCTGTTGCGGGCGTGTGAACGATGCCTTGATGAGAAATCTCTGATGGTTGACGGTCGGAAGCAGGTGCGCGACATCGCCGCTGTTCCAGCCGGCCTTCGCCGCTTGTGCGGCTTCCGCCTTCGCGCCAGGCGCTTCGGCGGACAAGTCGGCGGGGGATGCGATGACGGTCGCCAACGACGCGGCGCCGATCAGAAAGTCGCGGCGGGTCTGCATGGGCCTGAGTAATTTACCCGATCGCGGAACCAAACGCGCTTTTGAACAGGAGAGCAGGAGATTAGGAGGCTCGTCTCAACACGGGGGCACGGAGACACGGAGTTTCACGGAGTTGTGCATTGCTCCGTGGACAGCGCTAGGGTCCTCGGTGGGCAGAGCATCGACGTCGTGGGCCGCGAGGCGGCCCACGCAGCGAGACGAAGATCCCCGAATACAAGAGCTGCTGCATCCAGGCTCTTGATATTCGGGGATCTTCGTCTCGCCGCGCGCCGACGGCGCGACGTCGATGCGGTGCTCCGCGCCTCCGTGTTGAAACGTCTGAGATTTCTCCTGGGAAGGCTGTCACGCGTTTCGTGTTCGTATTTCTCCGGGTCACCCTCTGCGCCTCTGCGGCTCTGCGTCGAGGCCCTTATCTCCGCGGTTCGGTGTTCATATGGTGAAATCGTATACCCTGAACGCCATGAGATTCATCTTTGGGTTCCGGTTCCTGTTCCTGTTCGTCGCGGGAAGTGTTCCGACGACGTTCGCGCAAACGGGCGCGGTGCATGTGCCTCACGACACCGTGAATGCGGCGCTGGTGAAGGGGGGCGTACTGGTCACCGCGGCGCAGGTGCAAGTCGCCGGCGTCCATCGAGACATGCCGGGCGAGCTGGAGACGCAGCAACGGACGACGATCCTTTATGTAACCGCCGGTGATGGGATGTTCGCCGCAGGCGTGCAGACGCAGCGGCTGACGAAAGGTGACGTGCTCGTCGTCCCCGCCGGCACCGCGCAATCATTCACGACCGTCACGTCGCCGATCAGTTATCTGCAGATCACTGTCCCCATAATTGTGAAAGATGCGAAGGCCGAGCTTGTGTACGTTGATCACGACAAAGTCGCGGCGACCATGAAGAAAGCGGCGCCGCTGGCGGATGGACCGAATCTTCGCGTGTCGGGCGGCTTTCGTCCGTTTGCGTCGACCGACAAGAGTCCTGTTGCCGAGATTCACGCGAACGAAGCGGACTTCTTCTATATCGTCGAGGGGCGCGCCACGCAAGTGCTTGGTGGCACCGTGATCGATGGAAAGGAGACCGGCCCCGGACAGGTTCGCGGCCCGAGAACGGAAGGCGGACGGACGTATCACGTCGCCAAGGGGGACATCATGTGGGTGCCCGCGAACACCCCGCACTGGTTTCCCGAAATCCCCGAGGCGCTCGGTTACCTGCTCGTCAAAGTGTTCTATTAGCTGGTAGCTGGTAGCCGGTAGCCTGTAGCGCGTAGAACTACGCGGGAAACTCCGTCCGCTCCCACTGAGGGTCGTTCATGAGCGCCTCGTACTCGTGCGGGAAGATTCGCTGCTTGGGATACTTGCAGGACAGCACGAACTTCTGCTTTGCCTCGTGCCAGTCGGCCCTGCCGATCTCGCATTCGAAGGCCATGTCCGCGCCGATGCTGAGCGCGATCTTCGACCCCGGCGGCGGAAACGCCGGCACCTGGATCACTTTGCGAAAACGCACCAGCGAGTTATCGATACGCTGCGTTTTATCTTCATCCAACTTGATCGTCAGCGTTGGAATCCGCAGTTCGATTTCCACGTCCATCATCGCTGCCCAGTATAAACCCCGGTTGGTGGTTGGCGTGGTCGTCCCGACACAAAGACGCCAAGACGCCAAGATTGACGGCCAATCACGGTCCGGCTCAAGCCGGACCCTACCGATACGCGCCCTACTTGATGACCTCGCACTGCCCGTAGTACTGCTCGGGCCTCGACGTCCATCCTGTGAGCCGCGTCGGCGTGAATTCGTGCCGCGTGTGCACGGCCTTGAAGTTGCCGGTCGTGCGGCTCTCCCTGTCTGCGAACACCGTCGTCAGATAGACAGACCCTGAAATATTCATCGCCAGAAAATGAAGATTACTGGCCAGCACGCGGACGGTGATGTGCGGCGCGCCGGCGTCGGGCGCCGTCACGTCCGTCACGTTCGCGGTGCCGTCCTGCGTGTCGATGGCGTCGAACACCATCGACAGCTTCGCCGGCAGCATCTCCATCGTCGGCGCCAGCGCCTTGTCCCACGTGCCCAGCGCCTTCTGCGTGAACGCGCACTTCAGGCGCTGCACGTCTGCCAGCGCGACCGACGCGGGCGCCTGCGCATGCGCGGTCTGAATGGCACCCGCCATCACAAGGACCACGATTGGCGCGCGAAGGAGTCGACCCATGGCTGCATGATAATCGCATGGGCACGCTCTGTGCACTACCACCTGCGGAGGAATCTATGTCGTTCAAAATTACTACGCTTATTCTGCCGGCGGCTGCAGTGGCCATGGCCATCGCCATTCCGGTGGCCGTTGACGCCCAGCGCGGGCAGGGCCGCGGGCAGGACCGCGGGCAGGCCGAAATTCGATTCCAGGGGATGGACACCAACGGCGACGGGACCATCTCGCGCCAGGAATGGCGCGGCAATGACAGGTCGTTCGCCAATCACGACTGGAACAATGACGGGCAACTCTCAGGGGCCGAAGTTCGAGTCGGCGCGCAGCGCGACACGAATTGGGAAGAGGCCGATCACATTCCGAACCGGTACGAGCGGTATGTGAGCTGGACCCAGGCCGGATTCAACAATCTCGACCACAACCGGAATCGCAAGATCGATTCGAACGAGTGGCACTACGACATCGAGACGTTCCGCCGCGTCGACCGCAACCGCGACGGCGGGCTCGATCAGACTGAGTTCCTCGGCGGAGAGGTCGACGATGCGCGCGCCGACAACTTCGATGAGCTCGACTGGAACAACAACGGGCGCGTTGAGCGGACCGAGTGGTACGGAACCCCGGCCGTCTTCAACGACCTGGACCGTAACCGCGACGGCGTGCTGAGCCGCTTCGAGGTCGTCGGCGGCGTCGATACGCCCAACGACACGTGGGACCAGTTCGTTTCACTCGACTACAACCGCAACGGACACATCAGCCGAGACGAGTGGCACTGGTCGGCCGCCTCGTTCGCGCGCTACGACACGAATCGCGACAACATGCTTTCGCGGCAGGAATTCTCGGCCGGCGGCGGCAGCCCGGCGGCAGGCGGCACCGCGCAACAGCGAACAGTGAGGGTGCGCGTCAACTCGGCGCAACGGTGGACCGACTCGGGCATCACCGTGCGCGCGGGCGATGTGCTGACCTTCGACGTCACCGGCAACATTCAGTTGAGCGACAATGTGAATGACAGGGCGGGAGTCGCGGGGTCGGTGAACAACCGGCGCGCGCCGGACGCGCCGGTACTGAACCAGCCTGCGGGCGGCCTCATCGCGAACATCGACAACTACGGCCCGATCTTCATCGGCGGCCGGCGGACGTTCACGGTGCCGGTCAACGGCCGTCTGTACTTCGGCGTGAACGACGATCACGTCGCCGACAACCGCGGCGAATTCATCGTCAATCTCAGCGTTGCACCACGCTAGACGTGATTGCGGAGCATCAGCTCTTTCGGATGCGGATCGAGGTAGAGCTGCCCGGCCAGGTACGCCACGGCGTGCACCCGCACGTGATGCCGCAGCAACGTCATCGGCACGACGAGCGGCACGAGCCCGCTGCGATAATCCTCGATGGCGCTCAGCATCTCAGCCCTCGAAAGGGCATCGAGCTGTTTCTTGAAGTATCCCAACATGTGCTCGAGCACGTTCGCATGCCGCCGCGGCGTCGCGAGCGCCGCGAGGGCCCCCATGAACTCCTCGGTGTACTGGCGCTCCAGATTTCCGGCCGGAGCCATTCGCGCGCGGGCGACGAGGCGCCCGAGGCGCTGATAGGCCTGGGGCGAGTGCGCCATCAGAATCAGTTTGTGTGCGGTGTGGAAGCGCACGAGCGCGCCGACATTCCACCTGGCGGCGAAGAGGCTGCGCAGCCTCCGGTACGCGAAGACGCGTTCCACGAAGTTGTCGCGCAGCCGCGGATCGGACAAACGGCCTTCTTCTTCGACGGGCAGGCTGGGGAAGCGTGCCAGCAGCGCCGACGCGAAGATGCCGCGCCCCGACGGTGAATCCTTCTTCAGCACGTAGCCGCACAACTCGTCGGAGGCGAGCTGCTCGACGCGCCGCTCGGCGTATCGCGACATCCGATCGGTGTGATCGACGGCTGTCTTGCCGGTCAGCATCCGCACGCGACCGTCCACGCTGACGAGCCGCATCGATTCCCGCGGCGTGCCGAGACCGCATTCCACTTCCGGGCACACCGGCACCCATTCCACGAATTGCCCGAACGTGCCGGTGAGAAATGCGTCGCGCTTGTGCCCGCCGTCGAAGCGCACCTCTTCTCCGAGCAGGCACGACGAGATGCCTATGCGAATTGGGAGATTGGCAGATTTGTAGATTGGTAGATTACGGCTCATTTAATCTCCCAATCTGCCAATCCGCCAATCTCCCAATGCGTGCTTTACAACTTCCTGCTGTCGTACGCCCAATGCATCACCGCCTGTCGTTGCCTGCGGCGGCAGGCGAGGTCGCCCTTCTCGCAGTGCTTTCGGATTGCGGATACGTGACGGGCGATCGCCCGCCATCGTCTGATCTGCCGCGCATCATCCGCGGTGCGGCGGCCCGTGTAGTACCGGCAGTACCACTGAAACCATCCGCGCGGGTCCTGGGGACGGATCCAGCCGCTCCGGCGCCATACGGCAAGCGACTGCGAGGCATTGACGCCGAAATAATTGAGCCGCGCGTCGCGGCGCCCGGCACTCAACCGTGCGCGCGCGAACCAGCTCGCGGGGAATTCGCGGCGGCAGTCGGTCATGTACTTTCCGCCGAAGACGCCGAGCTGCAGCATGTCTCTCGGTGCCAGCTCCGGCTCGAACCCGGGCGTGAAGTTCCTGCCGACAGGTTCCGTCCTCCAGTAGACGTAGCCATCCTGCATCGTGTCATGGACGATCACTTTTCGCTTCATGGAACGATGGTCAGCGGCCGGCCCGATCGATACGTCGTGATGACGTCAGAGACGACGTCCGCCATCATGTCGATGAACAACGGAGCGTCATTGACGGTTGCCGCTCGCGCCATCGGCAGACCCACGTCGCGGCAGACGTCCGCGGCTTCGTGGTCGAGGTCGTACAGCACCTCGATGTGATCGCAGACGAATCCGATGGGGACCAGCACCACGCCCGGCGCCTGGCCGACCGCGCCGCGCAGGTACTCGCAGACGTCGGGGCCAAGCCACGGATCTTCCGGCCTGCCGCTTCGGCTTTGAAACACGACCGTCCAGTCGTTCGAACCGACAGCGGATGCGATGAGCCGCGCCGATTCGTTCACCTGCTGAGCGTATTTCACGGCGCCCGTCATCGAGACCGGCACACTGTGCGCCGTGAAGACCAGTCGCGCGCCGGCACGTGCGGTGTCCGGCAGGCGCTCGATCGCGGCGCGAACGTGCCGCGCGTTGGTTTCGACAAACTTCGGATGCACGTGCCAGTCGCCCACGTACGTGACGGAGAGGTCGGGCAGCCCCGCCCCCGCCACTTCGGCGCGCGCGTCGAACACGTTCTGCCGGTATTGCGTGCAGCTCGAATACGATCGATGCGGCGCCAGGACCAGGCCGGCTGCCCGTCGCACGCCATCTTTCACCATCGCCCGAATCGTGTCGGGCAGCAGAGGGTGCCAGTTTCGCATCCCGACATAGACGGGAAGGGGAATGCCGCGCACGGCCAGCCGCTGCTCGAGCCCACGGGCCTGTTTCATCGTGATGTCCTTGAGCGGAGAGACACCGCCGAACAGCTCGTAATGACGCACGACCTCTTCGACGCGTGCGGGGGAGACGCGACGGCCGCGAAGCACGTTCGCGAGAAACGGACGCACGTCATCGGGGCCGTTCGGTCCGCCGAATGCGACAACGAGCACCGCGTCGAATGGATTCACAGCGACCATTCGAGGCCCAGAATAGGAAACAGTCCAAGCTGTTCCAGTGTCTTCATCCTGTTGCTCCGGCGGTCCCAGGTAGAGCCCGCAAAATTCTTCCGGTTGGTGATGTTCTGCGCTCCCGCGAAGATCGACACCCGGCGATCGCCGATGCCGAATGTACGATCTACGCGAAGATCGAGGCGGAAGTAGTCGGGCGCCCGTTCGCCGTTCACGCGAGACAGGTCGTATACGACTCGCCTCTGCGAGGTCGAGATCGCTGGATCGACCGGTGTGAACGGCCGTCCACCGAGATACGCCATCTTTGCCGACAGACTCCACGCGGGTGTCACCCGATAGAACCCGAGCACGTTGGCGACAACAGGGTAGTCGAATGAGCCCGGGCGCGGCACGCCGTCGAGTCCTGCATACCGCGCGCGCGAGAACGCGAGGTTCGCCTGGCCATTCCACCGAGTGCCGGGCCTCGCCCGGCGCTCGATTGACGCCTCGATGCCCCTGACGGTTCCCTCTCCCGCGCTCGTCATCGGAAACAGGATCTCGCGGATGGCGAACGTATCGCCCACGTTCGCGAGAGAGAGCGAGGGGATCTGACTGGACACTGGATAGTCGCGGTAGTTCTTTCGATAAGCCTCGACGCTGACGCGGGTGGACGCGTCGGCGTCGAACGTGAGGCCGCCAACATAGTGGTCGGCCGCGAAAGCCGCGAGCGAGCGATTCTCCGGATACGCTGTCAGGAACAGAAAGAACGGCTGCTGGTAGTACTGCCCGTACGAGGCTTGAAGCGCCAGACGAGGTGTCACCACATAGTCAGCACCAACCCTCGGGCTGATCCGCGTGGCAGAGATGAAGGGATAGTGATCGACCCTCGCGCCCGCTGTCGCTGTGAGCGCACCGAAGACGGGACGCGTCGCCTGGACGTATGCACTGCTCTGCAATGCCGTAAATCCCTCGCGCAGCGCGAAGGGGTTTGCATCTGATACCGCAAAGAACGGGCTGTCAGTGCCGTATGGTGAGGCCGCGTCGTAGTCGATTCGCGAGCCCTTCACGCTGCCGCCGGCCTGAACCTTCTGCACGAATGGGACCGAGATCGACAGATCGTATTTCACCGTCGTCTCCGACTCGGACGACTGTTCGCGAAAGACGAGTGCGCCTGCCGCAATCTGATCGGCGACCGGCGTGTCTGGCGCAGGCACTCCGTTGCGCAGCAGGTCGGTGACGCGCTGACCGACTGATGCGCGGGAATGCGTGATGCCGAACAGGCCGACACCCCGGCGGTATGTGCGCTGCCAATTGAAGCCGGTCGCGCTGCGCCAGCCGTCGTATTGAATGTCGAGATTGCTGAGCTCGTCGCTCAAATCGCTGCTGTCCGTAAGCCCGAGGCGGATGGTATCGACCCCGGTCAGGTTGACGAACCAGATGCGATCGCGCGACGAGAGGTCGTAGACGGCTTTGCCATTCACGGTGTAGAGCACCGGCACGCCGCCGATGCCCGTATCGTCGGTGAACAAATCGAGAAAGCTGCGGCGCGCCGACACAATCCAGGAACCCTTGCGTGCCGATCCGATGGGCCCTTCGACCACGCCACCCGCACCCGCAAATCCGACCGTCGCACGACCGGCGATGCGGTCGCGGCGCCCTTCGCGCTGCGCGATCTGCAGCACGCTCGACGTGCGGTTGCCGAACGGGGCCGGGTATCCGCCGGTCAGGAAGGTCACGCTGTCGATGAGCTGCACGTCGAGGATGCTCACCGTACCGCCCGCGGACGCGAAGGTGGCAAAGCTGTTGATGTTGGGGATCTCGACGTTATCGACGATGTAGAGGTTCTCGAGCGGGCTGCCTCCGCGCACGATCAGATCGTTCCGGAAATCGTCGGTGCCGATGACGACGCCAGGCAGCGCCTGCACATACCGTGAGACGTCCTGCAACGCCCCCGCGCTGCCCGCAATATCAACAGGCGCAATCAGGAAGCCGGACGTCTTGACCTCCTCGGGCCGAACGAACAGGGGCGCGGTGACGGTCACCGTCTGCTGCAGCCCGTCGAGCAACGGCAGCACGATATCGAGGATGGCGTCGAGCCCCGCGCGCACCTGAACCTCGTCGCTGACGACGAGCGGTTGCCCAGGTGCGGAGATCTCGAGGGAGTACGTACCTGGCCGCACCGGAAGGACGAAGCTGCCGTCGGCGTCGGTGACCGCGCATTGCGACGTCGCTGGAACGCACACCGCAACATTCGTGGCGCGTGCCCCCGCGCTATCCGTCACACGGCCGCGCAGCGTCCCTACGCCCGCGGTATCTTGCGCGAGCAACGGACTGCCACACAGGAGCAGCAGTACAGACATTGCGCCCGCGATTCTTGCACGGACGATCGCGTGACGCCGCGCGAATGCCCTGGCGAGCACGCGCGTGACCAGCGGCGTCATCAGCTTCTGCACCCATCGTCCACCAGGCACGGCGAACTCGACGCGGTCCTCGTAGAGGCTTCGGTTGGCATCGATCGCTTCGATGCGGTGCGTATGCCGCCAGAACTTGAACGGCCCTCGTACCTGTTCGTCGCAGAACTGTTTGCCGCGGACGTATCCGAAATGGCGTGCTTCCCACAGCAGCCGCAGCGGTCCGGCGCCGATCGAAAACGTCACGCGGCCGCCGTCGCGCAGGCCGCCGGTCTGGCTTTCGATGCGAACCAGGCGTCGCAGCGGTATGAGATCGAGAATCGCATCCGGCCGCTCGTGCCACTGGAACACGGCATCGGCGCTGCCCTTGACGATAGAACTGTGCCTGAAGTGCGAGACACCTGACGGCCGATCGCCGCGCTCGGCACGTTCGGCGATCCGCCGGAGCATGCCGCGGAACATCAGCCCGTGGATCGGAAGCACGGTATACCAGTACGCGCGGCCCAGAATGCCGCGTGGATCGAATGTGGCGGTCTGACGAATGATCGATCGCCGCCCACCATCGAGGGGCGTCACTTCGAACTCGAGCCACCCGCGGCCGGGCAGCTTGAGATCGGCCGACAGCCGCAGCCGCCGATCGGCCTCGCAGGCTTCAACCGTCCACCCATCGATGATGTCGCCCACCACGCACTCCTCGGGATCGCGACGCCCGCGGTTCATGCCGACGCCGCCGAACCAGCGGTCCAAGGTGCCGCGCGCGCTCCAGAGCCGCGCGCCGAAGTACCAGCCGTTGGTGCCGCCGATGCGCCGTATCGGAGCAAATGCGTCCGCGGGCGGTACGTCGACCACGGTGCTGCGCGTGTCGGTCTTGTACCGGGCGCGCGCGCCATCCGCGATCGCGTCGCGCAGCGCGGCGGCGAGCGGCATCGGCTCGATCGGAAACGCGTCTCGCGCATCCGTCGATCGGACGACGGTCGAGTTTCTCAGACCTTCCACCAGCGCGCGCCCGACGCGCGCCTGCGCCGGTGTGACCAGAGCGAGCCAGAGTCCTGACAGATGCGGCGTCAGCAGCGGCACCGGCAGCAGCACGCGCCGCAGTCCGCGCAGCCGGGCGTACTCGCGCATCATGTCGCCGTAGGACACGACCTCGGGCCCGCCGATCTCATAGATGTGGCTCTCGCCATCTTCTGTGAGATCGAGCGCTGCCGTCAGATATCCCAGCACATCCTCGATGGCGATAGGCTGCGTGAGCGTGGCGACCCACCGAGGGCAGATCATCACGGGCAGCCGCTCGACCAGCGCCTGAATCATTTCAAACGACAGGCTGCCGGCGCCGATGACGATCGACGCGCGAAACTCGATGACGGGGACGCCGCTTGCGCGGAGCACGTCGCCGGTTTCCGCGCGGCTCTTGAGATGGGTCGAGAGCGAGCCGGCATCACCGGTCAACCCGCCGAGATAAATGATGCGGCGCACGCCTGCGCGCGCGGCCGCGCGGCCAAAATTGTCGGCGGCTCGACGATCGGCATCGGCGAAGTCCGATCGGCCGCCCATCGAGTGCACAAGGTAGTACGCGGAATGCACGCCGGCGAGGGCGCGGTCGAGCGTTGCCTCGTCGAGACAGTCGCCTTCGACGACTTCGGTATGTGGCCCTACCGCCGTGAGCCGTGCGGGATCTCTCGCGAGGCACCGCACCGCGCGGCCGCCCTCTTCGAGTCGTCGAAGAAGGCGGCCGCCGATGTAACCCGTCGCGCCGGTAATGAGAATGCCGCCCACGTCGCTACTCTTTCGGCAGCATGACCGCGAATACCGTGAACGGGCCTTTCCCTTTGAGGGTCGTGACGAGATCGGCCGCGGCGAGCGCCTTCGCCAGCGTCGTGAACGATCCGGCCGCAACGGCCGTGTCGACGATGTCCTCACTTTGTGCCCGTGCGACCGAAGGCGTGACGAACGTGAGCGCGAGTGCGGCGATGGTGCCTATTGCGAATCGATTGAACATAGTTGAATCCTCCATGCATTTGAATCTAATGCAATTTTAATTGCTTGCAAGTAAAATCAGCCACGACGTGAAAGTCGTGTGAGTGTCACGACAAGAACGGCCGGAAATGTGACTCTCAGGAAAACCGGAGGAGTTGATGCTGTCAGCGACGTTGCAGAAGGGGCTGAGCGAGTACGCGATCGGGTCGAAGATCCGATCGCTGCGGCTGAAGAAAAAGATGGGGCTCGTCGAGCTGGGGCGCCACACCGGGCTGTCACCGGCGCTGCTCTCGAAAATCGAGCGCGGCCGGTTGTTCCCCACGCTGCCGACGCTGCTGCGCATCGCGCTCGTCTTCAGCGTCGATCTCGAGTTCTTTTTCGCCGGCGCCCGCGAGAAGCCGATCCTCGCCGTCGTGCGGAAGGCCGAGCGCGTGCGCCTTCCAGAGAAGATGGCCGGCGAGAGCGCCTATCGATTCGAGTCGCTCGACTATCCGGTGGCCGAGCGCCGGTTCAACGCGTTCTACGCCGATTTTCTACCGGTGGCACGAGCCGCGCTGCGGCTGCACGACCATCCGGGGGTCGAACTCATTTACGTGCTGCAGGGCACGCTGAGCGTGCATGTGGGGGAGGACGAGCACGCGCTCGACGCGGGCGATTCGATGTACTTCGACGCGACCGTGCCGCACGGTTACCGTCGCAACGGCGGCCGCGCCTGCAGCGCCATCGTGGTCACCAGCTGAATCGTGGAATAATCGCATCCAAATTCTCATGCGTAGTGCCCTTGTGGTCGCGACCCTGGTCGTCGGCGTCTTCTCAACCCTGATCGTCGGACAGACCCCGGTCGGCATCGATGCGAAGCTGCAGGGACAGCTGAAGCAGTTGTTTCCCGCGGCGACCTTCTCGCCGAAGATTCCCGATCCACCGCACTACAAAGCGTTCGCGCCCGGTAGCTCGACTAAAGTCGAGCCCTACCGGAATAACGACCCCAATCGGAATAACGACCCCAATCGGAATAACGACCCCAACCGGAATAACGACCCCAATCTTATGGGCCTGACGTTCTGGACGACTGAAATCGAGCCGCTCGAGCGCGGCTACGACGGACCGATCAAGATTCTCGTCGGCATGGATACCGAAGGCATCCTCACAGGCGTCGTCGTCGCCTCGCACAACGAGCCGTACGGAGATTTCTCGGTCGACCGTCCGGAGTTCGCCGCACAGTTCAAAGGGAAGAACATCCGCGATCCGTTCCGCGTCGGCGCCGACATCGATGCGGTGTCGAGAGCGACCATCACGATCACCAGCGCGGCACGCGCCATCAGAATCAGCGCGCGGCGCATGGCCACGCAGCTGCTCGCGCCGCCGAAATGATGCAATGGGAGTTCGAAGAGGCTGAGGTCGTCGAGACCTGGCAGCAGTTGCTGTCGAGCCAGGCGCTCGAGATCGGTCTGTTCGCCGCCTTCGCCGCCCTGGCGATGACGAGCTTCTTCCGCAAGAGCGAACGGCTGAAATACGTGACGCTGATCGCGGCGGTCGCGTATCTCGGCGTTTACAAGAGCCAGTTGCTGTCGATCGTGAACATCTTCGGCGTGATGGGCGGCAACCTGCCGATCGTCAAATACAACCTCGGTTGGTACGCGTTCGCGGTCTTCAGCGTCGTGACGACGGTGCTGTTCGGGAGGTTGTATTGCGGGCGTGTCTGCGCGTACGGCGCCCTGACGCAGCTGCTCGATCCGATCGTGCCGGCGCGATTCCGCTGCGACGTGCCGCTGCGCATCGAACGTCAGGCGTCGAAAATCAAATACGGCATCCTCGCCGCCGTCATCATCTACTTCCTCGTCACGCGCGACATGTCAATCTATCGCTACGTCGAGCCGTTCTGGATGTTCACCGGCCACGAGACGCTGGTGATGTGGACGGCGCTGGGCGTGCTGCTCGTCGCGACGGTGGTGGTGCGGAATCTCTACTGCCGGTTTCTCTGTCCGCTCGGCGCGGCGCTCGGGCTCGTCTCGAAGGCGACGACGGTCTTCGGCATCAAGCGCTGGGCCGAGTGCAACAGCTGCAAGCTGTGCGAGAAAACCTGCCAGTGGGGCGCGATCGTGGGGCCGAAGATCGTCGTGGAAGAGTGCGTGCGCTGCGACGACTGCGAGCGCCTCTACCTGGATCAGCAGAAGTGCCCGCACTGGATCATCCTGCGCAGGCAACGATCGTAGTGCTGACCTTAACGATCGTAGTGCTGACCTTTAGGTCAGCTTTTCAGAGCTCCGACTCGTCCGGATCGATATCCAGCTCCTCGTCTTCGTCCGTCTCTTCTTCATCGTCTTCGAGAATCGGGAACTCTTCCGTTTCGATTTCAACGTCCTCTTCGACTTCAGGCTCGATGTCGTCGTCGTGTTCGTTCATGATTTGCCTCACGGGCATGATGTACCTCACGGCGCGTCGGTGGGCGGCGCGACGATGGTGAGTGTGTCCTTCAGGCCTGACGAGATCAGCACGTCGTTCTTGTCCGACACTATCACCCCTTCGACATCGGGGAGGCGCTCGATCAGCGCCATGCCAGCGTCGGGGCCCAGGATGAAGATACCGGTCGAAAGACCGTCGGCGAGAACCGCGCGGTTCGACACGATCGTCACGCTGCGGGTTCCGCGCGCGGGCTCGCCGGTGGCGGGATCGAGCATGTGGTGATAACGCCGGCCGTTCTTCATGAACGTCCGCTCGTAGTCCCCTGATGTGCTGAACGTGCCGTCCGAGAGTTTGAGCTCGGCGAAGCTGCGCGTCGCGGCGCCGCGCGGATCCTGAATGCCGAGGCGCCACGGGCGGCCGTCCTTCATGCCTGCGACGTACATGTCGCCGCCGCTTTGAATCATGAAGTCACGAAGACCACGAAGGCGAAGCATGGCGGCCGCGCGATCGATCGCGTAGCCCTTGCCGATGCCGCCGAGGTGCATCGACATCCCTTTGCGCGGGAGAAACACCGTGCCGGCCGCTTCGTCTATCTGAATCGCGCGGTAGTCGATGAGCGGAAGGCGCCGCCGCACCTCGCCCATGTCGGGGATGACGTTGTCTTGATCGTGATCGAACTTCCACAGGCCGGACAGCGCGCCGAACGTGACGTCGAATTTTCCGCCTGTCCACTCGCTCATCTGACGCGCGGTGTTCAGCACCTCGCGCACCTCGGCGCTCACCGGCACCGGCCGCACGCCCGCCTCGCGATTGACGCGCGAGACGTCGCTGTCGGGGATCCACGTGCTCATGAGTGTTTCTAAACGCGTGAACTCGGCGAACACCTCGTCGAAGGCGCGTTTCGAGACGGATGCGTCGGCGGTCCACGCGGTGAGGGTGAGCGTGGAGCCCATGGAGAGGCGCGATGCAGTGACAGCCCGCGCCGGTTGCACCATCTTCGGTACGTAGGGCGGGTCCTGCGGACCCGCCGGTGCGCACGCGAGCGCGCCAATACAAATCGCGAGAGCCACAAGCGCGGGGAATTTCATAGAGGGCCGTTCATCATCTTAAGCTCGGCTCAAGCCGAGCCCTACCGGGGGGCACCGCCTCCCACCGGGGGGCACGCGCCCTACCGGGGGGCACGCGCCCCGGCCCGCGACAAAACGCGACAAGAACGTGGCCTCCGGCATTGTAAAATTAGGGCTCCTAAGAGGTCATATTCATGCGGCTTAGCTTCCAGGCCGGACTGTCGCTTGCCATGGTTGTCGCAACCAGTGTGGGTGTCGCTGCGCAGACGAACGGCAAAGCCGACGTCAACGCGGTCCAGCCTGACGGCGCGACTGCGCTCCACCGGGCTGTGTACGCCGAAGACGCGGAGAAAACCGCGCAGCTCATCCGCGCCGGCGCGAACGTCAACGTGAGGAACAACTACGGTGTCTCGCCGCTGGCGCTCGCGGCCAGGCAGGCGAACACGAACATCCTCGGCCAGTTGATGAAGGCGGGCGCCGACCCGAACGACACGACGAATTTCATCAACGCCGACGAGACGCCGCTGATGCACGCCGCGCGCGCGGGCATCGTCGATGCGGTGAACATGCTGCTCCTTGCGGGCGCGCAGGTGAACGCGCGTGAAAGCTGGAACGGGCAGTCGCCGATTCAGTGGGCCGCCGCCGAAGGGCACGGCGCCGTCGTCGAGGCGCTCATCGCGGGAGGCGCGGATATCCGCCAGCGATCGAACGCCGGAACGACGCCGTTCATGTTCGCCGTCCGCAAAGGCGACATGCGTTCGGTGAAGGCACTGCTTGCGGCAGGCGTGGACGTGAACGAGAAGCGCTACGATCTCGCGACGCCGCTGCTGGTCGCGATCCTCAACGGCCACGAAGACCTCGTCGACGTGCTCCTCGAGAAGGGCGCCGATCCGAACGTCGAGGGGGGATCGACCGACCTCTCGGTGCAGGGATCGCGAGCGCGCCCGATCAAGCTCACGCTGAAGACGCCGTCCTATCGCGAGCAACTGCGCGATGTCGGCACCGAAGGCGGGAACGGTGCGAACAACAGCTGGGGACGGCCGCTGCAGGCGGCGATTCACGTGGCCAACTGGCACGTCAGCGACGAGTTCATCGCCGTCAACATCGATCGCATGCGCGTCATCACGTCGCTCATCACGCACGGGGCCGACGTCAACGCGCGCAACACCGACATGGAGCCGCGCTGGTCGGGCGCGCGGTATCGCCGGCGGCAGGTCGGCCTGACGCCGTTCCTCGCCGCGGCACGGCAGGCGGACATCGAAGTGATGCGCCTGCTGCTCGATCACGGCGCGGATCCGAAGGCGAACACGCCGCTCAACATCACACCGCTGATGCTGGCCGCCGGCATTGCCTGGGCGTCGAATCAGGATCGCGCGAGCGAGGAACAAGTGCTCGACGCGGTGAAGATGCTCGTGGAAGAGCTGGGCGCCGACGTCAACTTCGTCGCCGACACCGGCGAGACGGCGATGCACGCGGCTGCGTATCGCGGCGCGAACAGCGTCATCCAGTACCTCTTCGACAAAGGCGGGAAGCTCGACGTGCAGGACAAGAGCGGACGAACGCCCCTCCAGGTCGCCGATGGCGTCGAGTACGGCAACTCGTTCGCGGCGAATCCCCACACCGCGGTGTTGCTGCGCAAGCTTGGCGCGAAGGACATTCCGTGTCCGGGCCTGTGCCCGAACATCATTCCCGACGAAGCGTTGCCACCTGAGGAGCCCGTGCGATGAGAAGCGGAGCACTGACTGTCGCTGCGACCTGTTTCATGGTTGCGGTCGCTGTGGACGCGCAGGATCGATCGCCGATCGACGATGGACGAGCTGTTGTTCAGAAATATTGCGTCAGCTGCCATAACGACAAAGTGAAGTCCGGCGGGCTCACGCTCAGCACGTTGGATATGGTGCGCGTCACGGGCCATGCCGACGTGTGGGAACACGTGATTCGCAAAGTGCGCACGGGCGCGATGCCCCCAGTCGGGCGGCCGCGCCCCGACAAGGTCGTCGCAATGAATTTGGTCACGTATCTCGAGACCGAGCTCGACAAGGCGGCGTATGCCAATCCGAACCCGGGCCGTCCCGCGCTGCCGCGGCTGAATCGCGCGGAGTATCGCAACGCGATTCGCGATCTGCTCGCGCTCGAGATCGACGCCGCGTCGATGCTGCCGAACGACCTTGCCGGACACGGATTCGACAACAACGCCGACGCGCTGACGCTCTCGCCGATGCTCACGGAGCGATATCTGGGCGCGGCGGCGAAAATCAGCCAGATGGCGCTCGCGCGTCCGCGCGGCGTGCCGCTGCCGGAGACGTTCTTCGTCCCGACCGATCGCGATCAGTCCGTGCGCATCAGCGACGATCTGCCGCTCGGATCTCGCGGTGGCGCCGCGTTCCGCTATTACTTCCCGGCAGACGGCGAGTACCTGTTCGAGCTGCGGCCCAAGGAGAGCGGCGCTGACGGCGGGTTCGAGGGCATTACTGCCGAGCCGCATCAGCTCGACATCGCGATCGATGGCGTGAAGATGACGGGCGTCACGCTGGGCGGGCCGGAGTTCGTGCCGCGGCGCGGCGGCGGCGCAGGTGCGGCGGCCGCGGATTATCCGCGAGAGGATCGGAATAAGAAGATCCTCGATCTGTTGACGTTCCGCGTGCCGGTCAAGTCGGGCTCGCATCTCGTGCAGGTGTATTTCGCGTCGAAGACGACCGCGTTCGTCGAAGATCTGTTCGACCCGTCTCTGCGCCGCGAGCCGTACCGCGACGGCAGCGGCAACCCCCAAATGTCCAGCGTGACGATTACCGGACCGCAACCGGCGACCGCATCGGTCGGCGATACGCCGAGCCGCCGGCGCATCCTCACGTGCAGCCCCCGCCTTCGCGCCTCCGGCGCTTCCGCCTCCGCGCCGAGCGCTACGGCGGACAGGTCGGCGCGGCAGGCGGACGATGAACCCGCCGCATGCGCGCGGACGATCGTCTCGAACCTGGCGCGGCGCGCCTATCGCCGTCCGGTGACTGAAGAAGACCTGCGGGCGCCCCTCACCGCGTATCGCGGCGGTGCGGCGAGCGGCGGATTCGAAGCGGGCATCGAGATGGCGCTTCGCAGCATTCTGATGAGCCCGAAGTTCCTCTTCAGGATCGAGAGCCAGCCGCCGAAGGTTGCGGTCAACACACCGTATCGCGTCACCGATCTCGATCTGGCCTCGCGTTTGTCATTCTTCCTGTGGAGCAGCATCCCAGACGAGGAGCTGCTGAATCTGGCAGCGAAGAAAACGTTGAGCCGGCCCGACGTGCTGCAGCAGCAGGTGAAGCGCATGCTCGCCGACCAGCGCTCGCAGGCGCTGGTGGAGAACTTCGCCGGCCAGTGGCTGCATATCCGCAACGTGGCGATGCACCAGCCGAGCCCGGAAACGCTGTTTCACTTCGACGACAACCTGCGCAAGGCGTTCGAGAGAGAGACGCAGCTCTTCTTCGAGAGCATCATGCGCGAGAATCGCAGCGTGCTCGACATGCTGGACGCCGACTACACGTACCTGAACGAGCGGCTGGCGCGGCACTACGGCATCGAGGGGGTGCGCGGCGAGCGGTTCAGGCGCGTCGCGCTGCCGGCCGGAAGCCCGCGCGGCGGACTGCTCGGGCAGGGGTCGATTCTGATGGCGACCTCGTATCCGAATCGGACCACTCCCGTCATCCGCGGGAAATGGATTTTGGAGAATGTGTTCGGGGCCCCGCCGCCGGCGCCGCCGCCGAACGTGCCGACCCTCAAGGACGAGCGAGACCCTCGGAAGGTGTTGCCGATGCGAGAGCAGATGGCAGCACACCGGAAGAATCCCGCGTGCGCGGGCTGCCACGCACAGATGGACCAGCTCGGCTTCGCGCTGGAGAATTTCGATGCCATCGGCGAATGGCGCGACATCTACGTGTCGGGCGCCAAGGTCGACGCCGCGGCCGAACTGCCCGACGGCACGAAGTTCAACGGTCCTGCGGAGCTGCGAAAGGTCCTGGTCCGGCACTCTGACCAGTTCGCGACGACGATGACGGAAAAGCTGATGGTGTATGCGCTTGGGAGAGGCCTGGAGGCCATCGATGCGCCCGCGGTCCGTAAGATCAAGCGGGACGCCACGAAAGAGCACTACAAGTTCGAAGCGCTGATTCAGGGGATTGTGACGAGCACGCCGTTCACAATGAGAATGGCCCAGGATTTTGCTAACTGACGCACCATTCGCAGATTGGTAGATTGGCAGATTGGCAGATTACGGTAGGGCTCAACTTTAGTTGAGCTAATTTTGGAGGCTGTCTGAGATGGTGATTACAAAGCGAGCGTTGCCTCGGCGGACGTTCATCCGCGGCATCGGCGCCACCGTGGCGCTGCCGTTTCTGGATGCGATGGCGCCGGCCATGAAAGCCCAGGCCAAGGGCGCGCCCCGATTCACCGCCATCTACTGCGGGAACGGCGCGAACATGTTCGATTGGACGCCGCCCACCGAAGGGGCCGGCTTCACGATGTCACCGAGCCTGGTGCCGCTCGAGCCGTTCCGCGATCGGCTCGCCGTGTTCACCGGACTGGATAACTTCCAGGCGACGGATCAGGGTGACGTCGGCGGGCAGCACCCGCGCGCCGCACCGGCGTTCATGAGCTGCGCGCACCCGAAGCAGACCGAAGGCGCCGACGTGCGGGCCGGGACGACGATCGACCAGATGATCGCCGCGCAGATTTGCCGCGACACGAAGCTGCCGTCGCTCGAAGTCTCCGTCGACCGCAACGACGTCGTCGGCGCGTGCGACCACGGATACGCCTGCGCCTACATGAACTCGATGTCGTGGAAGACCCCGACGACGCCGCTGCCGTCGGAGACCAATCCGCGCTTCGTCTTCGAACGGATGTTCGGCGTCGGCGCCACCGGTGAAGAGCGTCTGGCGCGCGCCAGGGAAGATCGCAGCATCCTCGACGCACTCACGGAAGAGATCGCCACGCTGCGGCGCAGGCTCGGCACGAGCGACCGCGCGAAGCTGGGTCAGTATTTCGACGCGGTGCGCGACGTCGAGCAGCGCATCCTGAAAGCCGAGGCGACCAACAGCGACTTCTCCGTGCCGGAACAGCCGGTCGGCGTGCCCGATACGTTCAAGGAGTACATCGAGCTGATGTTCGACCTGCAGGCGCTCGCGTTCCAGGCCGATATCACGCGCGTCAGCTCGCTGATGATGGCGCGCGAGAACGTCAACCGCGCGTATCCCGAGATCGGGCTGCCCGAGGCGCATCACTCGATGTCGCACCACGGCAACAACCCGGAGAAGATGAAGGCGTTCACGAAGCTGAACACGCATCACGTCGAAACGCTGACGTACTACCTGAACAAGCTGAAGTCGATTCCCGACGCCGACGGCAGCCTGCTCGACAACACCATGGTGCTGTTCGGCAGCGGCATGAGCGACGGCAACACGCACAACAACTTCAACGTCCCCGTCATCCTCGTGGGCGGGCAGGCGCTGCAGGTGAAGGGCAACCGCCACGTGAAGTATCCGAAGGGCACTCCGCTGGCCAACCTGATGCTGGGCGTGATGGACAGGTACGGCGTGCAGAGCGAGCGCTTCGGCGACAGCACGTCGGAAATCGACCTTATGACACTGTAGCTGGTTGGTGGTTGGTGGTTGGTGGTTGGTGGGACGTTGCGGGCTGATGCCTGCAACGTCCTTTTTGTTTATGCGACGTGATTTCGACACAGAG
>CAYHHH010000077.1:0-20491 GCA_964356125.1 uncultured Bifidobacteriaceae bacterium | reverse complement strand
GTACGTAGGGCGGGTCCTGTTCTTTGGACCCGCCATCATTCTGGCCGACGACGGCTCGCGGTTGTTCGCGCAGCCACCCGTCCGAACGTAGGAGGAACCGCATGGGCCCCACCTTCGCCACAGGCTACGGCGCGGCAGGCTTGACTCGACGCGATGTGTTGCGCGGCGGGCGCGATCTCGCCACGCTGCTGAGCTTGTCGACGCTCGCCGGCGTCGAGTCGCCGCTCGTGGCGCCTGCCGAAGCGGCGCAGAACGCCGGACGCGGCGCGCCGGACGTCTATCGATCGATCGGCGTGAGGCCTGTCGTGAATGGGCGCGGCACCTTCACCATCATCAGCGGGTCGCTCATGCTGCCGGAAGTGCGCGCGGCGATGGATGCGGCTGCGCGGCAGTACGTGCATCTCGACGAGCTGACCGAAGGCATCGGCGCGCGCCTCGCTGCGCTGACGCAGGCGGAGTGGGGGCTCGTCACATCGGGCTGCTCGGCGGCGATCACGCATGCGACCGCCGCATGCATCGCCGGCGGCAATCCCGATCTGCACGTGCGCATCCCCAATCTCACCGGGTTCGCGAAGGACGAAGTCATCATCCCGAGGCACTCGCGCAATGTCTACGATGCCGCCGTGCGCAGCGTGGGGGCGCGCGTCATCGAGGTGAGCACCGTTGCCGAGCTCGAGGCGGCGATCGGGCCGCGGACCGCGATGATTTACATCCTCGCGGGTAATGGCGCGGATCAAAGCGTCCTCAATACCAAAGCCATCGCCCAGGTCGCCCACCCGAAAGGGGTGCCGATTCTCGTCGACGCCGCCGCAGAAATTCTCACGGTGCCCAACGTGCATCTGCAGAACGGCGCGACGCTGGTCACCTACAGCGGCGGCAAATGCCTCCGTGGACCGCAGACCGCGGGACTGCTGCTCGGCCGCAAAGATCTCGTGCGCGCCGCGTGGGTGCACAGCGCTCCGCATCATGGGCCCGGGCGCGCGATGAAAGTGGGCAAGGAGGAAGCGGTCGGCATGCTCACGGCCGTCGAGATGTGGGTGAAGCGCGACCACGACGCCGAATGGAAGCAGTGGATGGCGTGGCTCGATCACATCTCGCGCCGGGTGACGTCCATCAATGGCGTGACGACCACCATCACGCAACCGAATGGTCTGTCGAATCGGACCCCCTCGCTGCGCGTCTGGTGGGACCCGCAGCGCCTCGGATTCTCAGGCGACACCGTTGCGCGCGCGCTCTTCGACACCGAGCCGCGTATCGTGCTGACGGCCGGAAGGCGGCCGGGACCGCCGGTGGAGACCGGCGTCTCCGTCACGCCGTACATGATGTCGGCGGGCGACGAGACGATCGTCGCCGATCGGCTGCACGCGCTGCTGACCTCGCGCACGCTGCGCGATGCCGTTGTCCCGGTCGCCGCGCCCGCGGCGGATCTGAGCGGCCGGTGGGACGTGCGCATCGAGTACGCGGCCGGCTCGTCGATGCACACGCTGCACCTCAGGCAGAAGGGCAACGACGTCGACGGCACGCATCAGGGGGATTTTATCGCACGCGATCTCGCCGGCACCATCAACGGCACTGACGTGCGCATCCGCAGCAATCACGGCGGAGGGGGAGACTCGCTGCCGTACACGTTCACGGGAAAACTGAATGGCGCGGAGATGGCGGGCGAGCTGGATATGGGCGAGTACCTGAGCGCCCGGTGGAGCGCGAGGCGCCGGTGAGTCGACAGTCGCAAGTCGTCTGCGTGCTCGCGTTGGCGGTCTCGTTGTTCGCCGTGCTGTCGGTCAACGCGCAGACGAAGTACGACCTGATCCTGCGGGGCGGTCATGTCATCGATCCGCGCAACAACATCAGCGCCGTGCGAGACGTGGCGATCGCCGGCGGCAGGATTGCGGCGATCGCGCCGAAGATTGACGCGGCGGCCGCAGCCACGGTCGATGCATCCGGCCTGTTCGTCACGCCAGGCCTCGTGGACATTCACGCGCATGTGTACGCAGGCACGGGCGAGGCGCGATCGTATGCCGGCGATCTCAGTGTGTATCCGGATGTGGTCGCGCCGCGCGCGGGCGTGACGACGATCGTCGACGTCGGCGGGTCCGGATGGCGTAATTTCGAGGACTTCAAGCAGCGCATCATCGATCGCGCCGCCACGCGCGTCCTCGCCTTCCTCAACATCGTCGGACACGGCATGCGCGGGGGCACGTTCGAGCAGGATCTGCAGGACATGGCCGCGCAGCCGACCGCCGAGATGGCTCGCCGGTATCCCGGCCTGATCGTCGGCGTCAAGACCGCGCACTTTTCGGGTCCCGAATGGGCGCCCGTCGAGCGCGCGGTTGAGGCGGGCACGCGCGCCAATATCCCGGTGATGGTCGATTTCGGCTCGCGTCGGCCCGAGCGTCCGTTATCGGAGCTCGTCACCGTGAAGCTGCGGCCGGGTGACATCTACACGCACGTGTATTCCGGTATTCGCGGCGAACAGGATCCGTCCGGCACGGTGAACCCGGCCCTGTGGGAGGCGAGAAAACGCGGCGTGCTGTTCGACGTCGGCCACGGCGGGACCAGCTTCGCCTGGCGCATCGCGGTGCCCGCGATCAAGGAAGGCTTTTTGCCGGACACAATTTCCACCGATATTCATGTGACGAGCATGAGCGTCGGCATGAAGGACCTGCCGAATGTGATGAGCAAGTTCCTCGCGCTGGGCCTGTCCTTCGACGACATCATTCGACGCACGACGGTCAACGCGGCGCGCGCGATTCGTCAGGACGCGCTCGGACACCTGTCGATTGGCGCAGGCGCGGATGTCGCGGTGTGGCGGATCGAGAAGGGCAACTTTGGACTCGTGGATGGCCCCGGCATGCGGATGAACGCAACCGAGAAAGTCGTCTGCGAGCTCACGCTTCGCGACGGCAGGGTCGTTTACGATCTCAACGGTTTGACGAAGCCACCATATCGGTAACGAAGAGGACGTAGTGTCCGGCTTCAGCCGGACCGTGAGGAGGATCCCAATGAAATCGACCCGTCGCACATTTCTGACGAAGTCCTCGGTCGTCGCGGCCGCCGTCGCTCTGCCGTCCGCCGCGCAGGCGCAGACCGCTGCGAGCCAGACGCCCGTCAAGAAGGTGCATTGGCCCGGCGGAAAAGCGCCGGGGAAGACACCGCTCTTCAGCGGCATCACGTCGTTCAACGGCATGGTGTTCATCGCCGGCATCGGTGCGCATTTCGAAGGGGACATCAAGGCGCACACCACGCACGTGCTCGATGAGATCGAAAAGCGGCTGCTGTCGGTCGGGTCGTCGATGGACAAGGTGCTGAAGGTGAACGTGTACCTGAACGACCTGAAGGACTACGCCGGAATGAACGAGGCCTATCTCGGCCGCTTCGGCGCCGAACCGCCCGTCAGAACGACGATTGCCGCAGCGGGCGGCATTCCCGGAAATTCGCTCGTCGAAATCGACTGCATCGCGACGCTGTGACGGTGGTGGGTGGTGGGTGGTGGGTGGTCACGACTGGGTGAGAAAAAGGGGACGGGAATCTTTTTCGGGAGGCTCGTGCGAAAAAGATTCCCGTCCCCTTTTTCTCCTAACCACCAACCACCAACCACCAACCTCGTCTTATAATTCCAGGTCATGAACGCCAGTGTCCGCTTCGCAGCGCTTGCCCTAATTGCGTGTGCCGCCGGGATTGCCGTCGCGCGCGCCCAGGCGCCCAACTCGCAAGGCTCTCCCGCCGTGACCTTTCAGGTCGAGGTCGACTATGTCGACGTCGACGTGGTGGTTACCGATCAGCAGGGCAACTTCGTCCGCGGGCTGACGCGCGAGGACGTTCAGGTCGTCGAAGACGGCAAGCCCGTCAAAATCGACACCTTCTCGACCGTCGAGATCCCGGTTGAACGCGACGACCAGACCCGGTTCGGGGGCAGGAAGACGGCGGAAGACGTGCGGTCGAATCGTCCGACGCTCGCCGGCCGCTTCTACGTGATCGTGCTCGACGACATGGGCACCAGCCCGCTGCGATCGCAGTACGTCATCAGGTCAGCCCGCCAGTTCGTCGAGCAATATGTGGCGGCCAACGACACGGCAGCCGTCGTCTATACGAGCGGCCGGCGCGATCGCGCCCAGGAATTCACGAGCGATCGCCGTCTGCTGCTCGCATCGATCGACAAGTTCATGGGCACCAAGCTGCGATCGTCCACGCTGGACAAGCTGGACGGCTACTACATGCAGAAGCTGCTCGAGTCGGGTTTGACCTCGCAGAACGGCGGCGAGCCCGTGGACGAGGCGACTCTCCGAAATTCCAACCCGTTCAGCCGCGGCGAGGGGTATCCAAACCGCAGCTACGACCAGAACGACATCGAACGAGGGCAGCGCGCGCTCGGGGTGCTCGGCCAAATCAAGAACTACGCCGAGTTTCTCGCGAACGTGCGCGGCCGGCGCAAGGCGATGGTGCTGTTCAGCGAAGGCATCGACTATCCGACGAACGATATCTTCGCCTCTCATGACGCGACAACCGTGCTCGGCGCCATGAAAGATGCGGTGACCGCGGCTGCGCGGGCCAACGTCAATATCTTCACCGTCGATCCGCGCGGGCTCGTGGGGATGACGAGCGAGTACATCGAGCTGAACCAGTCGAACGCCGACCTGTTCAACCTGGGCTCGCGCGACCCGCGGGCCGGCTTGCAGCCCACCACCGCGCTGCTGGCCGAGATGCGCCTCACCCAGGACAGTCTCCGAACGTTGTCGGAGGAGACCGGGGGCATCGCGTCGATCGATGCGAACTCGCTGTCGTCGGCGTTCAGCCGGATCGTTGATGCGAATTCGACGTACTACATGATCGGCTATTACCCGCCGAACCACCCGCGCGATGGACGGTTCCACAAGATCGAGGTGCGCGTCACACGTCCCGGCCTGCGTGTCCTCGCACGACGAGGGTATGCGTCGCCGCGCGCGCGCGACCTGACGAACCGCGAGCGCCAGCGCGTCGAGCGCGAGCGCATTGCCCGCACCAGGGGTGCCGATCAGACTTCGTCTGAGCTGCGCGCGATGCTCGACAGCCCGATTCAGCAGAGCGGTCTGGTACTGCAGGTTCACGCCGCGCCTTTCAAGAACACGGCGCGCAGCGCCTCGGTGGCGTTGTCGATCGAAATCGACGGCGCGCGCATGCAGTTCGCCCCGCCGAAAGGCAACGGCGTCTTCGCGAATACGGTCGAGCTGTCGCTGTTCGGCATCAACACGCAGGGCAAGCCGTTGCAGGGGCTCCGCACGGCGCTGGATCTGACCCTTCGCCCCGACACCTACGAACGCGTGAAGCAGCATGGCCTTCGCGCGAACCCGCGGGTCGAGCTGCCGCCCGGGCGCTATCAGCTGCGCATCGGGGTCAGGGAAAGCGGTGCCGGCGAAATGGGTACGGTGTTTTACGACCTCGACGTGCCCGATTTCAGCCGTGAGCCATTGACCATGAGCGGGTTGCTGCTCAGCGCGCCGTCCGCGCAGCGGGTCATGACTGTGCAGCCTGACCCGACGGTCAGCAAGGTCCTTTCGGGGGCGGCAACCAGCAGCCGGCGGTTCTTGAGATCCGACGATTTGGCCCTCTACGCCGAGATTTACGCGGAAGTCGGCCAAATCGCCCCGAGAGTGGACGTCACGACCCGGCTCATCGCCGAGTCGGGGCGCGAGGTGTCTGTCGCCCGTGACGAGCTGAGCGGGGGCGTCACCGCAGGTCGTGATAAATCAGCTACTTACAGCCATTCTAAGACGATTCCTCTCCGTGACCTGGCGCCGGGCGCCTATCTGCTGCGCGTCGAGGCCCAGCGCCGGGGTGATCCGGGCCGGGTCGCAGTGCGCGAGACACCGGTCACCGTCGTATCTGATTAGTGCGGGAACGGCCCGACCTTCTTCCCTGACGGATTCACACTTACAATGTGTAACTATCCTTAGCGACAATTACAGAAGGTTTTGATGAATTTCACACGGTGGACCCCTGCCGCGCTGGCGGCAATTGTGATTTCAGCGACCGTTGTCAGCGGTCAACGTGAGACAACGGCGCCTGCAACCGCGCGCACGCCTGCGGCATCTCCTGCGGATTCGGCTTCCCATGCCGGCCTGGTCGAAAAGAGCTGCATCAGTTGTCATAACAACAAGACCAAAACGGGTGGGTTATCCCTTCAGGGGCTGAGCCTTACGGACGTTCCGGCCCACGGCGAGGTTTGGGAAAAAGTCCTGCGGAAGGTGCGCTCGGGTGAAATGCCCCCGCCGACCGTGCGGACGCGCCCCGCGCCTGAAGTGGCAGCGGCATTTGCGACGTTTCTCGAGAAGACGCTCGACGCCGAGGCAGCCGTCAGGCCGAATCCGGGACGCGCTCCCGTGCATCGGCTGAACCGCGCTGAGTACAGCAACGCCATCCGCGACCTGCTCGCTGTGGACGTGAATCCGGGCGCGTGGCTGCCGGTGGACGATTCCGGGTACGGGTTCGACAACATTGCGGCCGTCTTGTCGACCTCGCCCGCATTGCTCGAGCGGTACATGACGGCGGCGCGCAGAATCAGCCGGCTCGCCGTCGGCGACGTCACGCTGAAGCCTGTCGAAGAAATTTACGACGCCAAACGAGATCTCTTGAAGGGCACGCGCAACGAGCGGATCAGCGATCAGCTGCCGTTCGATTCGCGTGCCGGCATTTCGATCCAGCACTACTTCCCGGTCGACGGCGAGTATGTGTTCAAGGTTCGCATCCCGGCTCCACCGGTCGGCGAGAACGACGCAGAGATCGATCCCTACCAGGTGCGCATTCCGGTCAGGGCCGGCCTGCACTGGGTGGGCGTCACCTCACCGCGCGAAAACCTGAAAGTCGAAAGCGAAGGGCCGGCCGGTAGAGGCGGCGGACCGGGAGGCCGCGGAGGCGGTGGACCGCAGATTCCGTATCCGGTTGATTTGCGCTTGAACGGCGCGCGCGTGAAGCGATTCGATGTGCCGGGCGGAACGCCCGACGTCAGGCAGCTCGTGATCGGCGGCCCGTACGGGACGTCGGGACGAGGCACCACGGCCAGCCGCGCGAAGATTTTCACGTGCGATCCGAAGAGCGCGAAGGAAGAAACCGCCTGCGCGAAAACGATTCTGACGACGCTGACGCGCCGCGCGTTCCGGCGCCCGGTGAAGGATGCCGACGTCCAGCCGCTGCTGGCGTTTTACGAGAAGGCTCGAGCCCTGCAAGCCGGAGCGCCGGCAGGCGCGAAGGCGGGCGATTTCGACACGGGCATCCAGCGCGCGCTCGAAGCGCTGCTCGTCTCGCCCGATTTCCTGTTCCGCATCGAACAGGATCCCGCGAAGGCCACGGCGGGCAAGGCATACCCCGTCAGCGACATCGAGCTGGCCTCGCGTCTCTCGTTCTTCCTCTGGAGCAGCATTCCTGACGATCAGCTGCTCGACCTCGCCGAGCGCGGCAGGCTGAGAAATGCCACGGTGCTGCAGCAGCAAGTGCAGCGCATGCTCGCCGACCAGAAGTCCGACGCGCTCATCACCAACTTCGCCGGGCAGTGGCTGCATCTCCGCAACGTGGAGACGGCGACGCCCGATCCGATCGTCTTCGCGTTCGACGAAGCGCTGCGCGCGTCGTTCATCAAGGAGACGGAGCTGTTCGTCGGCAGCATCATCCGCGAGGATCGCAGCCTCCTGGATCTGCTGACGGCCGATCACACGTTCGTCAACGAGCGGCTTGCCGAGCATTACGGCATTCCAAAGGTCTACGGGTCGCAGTTCCGGCGCGTCACGCTCACCGATCCGAACCGGCGCGGGCTGCTCGGCAAGGGCAGCATTCTGACGGTCACGTCGAATCCCAACCGCACGTCGGTCGTGCTTCGCGGCAAGTGGATTCTCGAGAACCTGCTCGGAACTCCGCCGCCGCCGCCCCCTGCCAACGTGCCCGAGCTGGAGGCGAAGAAGGACGGCAAGCCGCTCGGGTTGCGCGCGGCGATGGAGCAGCACCGCTCGAATGCGGTCTGCGCGGCGTGCCACGCGCGCATGGATCCGATTGGGTTCGCGCTCGAAAATTACGACGGCGTCGGAAAGTGGCGGGATGAGGAGTCCGGCATCCGCATTGATGCCAGCGGCAAGCTGCCGGACGGCGCCGAGTTCAGCGGCCCGGCCGGGCTCACGCAGTTGATGGTCACGAAATACCGCGAGGACTTCGTGCGAACCGTCACCGAGAGACTGATGACCTACGCGCTCGGCCGCGGCGTCGAGCATTACGACAATCCCACCGTGCGCGCGATCGCACGGCAGGCGGCGGCCGACAACTATCGGCTGTCGTCGCTGATTATTTCCATTGTGAAAAGCACACCGTTCCAGTTCAGGAGGGCTTCGGAGTCATGATTATCACCAACAAAGCATTGCCCCGGCGGACGTTCCTGCGCGGCGTCGGCGCAGCGATGGCCCTGCCCGTGCTCGATTCGATGTTCTCGCCGCTGACGGCCGTGGCGCAGACGATGAAGAAAGCGCCCGTCCGGCTCGGCTATGTGTATACGCCGAACGGCATCATCGGGTGCAACGACAAGAGCCCGAAGAAGTTCCTGTGGACGCCGACGACAACCGGCGCCGACTTCGCGTTCAGCCCGACGATGAAGTCGCTCGAGCCGTTCCGCGAGAACATCGTCGTGATGAGCGGCCTCGCGCAGGTCACGGGCCGCGCGCTCGGCGACGGCCCAGGCGACCACGCCCGCGCGACGGCGACGTGGCTCACCGGCGTGCATCCGTATAAGACCGGCGGCGCCGACTTCAAGCTCGGCATTTCGGCCGACCAGATCGCGGCACAGGAGTCCGGCAAGCACACGCAGCTGGCCTCGCTGGAGCTCGCGCTGGAACAGCCGCCGCTCGCAGGCAACTGCGATTCGGGCTACACGTGCGCCTACATGTCGATGTCGTGGCGGTCCGAGACCAGCCCGCTGCCTGGCGAAATCAATCCGCGCATGGTGTTCGAGCGTCTCTTCGGCGACGGCGAGAGCACGGAACCGACGGCTCGCATGGCGCGCCTCGAGAGCCAGAAGAGCGTCCTCGACTACGTCACGAACAGCCTGACGCGCCTCCAGGGCACGCTGGGTGCGGGCGACAAGCGGAAGCTCGACGAATATCTCGCGGCGGTCCGCGACATCGAGCGGCGCATTCAGCGCGCCGAAGAACAGAACGTCACGATGAAGCTCCCGCACATGGAGCGGCCGAGCGCGATTCCGGACGACTACGAGGAGTACTGCAAGCTGATGATGGATCTTCAGGTCATCGCCTGGCAGACCGACATGACGCGCGTGGCGTCGTTCACGATGGGCCGCGACGGCAGCAACCGCGCGTACCGCGAAATCGGCATCTCCGACGGTCATCACTCCATCTCGCACCACCAGGGCGACATGGAGCGCGTCGAGAAGCTCATCAAGATCGACGAGCTCCACACGCAGATGTTCGCGTACCTCGTGCAGAAGCTGAAGGACACACCGGACGGAGACGGATCGCTGCTCGACCACTCGATCACCGTGTTCGGCAGCAGCTTGAGCGAGTCGAACATTCACACGCACGACGATCTCCCGATTCTGACGGCCGGCACCGCGAACGGCCAGGTGAAGGGCAATCGTCACCTCGTGTATCCGAAGGAAACGCCGCTGAACAACCTGTTCCTGAACATGTTCGACATCGCCGGCGTGCCCAACGTCAAGGGCTTCGGGGACAGCACGGGACGGTTGGCCGATCTGTAGGGTCGCGTAGGTATCGTGGGTCGCGTAGGTCGCGTGGGGAAAATGCAGTGCGAACATCGGTAGGGTCCGCCTTGAGGCGGACCGTGATCATCGGACTGGCGCTGACGATCTCAGCGCCAGTTCTCGCTCAGAACAAGGATGTGCGCGTGCTTGACGCGGTCAAGCGGCGCGATCACAAGGCCTTCACGTCGCTGATTCGCGCCAAGGCCGACGTGAATGCCGCGCAGCCTGACGGTGCGACCGCGCTCGCGTGGGCGATTCACCTGGGCGAGCGGTCGATGGCGGAGACGCTGCTCGGCGCCGGCGCCAAAGTCAATGTCGTCGACGAGTATGGCGAGACGCCGCTGACACTGGCTGCCGCGAACGGCGACACTGCGATCGTGCAGCGATTGCTCAAAGCCGGGGCGAATGCGCGCGCCGCGCGGTGGAACGGCGAGACCGCGCTGATGATTGCCGCGGGAGCGGGCAATCTCGAGGCCGTGCAGCAGCTCGTGCTGCATGGCGCTGACGTGAACGTGGCTGAGCCGCGTCGAGGCCAGACGGCACTGATGTGGGCGGCCGCCGAAGCGCACGCCGATGTCGTTGGAGCGCTGCTCGAAATCGGCGCCGACCCGAAGGCGGTATCGAAGGGCGGCTTCAATGCGCTTGCGTTCGCCGTCGCGAAGAACGATGTCGCCTCCATGAAAAGGCTGATAGCGGCCGGGCTCGATCCGAACTTCACGCTCCCGTCGGGTAACAAGCTGCTGATGATGGCGATGGCCTACGGTCATACCGCAGCCGCCGGCGCGCTGCTCGATGCCGGCGCCGACATTCGCGCGACCGATCGAGGGGGCAACACGCCGCTCCACGTCGCGGCGCAGGCGGGCAACCTCGTCCTGGTCAAGCAGCTTCTCGACAAAGGCGCCGATCCGAACGTGCGCACCGCCCGCTCGACCACGCAGGTCGGCAGAGGCGGTGGCGGCGGCGGACGAGCTGTCACCGGCGGCTCGTTGACGCCGCTCATGATTGCCGCCCGGGCGAACCAGCTCGAGGTGATGAAAGCGCTCGTGGCTGCCGGAGCCGATCCAAAGATTCGCGCAGACAACGGCACGACCACGCTGATGTACGGCGCCTCCGCGAAGCTGGCAACGGTGCAATACGCCTACGAGATCGATCCCAATGTCGATGTGGTCAATCAATCCGGTCAGACGCCGATACACGCCTCGATCGGCGGCGGCGTGCAGCGCACCCAGGATGAGGTGGTCGAGGTCATTCAGTTCCTCGCCGACAAGGGTGCGAAGCTCGACGAGCTCGACGCTGCGGGGCGCACGGCCATGACCATTGCCGATATTGGTCCGATCGACAAGGCGGTCGAGATCTTGACGGCGCTGATTCTGAAGTCCGGCACGACGCCGAAGCAGCCGTCGAAGCGTTAGAAATCATGATGCAAAGATCGGCAGTCATCGTTCTTCCGGCCCTCGTGTTCGGAGCCGTGTTGACGGCAGGGCTTTTCGATCGCACGGTTCGCGCGCAGGAGCCCACCAGGACGGTGGCCGACAACGTGTATTCAGAGGTGCAGGCCACGCGCGGCGCGGCGTCCTACGACACCGCGTGCAGCGGCTGTCATCGTCCAGACCTCGGCGGCGCCAACGGCCCCGCGCTTCGCGGCGAGCGCTTTGCGCGAATTTTTGCCGGCAAGGACCTGAAGACGCTCTACACGAAGACCGCCACGACGATGCCGCGCGGCGCGCCGGCGAGCCTGGGCGATGCCGTGTATCTCGATATCGTCGCGCACATACTGAGGGAAAACGGATTTCCCGCGGGTGACACCGAACTGACGGCTGAGGCCCTGTCCGGCATCCAGGTGAGTCCCGGCAGAGCGAAGCCGCCGCCACCTGTCGGCGATTTCTCGTATATCGAAGCGGTGGGCTGTCTCACGCCTGGGCCGGAGAACACATGGCTGCTCACGAACGGGAGCGAGCCGGTCAGCCTCGCGGCGGCAGACGCCAACAAGACGACCGCGACGGATCGACCGCTCGGCACGCAGGTCTACCGGCTGCTCGATGCCATGGCGTACAGCCCCGAGTCGCACAAGGGGCACAAAATGTACGTGAGAGGTTTGTTGATCAGGCTGCCGGGGGAACAGCGGATGACGATCAGCTCCCTCGAAACGCTCGACCCGTCTTGCGGGGAGTGAAGCGCGTTTCAGTTGTAAGCCACGAAATACGACGAAACTTCCAACACGGAGACACGGGCAGCCGTCGACGTCGCGCCGTAGGCGCGCCGCGAGAAGACACGCACGTGAATACAAGAGGGCCTGGGATGGCGAGCCTCTTGTATTTCACGCGCGTGTCTTCTCGCGCGTTGGCCGCAAAAGCGGCCACCGACGTCGACGGCTGCCACGGAGTCCACTTCCGCTGCCCGCAGAGAAATGCGTGTCTCCGTGTTGAGACAGTAGACAATAGTCGCTGTACACTTCATGAAAAGCATGTCGATCGCCACGGTCCGGTCTGTGTACGCCGTCGCGCTGATGACGCTGGCGCTGGTCGTCACAGCGGCGGGGCAGCAGACGCGCCGCTACCTGTACGTCGCCGTTCCCGGCGCAGGCAACGAGTCCGAGTACCGGGGCGTCGGCATTCTCGTGTACGACATCGACAACGGGCATACGTTCGTCAAACGTATCCCGACGTGGCCGGTTGCGAGCGGGCAGCAGCCGGAGCAGGTCCGCGGCATTGCGGCCAACGCGAGGACGAAGCGTCTGTTCATCAGCACGGTCAAGCGGCTGGCGTCCTTCGATCTGATCACGGAAACAATCGTCTGGGAGAACACCTACGACGGCACCTGTTGCGATCGCCTCGCACTCGCTCCCGATGGCGCCACGATTTACGCGCCGGCATTCGGCGCGCCGAAGTGGTACGTGATCGATGCGGCGACCGGATCGCTCCTGGCCACGATCGACACCATGGGGTGGCCGCGTCAGGCGATCTTCGCGCGAGATGGATCGCACGTGTACTTGAGCGCATGGGAATCGCCGGTGCTGTCGGTCGTGGACACCAGGACCCGCGCGCTCGTGCGCGAGATCGGCCCGTTCACCAGCTTTCTCTGTCCGTTCACGATCGATGGCAGAGCATCGCAGGTGTTCGCGAACGTCGATGGTCTGGTGGGATTCGAAGTGGGCGATCTGCAGACGGGCCTGATTCTCGATCGCGTCGTCGTCGAAGGCTATCAGATGGACGTGGCAGAGAAATTCGAATGCCCGAGCCACGGCATCGGGCTGACGCCGGACGAGCGTGAGCTCTGGGTAGCGGACGGCGTCGACAACCGCATCCATGTGTTCGATTCGACGACGTATCCGCCAGTGGCAGCCACAACGGTGGAAGTGCGCGCCCAGCCGCGCTGGATCGCATTCGGCATCGACGGACGGTATGCGTATCCGTCGAGCGGCGACGTGATCGACCGTGAATCACGAAAAGTCACGGCAACGCTGGAGGACGAGCGCGGTTCGTTCGTCCATAGTGAACGACTGCTGGAAATCCAATTCGCCGGACGCGATCCAACAAGAGTGGGCGATCAGTTGGCCACGGGCGAGAAACCGGGCAAAGCCAGGTAGGAGGCTGGGAGAAATTCCTAACCTCCTGTGAAGCTCTTGCCTTTCGTCGGACTCTGTGTCGTCGCCGTCATCGGACTGGCGGCTGAACCGTCCGCGCAGCGGAGCGGCCTGGCCGTTCCGGTGGTGAGGACGGTGCACGTCACGGCTGTCGATCGGAAAGAAGTGCCTGTCGGCGATCTGTCCGCCACGGATTTCATCCTGCGCGAGGGGGGCGACGTCCGGGAGATCATCAAAGTCGAACCCGCCACCGCGCCGCTCCACATCGCGATTCTCGTCGACGACAGCGGCACGGGAATTTTCCGCGTGCCGGTCGCGAATTTCGTCAACCAGCTCCTCGGCCGCGCGCAGTTCGCCGTCAAACATGTCATCGGGCAGGCGGTCAGGCTCGTCGACTACACCGCGGACGTCGAACGGCTGCGCGCCGCGATCATGCAGCTCGGCGTGCGCGCAGAGACGCCCGAAGGCGGCCTCATTGTCGAAGCGGTGTTCGACGCCGCGAAGGAACTGAGCAACTTCGATCGCCCCGTCATCGTCCTGCTCACCGACACGCACGCGTCGTACAGCAGCCTGCCCGCGCATCACGTGATGGCAGAGCTCCAGCGCAGCGGCGCCATCCTGCACGTCATTGCCGTCCACAGGGCCGCGCAGCTGAACCCGTCGAGCGTGCAGGCTCCGAAGGACAAGCCCGCGGATCTGCTCGAGCATCAGCTCGACATCAACCGCGTGCTCGGAGACGGACCGAAACAAACCGGCGGGCGGCGCGTGGAGATCGGCGGACTCGGCGGATCGATTCCCGAGCTGCAGGGAGTCGCCGCGCAGCTGAAGCAGCAGTACCTCATCACCTACCTCGTGCCGGCCGGCGAGAAGCTGAACGAGAGGCTGAACGTGTCGGTGAAGCGCCGCGGTGTCACCGTGCGCGCGCCGCAGCGCGCCTCGCGCGGCAATCCGTAGCGGAATCTGGCGGGCATGACTACTGCCGAACTCGACCGTCTGTCTTACCGGATCATTCAAGGTGCGATAGAGATTCACAAAGTACTTGGCCCGGGCCTTTTGGAAAGCGCGTATCGCACGTGCATGATTCACGAGCTTCGAGCGCGAAACATCGGTTTCGTTTCGGAGCTCGTTGTGCCCGTGCGTTACAAAGGATTGGTGTTAGATGGAGGTTACGGTAGTGCGCAACTTAAGTTGCGCCCTACGGGGAGTTCAAAAGTTACAGGCGAAGCGCATATCGCGGTTGTGTTAACGTTCGGAAAAAGGGTTTCTGTATGCCGATTTACGAGTACGAATGCCGCGACTGCACACATCGCTTCGAGGCGATCGTGCGCCTGAACGAATCGCCCGCCTGCCCGTCGTGCCAGTCCGCCAACCTCGAGCGCCTCATCTCCATGTTCGCGGTCGATGCGCCTGGAACGCGGAGCAAAGCCCTCAGCGCCATTCAGAAAACGAACGCGAAAGTTTCGAATGACAAGGCGTGGGCCGACTTCGAGTACGACAAGAAGCACCGGCATGAATAGTCGACAGTCGACAGTCGACAGTCGACAGTCGACAGTCGACAGTCGACAGTCGACAGTCGCAAGCCGCAAGTCCGTTGATTGACTTGCGCCTAACGACTATCGACTTGCGCCTGGCGACTTATTTCGTCGCGTACGGCCCGACCGTGACCCTGCCCTGCGTGTTGATGTCCTTCCCAAGTTCCTGCCGAACGCCCGCCGCAATCGCCGCGGTTTCGCTCATGTTCTGGAAGCACGTGAAGTCGGGACGATCGCGCCATGCCCAGGGGCCGCACAGGCGCTTGCCTGCGCTGACGGCCGCGTCGTGCACGACGTTAATCAGGCGCTCGTAGTCCGGAGTGTTCGCCGCGTAGCCTGAGAAGTTCCCCAGGTCGCCGCCGGCGGCGAAGATGGCGTCGATGCCTTCGACCTTCGCAATCGCGTGCGCGTTCTTCGCGCCTTCGAGCGTCTCGATCATCACGATGAGCACGATGTTGTCGTTGATCGTCTGGCGATATCCGCCGGGCACGTTCCCCCACATCGGGGCGTCGAATCCCTGGCCGCCTCCCTGGCTGCGACGGCCGAGCGGCGGGAAGTAGGTCCAATTGCGCGCTTCGATCGCTTCTTCGACGGTATCGACCGTCGGAACGACGATGACGAGGGCGCCCGCATCGGTCGCTCGCTGAATCTCGCGCTCGTCGGCGTACGCCACGCGCGCGCCGGGCACCGCTCGCGCGTGCGGGCAGGTGCGCCACATCCGCGCGGCCTGGTTCCAGTCCCGATCGTTGTGCTGCATCTCGGTCCAGATGTAGTCGTAGCCGGCGTTCGCCATCGCGCAATACGTGGCCGGGTCAGTCGCGCTGAACACTGTGCCACCCGTGACGCGTCCGCCCGCTTTCAGCTTCGCCTTCACCGGATTCCACAGCGGCAGCCCCTGCCCCTTCGCGTCTCGCGTGCCGTACTTCCACGTCGCGGGATCGACCGGGCCCGCGTTGACCCCGCCTGGCAGCGGCTTGTTGATGGCGCCGCTGTCTCTTCCCGCCGGCGCCGCCAACGGGAACTCCGCCTTGCCGGCGTCGGGATTGTTGGCGTACGGATCGGCGCTTGGTGCCGGCGCCTGCGCGTAGAACGTCACCATTCCAAGAGCTGCGCACAAAGCCACAGCAAAGAGCATGCGTTTCACTCGATCCTCCTTCAGCGGTCCCATGCGCGGGTGCCGCGCATGGGGCCCGGTTACGGTGTACTGACGCTGACCGGAGTACCGTCCCGCAGCGTCGAGTGCCCTTGAGTAATGATCAGTTCACCCGGTTTGACCCCCGATAGTATCTCGATATTTTCACCGTCCACAAGGCCGATCACGACCGGGCGCCGTTGCACGACGCCGGCAACGGCCACGACCACAATCGGCTGATCGGGATTGTCCCTGATGACCGCGACGGCTGGCACAAGAGGGACGTTCGAGCGCTGTTCGGCGTCGATCTCAATGCCGACCTGCGTGCCCGGCGTCAGCTCGGTGGGCGTATCGAAGGCGAGCGTCACCTCGACGGTCTTCGCGCCGCTCTCGGGAGCGGGCCGCGTCGCGACCCGCAGCAGGTCCGGCGTCGTTTGACCTTCAGCAATGGTGCGCGCGGTCGCTCCCACGACAAATCGCGCCGTGTCGGCGACCGGCAGTGTCACCATCACCTGCACCTGACGCGGATCGATGAGCCGCAGAATCGGATCGGCGTCATCGGCGCGGACGGTGTCGCCGGGGTTGTGCAGCCGCTCGGTGACCGCTCCATCGAACGGCGCGCGGATGATCGTGTTGCCGCTTTGCGCGTCGACCGCGCCGAGCGCCGCTTTCGCGACGGCGAGCTCAGCCTCCGCTGCCGCGAGATCGCGATCGGCATCGTCCTGCTCGCTGCGGGAGGCCGCGCCCTTCGCCACGAGCATCCGAATCCGCCCTTGCGTGAGCTGCGCCTGCTGCACGCGCGCGTCCGCCGCCTTCATCGCCGCTTCGTTGACGCTTCTTTGCGCGCGGAGTGACGGAAACTCGAACCGCACGAGCATCTCGCCGCTCTTCACGGGGTCGCCGACGTTCTTCGTGATTTCGGCGATGCGCGCCGCCGGGGCCCCCAACGCGGCAGGCGGCGGGGTCCCCAACGCGGCACCCGCGTTGGGGTGCCCTGCGTTGGGGTGGCTTTGTGTGGCGACGACCGCGAACGTCGCGCCGGGCATTGACGTGACGACCCCCGTCGCACTGATGGCGGCTCGAATGTTACCGAGGCGTACGGGCTCGACGATGGCAGGGATGGCCTGCTCTGGTTCGGATTCGCGGGGCGCGGAACGGCGGCAGGCGGGAACGGCGAGGAGAGCGGCGAGAGCGACAATGAGGGCTGCGGGCACAGCCCGACTTTACCGGGCGACGCGTGCTTTTGGAAGCTCCGGCTGTTTTCCTGCAATCGGCGCCATGATTTCGGCGAGCCGGTTGAAGACCTTCTCGTAGCCTTCCTTCTTATATAGAAGGTGCGCCCGGTTGCGCCGAATGCTCTCTTCTTCTTCGTCGGTCAGGTTGAGGCCGGTCAGGACGACGACCGGCAGATCGACGAAGCGGTCGTCGAGGCGCATCAGCTCGAGCACTTCGATGCCGGAGCGATTGTCGTCCAGGCCGATGTCCAGAATCATCGCGTCGAGCGCCGCCGCCGACTGCTTCATGCGCTTGAAGGCGGTATCGGGGTGCGACGCCACGAGGACGTCGTAGCCGTAGAGGCTCAGGAAGTCTTCGAGCATGTTCCGGACGGCAATGGCGTCCTCGACCACGAGAACTGTTCGTCGAGTGCGCGGAGGAGTCACGCAGACCACTCTCCAATATGGATGCCAGCACTATGACGCTCCTGTCCCATCAAAAGGCACGGTTTCCTACGTTTTCATGAGCCGCCGTTGCACAGGTGTTCCGCAGCAGCACACGCGCAGCAATAACTGTTAGCCCGCATGATACGATTCGCGAACCCATGGCATTCCGGCAGGTTGTCGGTCATCGCCGCCTGTTGAGCCTGCTTTCGCACGCGATTGCACGGCAGTCGCTGACGCCCAGCCTCATTCTTTCGGGGCCCGAAGGGGTCGGCAAACGGCTGACCGCGATATCGATTGCGCAGGAGCTGAACTGCCTCACGGTGGCGCAGGGCTTTAGCCCTGCCAGTTCGAGCGGCGCGTGCGGCACGTGCACGGTGTGCAGCCGCATCGCGCGCGGCACGCATCCCGACGTCATGACGATCGAGCCTGGCGAAACCGGCTCCATCAAGATCGAGCAGGTGCGGGCCGCGATCGATCGGGCCAACTACCGGCCGTTCGAGGGGCGCCGGCGCGTCACGATTATCGAAGAGGCCGACGCGCTCGTTCCCGCCGCGCAGAACGCGCTGCTCAAGACGCTCGAAGAGCCGCTGCCCGCGTCGGTATTTGTGCTGGTGACGTCGCGGCCCGATACGCTGCTGCCGACCGTGCGCTCGCGATGCGCGCACTTGAGGTTTGGACGGCTGCAGGTTGCAGAGGTGGCCAGCGTTCTGGAAGGCAGTCAGGACTACTCACATACAGACGCGCTGACCGCTGCCGCCGCGTCCGACGGCAGCGTGCGCCGCGCGCTCGACCTCGAAGCGGACGCGTTTACGGAAGCGCGGAGTGACGCAGAAGGGCTGCTGCAGGCCGCGGGCCGCGATCCGCGTACGCGCCTGGACCACGCAAAAGACTTGCTGAAAGGCGGCGGCAGCGCGGCGTCAGAACGCGAGCATCTGGGTGCGCGGCTGACGGCGATGACGGCGCTCGTGCGCGATGCCGGCCTGCTCGCAAGCGGCGGCGACCCGCGCCTGCTCGCGAATCTCGATCGCCGGCCGGTGGTCGACTCGATGGCGCGCACGCTGGGCGTGGATCGGATCGAAAGGATTTTTGCGGCGGTGACGCGCGCCGAAGATGCGCTCGAACGCAACGTCAGCCCGAAGGTCGTGGCAGATTGGCTGGCGGTGCAGCTGTGAGCCGCTCCGTGTCGGTCAAGTTCGCGCCCATCGGGCGCCCTCAGACGTTCCTCTTGGACGATAAGCTGTTCGCGGATGCGCCCACGCCGGGGTCCCCAACGCGGCAGCCGCGTGGGGGTGGCCTTGTTGCGGGCGACAAGGTCGTCGTGCAGTCGGAGGCAGGCACGGCGGTCGGCTCGATCGTATCGACGCCTGCGGCAGTGCTCGACCGGCGTCAGCCCTCCGAGCATTCGCCCAACCGCGTCGTCCGCAAGGCGAGCGTCGAAGATGTGACGGTGCGCGTCAAGCGCCAGCAGCGCGAGCAGGAGGCCCAGCGTGTGGCGCTGCTCAAGATTCGCGAGCGCGGGCTCGAGATGAAGCTGACGCGGGTCGAGCAGCTCTTCGACGGATCGCGGCTGATTTTCTATTTCACCGCCGAAGGGCGCGTCGATTTTCGCGAGCTCGTCCGCGAACTCGCGTCCGAGTTCCACACGCGCATCGAGATGCGGCAGATTGGTGCGCGTGACGAAGCCAAGATGCTGGGCGGGTACGGCTCCTGCGGCCGGCCGCTGTGCTGCACGACCTGGCTGAACGCGTTCGAGCCGATATCGATCAAGATGGCCAAGCAGCAGGATCTCAGCCTGAATCCCTCGCGGCTGTCCGGTCTCTGCGGCCGTTTGAAATGCTGCCTCCGTTACGAGCTGCCTAATGCGAAGGGCGTGAAAGGCGGCGGTTGCGGCGACGAAGGGGGCTGCGGCAATCCGACCGGCTGCGGCACCGGATCGTGCGGCGAAGGCGGCTGCGGCAGCTGCGGGTAGTGCTTCCCTCACCCCTCACCCCTCACCCCTCACCCCTGATATGTCCTTACCACGCATAGGTCTGACGGCGGGCGACCCAGCAGGTATAGGCCCCGAGATCGCGCGCAAGGCCATGGCCGATTCTCGTGTCCTTCAAGTCTGTGAACCCCTCTTTTACGGATCCGAACAATCGTTTGCGCCGGGCGTGTTATCCGCTGATGCCGGCCGCGCGGCGTACGACACCATCGTGCGCGCCGTGCGGGATGCGCAGGCGGGAGGCATTCACGGCATCGCGACCGCGCCTATAAACAAGGAAGCGCTCGCGCTCGCGGGGTTGCCGTGGCGCGGGCATACGGAGATGCTGGCGGCGCTGACCAACGCGCCGCGGGTTGCCATGATGTTCTGGTCGGAGAAGCTGCGGGTCGTATTACTGACGATTCATATTCCGCTTGCGAGCGTGCCGGCCGCGCTGACTGTTGAGTCGGTGTGCGGCATCATCGAGCTGACCAACCGCGAACTGCCGCGGTTCGGCATTGCGCGGCCGCGGCTCGCGCTCGCGGGGCTCAACCCGCATGCCGGCGAGCACGGCATACTGGGCAGTGAAGAGACCGATGTGCTCGAGCCCGCCGTCGCGCGCAGCGTAGCGGAAGGCGTGAATGTCTCCGGGCCGTTCCCCGGCGATACGATCTTTTTGCGGGCCATGCGGGGCGAGTTTGACCTCGTCTTCGCGTGCTATCACGATCAGGGCTTGATACCGGTCAAGATGGCCGCGTTCGGGCAGGCGGTGAACGTGACGTTAGGGTTGCCGATCATCCGGACATCAGTTGATCATGGCACCGCGTTCGATATTGCCGGCAAGGACATCGCGGATCCGGAGAGCATGGTGCAGGCCGTGCTGCTGGCGGCGA
>CAYHHH010000076.1:15367-20734 GCA_964356125.1 uncultured Bifidobacteriaceae bacterium | reverse complement strand
TCCGGACGCGGTGTTCGCGCACAGAGATGTGCTGGCACTGTTGAAGGAAGAGCGGAACAAGGGATCGTAGGGATCGTGGGGATCGTGGGTCGCGTGGGGAGGTCTGGCACGTCGGGCAGGTTCGCGAACTTGGCACAACCTTCTCACTTGATCGGCGCCGCGGGACGATGGCATCGTCGTCGTCGGAGTGACGACAATGCGCATAAGGAGCGGCGATTCTACGGCGGGACGGACAGGGAATTGGTCAAGGAACCGGTGTATGACGTCATGAGGCTGGAGTGGCGGCTCGAGATGCTCGCGGGCGTTTAGCCGCGGCAAATCTTGCCCGCTCAAGCTCCGTCAGAAGCAGGTCTAGGCCGCGTTCAAAAACCATTTCTCCACAGCAGGTCCCCACCGAATACCGCGTTCGCATCGGGCACGATCACCACTGAATCCCCGCCCGTATGCCCGGGGAAGCTGCGAACCTGAACAGCGCGTGAGCCGAGATACAGATCGACCGCCTCGGTATAGCTCACAGTCGGCGCGATGAAGCTCTCAATGAGCGTCTTCAGTTCTGGCTTCGGATTGTCACCAAGCATTCTCAGGATGTCCGTGTGAATCCACGTGCGTACGTTGCGGTGCGCGCGCACGCGCGCACCCGCGCTGGCGAACAGCCCGTTTCCTGCGACATGGTCGCCGTGAGAGTGCGTGTTGACGACGAACCGGGGCGCATCTTCATAGGCGCATGAGACACTTTGGTACGTCCATTGCTCCCGCCGGCCGCGCTGCCCGAAGCCCCTCCGGCCCCGTGACGGTCCGCCTAAAGGCGGACCCTACAGCCGGACTATCATTAACAACACGTGACCGCGCAGAGTTATCCGACCGCCAAGCTGGCCGCGCCAATCGTTCACGCCCACTTCGCCAAGCAACTCGGCGTCGCGCGATCGCGCGGGCGCGATCCGATCGCCGCGCTGCCGACGCCTGAGGTGATCGAGCGGATGATCAACGCGACGTTCTGGGCAAGCCTTCGACGCGAGGAAGGCTACGTCCCCAAGATTTCGATGGCGTTTCTCCCGCCGGAGCACACCGAGCACCCCATGGCGCTCGCGCAGCCGCTGCCGCTCACCCCCGCCGCGCTCACCAAGGTTGCGGCCATCGTCGAGCACGCCGGCATCCACCTGGGCGTCTGGGAGATGAACGGCGAGTTGTGCATCTGGGGCACGGCGCACAACATCCCGATCTTCTGTTTCGTGCTCGAGGTCGTCGAGCCTGGGCTCATCGTCATCAAGCATCACCGCGGCGAGCAGTCGGGCAAGTACGTGAACGTCGCGGTGCTCGAAGGCGATCAGATCAAAGTGGTCGACGAAAGCGCATCGAGTCTTCCGGACTGCCCTGACCTGGTGACCTCGTTGCTCGGATTCGACTCGCCGGCCTCGTGGGTCGATTCCGTCAATGTGCTCGTGCAGCTCGCCGTCTCGATGCGCAGCCACGGCCGCGGCGGATCGCTGCTGATCGTGCCGCCCGACAGCGACGCCTGGCGCGAGTCGATCGTGCACCCGATTCCGTACGCCGTGACGCCGCCGTTTCGTGAGCTGGCCGTGCTGATGCGGGAGACCGGCGCGGGTCGCCAGGCCGAAGTGTGGAGGGACGCGCTGCGCGAGACAGTGGCCGCAATTGCCGGGCTTACCGCCGTCGACGGCGCGGCCGTCATCACCGAGAATTACGAACTGCTCGCCTTCGGCGCGAAGATTCAGCGCCGCCGGGGTGCGGCGCCGGTGGAAGCGGTGACGGTGACCGAACCGATCGAAGGGGGAAGGCCGACCGTGCTCAGCGCCGCGCAGCTTGGCGGCACCCGCCACTTGTCAGCCGCGCAGTTCGTCCACGATCAGCGCAACGCCATCGCGCTCGTGGCGTCGCAGGACCGGCGCTTTACGGTATTCGCGTGGTCGCCGTGCGAAGAGAGCGTTCACGCGCACCGCGTGGAAGTGCTGCTGGTCTGATTTCGCTCACGCCCGAATCGCCAGGATAAGCACGCAGCCGCCGGCCTCGGTCCGGCGCGCATCGAGTCCGCCGCCGTGCGCCTGCGCGATGCGGGCCGCAGCCGCGAGCCCGATTCCCGCCGGAATACCCCCAGGTCGCTCCGACCATTCGAGATCCGTCAACCGCGAAAACTGATCCGCTGAGAGCCGGTACGCGTCCTGGCGCATCTCGCACGATGCGATCCCCTCCGACACCCGCGCCGTGACGTGAATCACATCTGCGGTATTCGACGCCTCCACGAGCGATACGAGCGTGCCGACGCACGCCTGCAACGCGAGCGACAACATGCGCGGGTCCGCCGTCACGCGCATGACCGCGTCGGGCACGTTCAGCGAAATGCGCAGGCCTGTGAGACGAAGCTCCTCGTCGAAGCTGCCAATCGTCTGCTCCACGAGGCTCGTCAGCGACGTGGCCGCCGGCTCGGGCGGCGGATCCTCGAGCAGGATGCGCAGCGCTTGAAACGCCCGCATGTTGCGCTCGACGCCGACGCGCGCCAGCGACAATCCCATCCGCTCGCGCAGCGGGCGCGCTGTCGCGGCGACGAGGTTAAAGCACGACGCGACCCCTTCGAGCTCCCGCGACATGTCGCGCAGCGCGAACGTCACGGGAATGCTCGTCGGAAATGCGAGCGCCGGGGCCCCCGACGCGGCAGCCGCGTTGGGGTGGCCTGCCGGCCCCGCCGGCGCCGGTGAGGCGCCTCTGCGCGTTTCGAGCTCGTCTACGTAGTGGGCGTCGTGGCGCATGCGGTATCCGGGCGGAAGGCCCTGGCGAACCGGGCGCTGATCGAGAGAGGACTCATCGACGGGGTCCGACATGCGGCACATTCTGCCATGAAGCCGGCGCGTAGTACAGCCGATAAATGACACGAGCGTTCCATGATCAGATTTGTCCCGCTATCGAGGCGCGTCACCAGGCCCATCTCAGCGTTGATGCTCATCGCGTGGATTGCCGTGATGGCCGTTCTCGTGAACCGTTCCTACGTGCAGGCCACCGGGAATCTCGCGACCGACCTCGCGCGTTACGGCTCGACGGCCCAATGGCGCGGCGTGTACTACCGCGGCGAGAAACTGGGCTTCACCGTCAGCCAGACCGTTCCGTTCGACGATGGTGAAGGGCAGGACGAAGCGGGGTTCGAGCTGCAGGAGGACGGTCAGCTGCAGATGGCGCTGCTCGGCGCGCACACGATTACCACGCTGCGCACGACCGCGAGAGTGAATCGCGCGTTCGAGCTGCAGTCGTTCGACTTTTCGCTCGACCCCGGCACGGGTCCCATCAAGATCGGCGGGGTCGTTCGCGGTCTCGATCTGCACATCTCGATTACCAGCGGTGGACGCACACGCACCGAGGTGCGCCGCCTCGCGGAGCGGCCGATGCTGTCGCTCAACCTCGTCCGGCGGCTCGCCGACGGAGGGCTCACGCCCGGAGCGGTGCATCAATGGAACCTCTTCGATCCCGCGACGCTGCGTAACGCGCCGGTCACGGTGAGGGTCGGCGAGCGCGAAGTTGTGCGGTCGGCGAGCGTGCCGATACCCGCGTTTCGGGTTGACCTGGAATTCAGCGGCCTGAAAACCACAGCCTGGATTACAGACACGGGCGAAATCGTCCGCGAGGAAAGCCCGCTCGGATTCATTACGGTGCGCGAAACGCCGGAACGCGCCAGGGCGCTCGCGATCGACGGGCGAATCCGGCAGGACCTCCTCGAAGCGTCAGCCGTCGTGCCGTCTGTCGAGCCGCGCACGCCGCCGCTGCCGCCGATCGACGACCCGCGGAACGTGCGGCGCCTGCGCATGCGTGTCGAAGGCGCGGACCTGTCGTCCGCCGATCTGCAGGGCGTCGGTCAGCGCATCGACGGCACCACCGTCGAGATCATCGACGCGCAGAGGCTCGTCGCCGGGCCGGCGGAGGGCGATCTCGAACAGTACTTGCGCGAGGAGCCGTTCATCGAAAGCGACGATCCCGACATTCGCGCGGCGGCCGTCACGGCCGTGGGCAACGCGGTCGGAACACGCGCGCGCGCCGAAGCGATGATGCGCTACGTGAGCTCCATCGTGCAGAAAAAGCCGACCGTCAGCCTGCCATCGGCACGAGAGGTGTTGCGCACGAAAATCGGCGACTGCAACGAGCACACCGCGCTGTTCGTCGCCATGTCGAGAGCGGCCGGGATACCGGCGCGCATCGCCGTCGGTCTCGCGTACGTCCGCGGCGCGTTCTACTACCACGCGTGGCCGGAGGTGTACATCGACGAAGGAACATCGCGTGGCTTCTGGCTGCCGGTCGATCCGACCTTCAACCAGTTTCCCGCCGACGCGACCCACTTCCGGCTCGCGCGCGGCGGCCTCGACAAGCAGGCCGCGATTCTTCCGTTGATCGGGCGCGTGAAGATTACGTTGCTCGATCTCGAGGTCGCGACCGACAGCACGGCGGTGCTCGTCGGAGCCGCAGAGACCAGCGTTGCGGCTCCACCACTGAGCCTGCCTCGCCAAAGCGCGGAGCGCGAAGGCGGGCGGTGGTGCCTGCCGTGCTTCCTGGGCGGTCATCAATGATTTCCATTCAAGACCTGCGGAAACAGTACGGCACGTTCATGGCCGTCGACGGCGTGGATCTGGACGTGAAACCCGGCGAGATTCACGGCTTTCTGGGGCCGAACGGCGCGGGAAAGACCACGTCGATCCGGATGATTGCGGGCCTTCTCAAGCCGACCTCCGGGCGCATCGTCGTCAACGGTTACGACATCGCGACGCATCCGGAAGGCGCGAAGCGCTCGCTCGGCTTCATCCCCGACCGGCCGTACATCTACGAGAAGCTCACGGCCGGAGAATTTCTGCGGTTTCACGCCGGTCTCTACGGCATGAACGGCAATGGCCTGGACCAGCGCGTGCGCGAGATGCTCGACCTGTTCGAGCTCGGGCGCTGGGAGAACGAGCTGGTGGAGAGCTTCTCGCACGGCATGAAGCAGCGGCTCGTCATGTGCGCGGCGTTCCTGCACCGGCCGCAGGCGGTGCTGGTGGACGAGCCGATGGTGGGGCTGGATCCGCGCGGCGCGAAGCTCATCAAGAGCGTGTTCAAGCGCATGAGCGAGCATGGCGTCGCGATTCTCATGAGCACGCATACGCTCGAAGTGGCGCAGGAGATGTGCGATCGCATCAGCATCATCCTCAAGGGGAAGATCATCGCCCACGGCACCGTTGACGAGCTGCTCGCGATGGCCGGCAGCGAGCACGAGGAGCTGACGCCGGTGTTTTTGAAGCTGACAGGCGGAAGCGCACTGCAGGAGCTGGACGAGATCGTGTAGGCGGGTCCAAAGAACAGGACCCGCCCTACGTACGTAGGCCGGGTCTTGCTGTTTAG
>CAYHHH010000076.1:0-15267 GCA_964356125.1 uncultured Bifidobacteriaceae bacterium | reverse complement strand
GGGTCCAAAGAACAGGACCCGCCCTACGTACGTAGGCCGGGTCTTGCTGTTTAGACCCGGCACAATATGCAACCATTTACATACCTGCTCTTACCGACGTACTGGTCCTCGCGCAATCGCATCCGGCGAAGCGATCGCGCCGATGCCGCGCGCGTGTGGTTCTTCGGCGGCGTGGCGATGCTCGTGTTCGCGTCGCTCTTCTGGGGCGCGTTCTGGATTACGACGCAGCTCGACGCGTACGACGAGCTCGGCGACTTCCTGCTGCGCATCGGCCTGTCGTGGCTGTTCCTGACCTTTCTTTCCTTTCTCGCGTTCAGCGGCGTCGTGACCGCGCTCTCGACATGTTTTCTCTCTGAAGATCTGCGGCTGCTGCTGGCGACCCCCGTGGCCGTTCGACGGCTGTTCTTCGCGCGCTTCGCGAAGACGATCATGCAGTCGTCGTGGATGGTCGTCGTCTTTTTGCTGCCCGTGCTGCTCGGCGTCGGCGTGGCGCGCTGCGCGCCGTGCATGTTCTACGTGACCGCGCTCGTCACGGTGGCGCCGTTCTGCGTCATCCCTGTCGCCGCGGGCACCGGGACGACACTGCTGCTCGTGAACGTGTTTCCCGCGCGCCGCGCGCGCGACATCCTGATGCTCATGGGGCTGGTGTTTGCCGGCAGCATCGTGCTGCTGCTGCGGTTCATCCAGCCGGAGCGTCTGCTGCGCGTCGAATCGCTGCCGGACGTCACCGGCTTCTTCGCGACATTGCAGTCGCCGATTACGCCGATGCTGCCGTCCTTCTGGGCGGGAGAGACGCTGTTTGCCAGCCTCACCGGGGGCCGCGACCTTCTGCACGCAGGCGCGCTCTGGACGACCGCGTGCGCGTTTACCGTCATCCTGAGCGCGGCGAGCGAGCGGTGGTACTTCGCGGGCTTCAGCAAATCGCAGGAGGCGCGGAAGGCGCGCTTCACGCAGTTGCGCAGCCTGGACGCGATCGCATCGTGGCTGCCCATCTCGGTCGTCAGCAGGCATCTCCTGGTCAAGGATGTGAAGGTGTTTCTGCGCGACGTGACACAGTGGTCGCAGCTCCTGCTGCTGCTCGCGCTCGTGGTCGTGTACCTCTACAACTTCCAGGTGCTCGATCTCGATCGCATTCCGTACATGGCGGGCTTCATCAAGAACTTCTACGCGTTTCTCAACCTCGGTCTCGCCGCGTTCGTGATGGCCACCGTGGCCGCGCGATTTGTGTTTCCGGCGGTCTCGGCTGAAGGCGCCGCCTTCTGGATCATCAGGACCGCCCCGATCTCCTACCGCGACTTTCTGTGGTCGAAGTTCTGGTCGGGGCTGGTGCCGCTGCTGCTGATGAGCGTCACGCTCACGGTCGTGGCAAACGAATTTCTCGCGGTTGCGCCGTTCCTGAAGGTGGTGACCGCCGTGGGCGTCACGTTCATGAGCTTCGCGCTCGTCGGGCTCGCGACCGGCCTGGGCGCGCGCTACCCGAGGTTTTCCGCAGACAACGCGTCGCAGGTGGCGGGATCGCCCGGCGGCGTGGCGTTCATGGTGGCGGCCGTGTCGTACATCATCTCGATGGTGGTGCTGCTCGGCTGGCCGTCTTCAGTGTTTCTGTTCCGCATGTCGCGCATCCACATCAGGCCGTTCCGCACCAGCGAGATCGCGCTGATTGCCATATGTTTTGCGGCCTCGATCGTGTTGAGCGTTGGTGTGTGGATCTACGGCATGCGCACGGGAGTGAAGGCGCTCGAAGAGATGGGATAGCGGCGGATCCAAAGAACAGGACCCGCCCTACGTACGTAGTACGTAGGCCGGGTCTTGCTATGTAGACCCGGCGGAACATTCATCCTTCGCCAGGACCGACCAGTAGAACGCGCCTGAATATCCCGCGGCGCGCGCAGCGTCGACGATCTCCTCGGGCGTCCGCTTCGAACCACGCGTCGGAAACTCACCTAGCAGCACAGGACGATCGAACCCGAGTTCTTCGACCGGCGTGTCCAGCGGCGGCTGCCGCTTCAAGCTGTCGTACCAGTGCACCTGATAGAAATCCAGATTGAGATTGGTGTAGCGATCTCGCCAACGTACACCCGCGGAGCCAATGGTTGCCGGGTGACTCGTCGCCGAGTGGATCAACGCGACGGTGTCGCCGAGCCACGCGTGAAGCTCGGTGGGCGCGACCGTCTTGATCCATTCCGGCTCGTTGATGACGTCCCACGCGAGAACAGCCGGTTCCTCTGCGTAGCGCTCGAGCAGCGGGCGAAGGACCCGATCGAGAAGGGCGTCCCGGCCAGTGGCGTCGGTGAGCACATCCGAACGCCCGCCCATCTGCACGCCGCGTGTCGCGCCCGCCGGATCGCACCACAGAAAATCGAGCAGCACGAACATGATTCGGATGCCGTGTCGGCTTGCGATGTCGAGCGCGGCGTCGACGTCTCTGAACACGAAATCGTCGAGGCCGAGCGGCCGGCCGCCGGCGCTGAATGCGATGCCCGCGCGGCCGTCGCAGAAGAGAAACCACCGCACGTATTGCACTCCGGCCGCTGCGAGGTTGGCGAACGTCGCCTGCAGCTGCGCGCACTCCTCGGCCTGCGCGACGCCGCCCGAGGGCCGCCACGCGTTGGCGCCGAAATCGATGCCGTAGTGCACCCACGGCAGGTTGGCCCCGGTCAAAAACGGCGGTGGAGAATCGGCGTCCCGTGACATGCTCATCTGGATGCAGGATCGGTCTGTCCGCGTGCTCGGCCTCGTCGTGGCGATATGCTACGCCGCATTCATCGTCTGGCTGTACGTCCGTCAGCCGCAGACCCTCGCGGAAGTCACCGGCGGTCTGACCGCCACCGTCGGCGCCTATCGCATCAACCAACAGGCTTTTGACGATGGGTTTGGGCTGTTCCGGAGGGAGCGGCACGAAGCCGCCCGCGCGGCGTTCGAGCGGGCCGATCCCGCGGGACAGGACGCGCGCACGCAGTTCTACATCGCCTACTCGTACTATCGATCAGGTTGGGGCCGCGTGTATCAGGACAACGAGCTTTTCAAGAAAGGGCTCGCGCACGCTGACAAGGCCGTCGGGCTGGCGCCCGGCGGGCGGCTCATCGTCGACGATCCTGAGCTCTACATGCACAACGCAGATGAATTGAGAGCGGAGCTCGCCGAGGGGCTCCGTGTGGAGCCGTCTGACTTCAACCCCATGCGCGTGTTCAGGCAGCGCAAATGAAGGCCGTCACCGAAGCTGTCTATCTGCCGCTGCTGTTCCTCACCGTGTCGCTGCTCGGCGGGCTGCGCGTGGCCGATCGCGTGACGTTCGTGCCGCCGCCGCTGTTTGCGCTCGTGCTGGGCGTGATGCTGTTCGGCGTGCTCGTGCGCGGGCGCGTGCTGGCGGCCGATTCGCTGATGAGCGCGTCCCGGACATCGCTGGAAAATGTCAGCGGCTTCGTCGTGATTCTCTCGACGTTCTTCGCGGCGACGCAGGTCTTCAATCTCGTGACGCCCGAGTCGGGTCTGCCGTTCCTGCTGTTCAACGTGTTTCTGTTCGTGCTGCTCGTCAACACGCTCGCCGGCGCGCACGATCGCATTTCCGTCCTGCGCAGCATGGGCGTCATCGTCGGCACCGCGTTCATCCTGAAATTCATCGTGCTCGATGCGATCTCCGATCCCGGCGACAGCATGCTGAAACGCGTGCTGTATGCGCTGCTCGAAGGGGTGACGCTCGGCACGCTGACGCAACCGCGGCTTCATCCCGTCGCCGGCTACATCGCGTTTGCGACGCTCGTGTTGTTTCTCATCGGCCTCGCGATGCTGCCGGCCCGAACACGCAGCGTGGCGCTGGTAAAATCGGGAGAGTGACCCCTCGCGTATTTCTCCCAAGCTCCCGCGGCTGACCCCCTTTTCGCGCACAATTCGCATACGTTGATGTGGGCATCAATTTCCGGCGGTGGGGTGTGTTCAACGCCGTCGGCCTCGGCGGATTTATCGTCCAGATCTGCGCGATTGCGCTGCTGACCCGGCACTTCGACTGGCCGGTGCTTGTTGCGACAGCCGTTGCGCTCGAGCTGGCGGCGCTCCAGAATTTCGTCGCGCACAGCCGCTGGACGTGGGGCGACAGGCCTGTCCCGAGCGCAGTCGAGGGGCCTGCGGCCGGCGCATCTTGGACTGCCCGCGAAAATCGCAAATACCGCCGCCGTGCTTGCGTGCGCTGTTCCGAATTACCTCGCCTCCGAGCGCTTCGTGTTTTCGTAGTGGACTTTGGACTTTGGACTTTGGACTTTCTATACTCCCCCCATGCTGACACGACGCGACCTTCTCAAGAGTGGGATCACTGCAGGTGTGACCGGATTGATCGGATCTGCGCGGACCGCGTCTGCCGCTGCGCCGCAGCCGCAGACCAAAGTGAATTTCGACGTCCCCCCGGGCGCATGCGATTGCCACGTGCACGTCTTCGGCGATCAGAAGAAATACCCGTTCTTCGAAGGCCGCAGCTATACCCCCGAGACGGCGTCGGTTGACGAGCTGCGCCAACTATTGTCGTCGCTGCGCCTTCAGCGCGTCGTCATCGTGCAGCCGAGCGTGTACGGCACTGATAACTCGTGCACCCTCGACGGCATGCGTGAGCTCGGCAATCGCGCGCGTGGCGTGGCCGTGATCGACGACAAGACGAGCGACGCGCAGCTCGACGCGATGGGCAAAGCGGGTATTCGCGGCATCCGGTTGAATCTCGCGACGGCCGGCATCAACGACCCGTCGGCGGCGCGTCAGCGGTTCGAGAACGCGGTTGCGCGCATCCGTAACCGCGGCGGCTGGCACATCCAGATCAACACACGGCTGCCGGTCATCGACGCGCTCAGTCAACAACTTCTTGCGTCGCCCGTACCGATCGTGATCGATCATTTTGGCGGTGCCGCTGCCGCGCGCGGCGTCGATCAACCTGGCTTTGGCGCGCTCCTCATTCTGGTGAAGTCAGGGAAGGCATACGTCAAGATTTCCGGCAGCGCCGATTCCGTGTCGACGCAGCCCGATCTCGCCGACGTGGCGCCGCTCGCGCGCGCGCTGGTGACGGCGAACCCGCAGCGCATTCTGTGGGGTACGAACTGGCCGCATCCGGGATCCGCTCCCATTCCGGGTCGCAAGCCCACCGACCTCGCCCTGCATGTGCGCACCGACGACGGACAAGTGCTGAATCTTTTACCGGTGTGGGTACCAGACGCGGCCACGCGTCGTCTAATCCTGACGGAGAATCCGGCGCGCCTGTACGGCTGGTAAGGACCCGCCTTCGCGCGCAGCGCTACGGCGTGGCAGGCTTGTTCGCAGTTGGGACGCAGATCCCATCTGCGGACGCCATCCTTAATATAGGCGCTAAAAACCCCTTGGTTTAGGGGTGCCAGGCTGGCAGGCTCCTTGAGTTAGTGGACATGCGACGCGAGCGGCGCGGGGCGATGGGGCCCCGCAAGCGAGCGGCGCAGAGCGGGGGAGGGACCCCGCGATTCAAACATGGATGTTGCACGTCCCCCTGAAGTCGCCCAGCGCAAGAAGCGCAACCGCATCATTGCGGGTGTCGCGGCCGCGCTGTTGATCCTTATTACGACCGTTGCGCTTGCGCGCCTCAAGCCAGCCGCCCCGACTGTCGAAGCCGGAGGATTGTGGATTGAACCCGTGAAGCGCGGGACGATGCTGCGCAACGTGCGTGGCACCGGCGTGCTCGTGCCCGATGAGATTCGCTGGGTCACCGCGCTGACCGACGGCACCGTCGAACGCGTCGTCGTGCTGCCTGGCAGCGCCGTGGAGGCTGACACCGTTCTTGTCGAGCTCAGCAATCCTCAAACACAACAGGCCGCCATGATGGCCGATCTGGATTTGCGCACCGCGAAGGACAACTACGAAGTGCTGAAGGCCGATCTCGAGCGGGACCTGCTCGCGCAGCGAGCCGCGGCAGCCGGCGTGGCGGCCGATGCGGCACAGGCCGCGATGAATGCCGACGCGGACGAGCAGATGGCGAAGAACGGTTTCATTTCCGCGATTCAGCTTCGCCGCTCGCGCCTGCTTGCCGAGACGGCTGTGGCGCGGCAGAAGATGGAAGAGCAGCGGCTCGCCAACAGCGAGCGCACGCTCGCGGTGAAGCTTTCCGTGCAGCAATCCGAAGTGCGGCGGCGCGAGACGATGGCGGCGCTCAGGCGATCGGAGGCCACGGGCCTGAAGATTCGCGCGGGCGTTGCGGGCGTGCTACAGGAAGTGCCCGTGCAGGTGGGGCAGCGCATCGGTCCGGGCACGAACCTGGCGCGCGTGGTCGATCCGACGCGATTGAAGGCGCAGCTGCAGGTGGCGGAGACACAGATCAAGGACGTCGCGATCGGCCAGAAGGCCGAAGTCGACACGCGCAACGGTATTACACGAGGGCGCGTCGTCCGGATCGATCCCGCCGCGCGCAACGGCACGGTCACCGTCGACGTCGCCCTCGATGAGGCGCTGCCGCGCGGCGCGCGCCCCGATATGAGCGTCGACGGAACAATCGAGCTCGAGCGGCTGGACAACGTCCTGTTCGTCGGCCGGCCGGCATTCGGGCAAGAGAAGACGAAGATGAGCCTGTTCAAGCTCTCGCCCGACCGCGCGACCGCGGCACTCACGCCCGTGGAGCTCGGCCGCAGCTCGGTGAACACCATTGAAGTGGTGCGCGGCCTCAACGTCGGCGATTGCGTGGTGCTGACCGACATGTCCCAGTGGGCCGATTACGGCAGGCTGAATTTGTCGGGAACCCCGCCCTGCGGTACTCCGTAAGGGTTCGTGGGGATCGTAGGGTTCGTGGGTCGCGTGGGTCGCGTGGGTCGCGTAAAGATTGGGGTCGCGTTGGCTCCGGTAGGGCTCGGCTTTAGCCGAGCTATGAGGAACTCATGGATCAAAACCTGATTAAGCTCGACGGCGTCAAGAAGGTGTTCTACACCGACGAGGTTGAGACACACGCCCTCGGCGGCATTCATCTCGAGATTCAGCGCGGCGAGTACGTGTCGATCGCGGGGCCGTCGGGATGCGGCAAGTCGACGCTGCTCTCGATTTTCGGTCTGCTCGACACGCCGACGGGCGGCGAGTACTGGCTGAACGGCAAGCCGGTCGCCAATCTCACGATGCGCGAGCGGGCGCGCACGCGCAATCGCGAGATCGGGTTCATCTTCCAGAACTTCAACCTCATTGGCGACCTCACCGTCTTCGACAACGTCGAGCTGCCGCTCACGTATCGCGGCATGCCGTCGGCCGAGCGCCGCAAGCGTGTGCAGGACGCGCTCGAGCGCGTCGGGATGGCGCATCGCGCGAAGCATTACCCGAGTCAGCTCTCGGGCGGTCAGCAGCAGCGCGTAGCCGTGGCACGCGCGGTCGCGGGCGAGCCGTCGATCCTGCTCGCGGACGAGCCGACGGGCAATCTCGATTCGAAAAACGGCGAAGCGGTGATGGAGTTGCTGCGCGAGCTGCACCGCGCCGGCGCGACCCTCTGCATGGTGACGCACGATCCACGCTACGCGCGCCACGCCGATCGCACGATTCACCTGTTCGACGGCCAGATCGTCGACGAGAGCACGGCGCAGAAGCTGAATCAGGAGATCGGGTTTACGAAGGAATCGTAAGACTAGGGCAGAATCTGCGCTACCTGCGGCCCCACGCGGGTGCAATTTCTTCATGGCCGCCCCTCATAACTGAAAATTCTCAGCCATTCTGGGGTGGCACCACCTGTGCCTATTCGCTCTTTACGAAACCGTCAGGACGACGGTATTGTGAGGAGGTTTGAGATGGCGGTGGTCGAAGATCGTCTGTCCCTGCTCGAGGTGAAGATGCAAGAGGTCGGGGCCACGCTGGTTCGTATGGAAGGCATGCTGTCGAGTGTGCATCAGATGGTAGTGGCACTCGACCAGCGGGTGGTCGCGCTCGATCTGAGGATGGATACGCTCGATCATCGCGTCGACCGGCTGGAGGTGCGCATCGACAAGCTGGACGATCGGGTTGTCAAGCTGTTCCTCTGGGTCATTGGCATTCAGACGACCACCCTTATCACAATTGCGGCCGGCCTGTTCGCGATGGTCGCGAGATTAATCCCGAATCTCTAAGCCCCAAGCCCTGATTTTTCTATCGTCCATTTTCGGGACGATGATCCCAAGCGCGGACGGCGCGGCGTATTTCGCGCCAAAATCTTCAATATTTCCAGCGGATCTGCTGGCAGCTTTCTTGAGTGATGTACGCGTTGATGGACACGATCCTCCAAACCATGACCCAATTTCTGTCCGATCTCCGTTTCGGCGCGCGATTGTTGCTGAAATCGCCGATCACGTCTGCGGCCGCGATCCTGTCGCTGGCGCTCGGCATCGGGGGAACGACGACGATGTTCAGCGCGGTCGATGCCGTGCTGCTGCGGCCGCTTCCGTTCGCGGAGCCCGAGCGGCTGGTTATGGTCTCGGCGACTTCGTCGATGCGCGGGGGTTCTCCGACGCGCCGCGGCGGTGATTTGGCGCCGGCCGATTACCTCGACTATCGCAGCAGCACGAGCTTCGAAGGGCTTGCCGCGATCTCGATGAATCCAGTCAGGCTGACCGGCGACGGAATGCCGGAGCAGGTGGTGGCGGCGCAGGTGTCCGGCAACTTCTTCAGCGTGCTCGGCGTGAACGCGATCGCAGGGCGCACATTCCTGCCCGCAGACGATGCGCCGGGACAGCCCGCGCAGGCGGTGGTGAGCAAACAGTTGTGGAATCGCCGATACGGCCGCGCGGCCGATCTCATCGGGCGCGCCATCACGGTGTCGGATCAAGCGGTCGAGGTCGTCGGCATCGCGCCGGCGGGATTCCGATTCGAAGACACGGTCGACGTCTGGCTGCTCGGCGATCGCGGGCTGCCGAGATTCACGTCGATCTCGAATCTCCCGCAGAACCGAGACGTGCACATGCTCACGGTGGTTGGCAGACTGCGGCCCAACGTGTCGGTGTCCGAAGCGCAAGCAGAGCTCGACGTCATCTCGGCGCGGCTCGCCCGCGAGTATCCGGCGACAAACACAGGATGGGGGACGGCGCTCGATCCGCTGCACTCGGCGCTCGTCGGACACACGCAGCGCATGCTCGTGCTGCTGCTCGCGGCGGTGGCGTTGATGCTGCTGATCGCGTCGGTCAACGTCGCCAACCTGATGCTCGTACGCACCAAGGCGCGCGAGGTCGAGCTCGCGATGCGCAGCGCGCTGGGCGCCTCGCCGTCGCGCGTCGCCCGGCAAATTCTCGGGGAGAGCGCGGTGCTGGCGGCATGCGGTGGCGTGCTCGGTCTCGCGCTGGCGGCGTGGGGTGTGCGCGCGCTCGTGCAGGTCGCTCCGGAAGGGTTGCCGCGGCTCGAGGAGGTTGGCGTCAACGCGAGAATCGCCGCGTTCGCTGTCGCCGTGACGGCCGGCGTCGCGTTTGCGTTCGGCCTGTGGCCGGCGTGGCGTGCATCGCGCGCGCCGCTGACCGCCGCTCTTCAGGGCAGCGTGCGGAGTACAAGCGGCAGTGGAAGCCGTCGCTCCCAGATGCTGCTCGTGTCGAGCGAGCTGGCCATCGCGCAAGTGCTGCTCGTCGCCGCCGGATTGCTGCTCGCCAGTTTCGTGCGGCTCACGTCACTCAATCCAGGATTCAATCCAGAGGACCTCGTCGCGGTCGATGTCAGTCTCCCAGGCTCGAAGTACCGTGATGCGGCGGCACGAATCAGATTCCACGAGGACGTGCTCGAGCGGTTGGCGGCGGCGCCTGGCGTGCGCAGCGTCGCCATGGCGATGCAGGCGCCGATGCGTCCGGCCATTACTCGCGGCGTCTGGATTGAGGGGCGGCCCGCGCCGCCGCCAGGTGAGTTCAACGTGACGGCGTTCATGACGGTCAGCGAGCGGTACTTCGACACGACGGGCATCCGCCTGCTGCGCGGCCGAGCGCTCACCCGCGACGACAGTTTGCGATCGCCGGATGTCGTCGTCATCAACGAGGCGTTCGCGCGGCGGTACTTCCCTGGGCAGGATCCGATCGGGAAGCGGATCGCGTATGGCGCTCGCAGCGACGATCACTACTGGCGCACAGTCGTCGGGCTCGCCGCCGACACGCACGAGCAGCTCGGGCAGCCGCCGAGAGCCACGACGTACGCGCCCTTCCGCCAGGGCCTCGACCCGTTCACGTTCGCGGCGTATCTGGTGAAAACGTCCCTTCCTGTCGCGACCGTCGGCGACGCCGTTCAACGCGCGGTGTCAGCATCCGATCCGAACCAGCCGGTATCCCGGTTGCGCCCTGTCGAAGCCGACATGCGCGCGTCGATCGCCACGCAGCGGTTCACAATGCTGATCGCGACAATGTTTGCCGGGCTCGCGCTGATGCTCGCCGCCGTCGGCACCTTCGGCGTGATGAGCCATGTCGTCAGGAATCGGACCAGGGAAATCGGCGTGCGGATGGCGCTGGGCGCAACCCGGCGCAATATCGTAGGGCTGGTGCTTGGCGAGGCGGGCAGAGTCGTGCTCGCATCGGCGATCGTCGGACTTGCCGTTGCCGCGGCGCTCGGGCGATACATCGAGACGCTGCTGTACGAAGTGACGCCCGGCGATCCATCGACGATGGCCCTTTCGGGAGCGGCGCTGATGGCCGTCGCGCTACTTGCCAGCTACGTGCCCATTCGTCGTATGCTCGCGCAGAACCCGCTGGCGAGCTTACGTAACGACTAAGGAGATCTTATGAACCGATTGCTCAAGACCATCGTCGCCGTTGTCGCCGTTGCCGTATTACCCACTGTGTTCGCGCAAGGCACGCCGCCGTTCAAGCTTGGCACGTTCGATCAGAACGGCAGGTCGTTTGTCGGAATCGTCCTGAAGGACGCCATCGTCATCGATCTCGCGCGGGCCAGCGCGGCATTGAAGACGCCGGCAGCGAAAGTTGCGGCGCCCGCCGACATGAAAGATCTGATCGCGCGCTACGACAACGGCGTGCGCGCGCGCATCGGCGACATTCTCACGAACACCAAGCCGCTCGATGGAGCCGGCCGTCCGTCGTTCGTTCACGATCTCACGTCGCTGAAGACGCAGCCGCCGATTATGTACCCGACGACGATGCTGAACGTCGCGGTCAACTACCGTGCGCACGCGGCTGAGATGGCCGGAGGGGCGACGACGCAGGCGGGCGGAGCGGCGCAAGGCGATGCGTTGCCCGGCACGACGAGCGCGCCCGGCATCTGGGAGCGCAAACCGGACGACAAGCGATGGAACCCGTACATGTTCTTTAAATCGCCGACCATCGTCATTGCCAGCGGCGAGGCCATTCGCATGCCTGTCGGCCGCACCAGCATCGACTGGGAATGCGAGCTCGGTGTCGTCCTCAGCCGCACGGCCGACCACGTGCCGGCGGAACGCGCCGTCGATTACATCTTCGGGTACACCCTCGAAAACGACGTGTCCGACCGCGGGGGACGCGGGGATACCCGCCACGGCTCTGACTGGGTCATACAGAAGAACCACGACACGTTCGCGCCGATGGGTCCGTTCATCGTACCGAAGGAGTTCGTGCCGAACCCGCAGAACCTGCAGGTGACATTCACGCTCAACGGGCAGGTGATGCAGGACGCGAATACGTCGCTGATGATCCATACGGTGTACGAGCTCGTGTCGTATGGCTCGCACATCCTCACGCTGCGGCCTGGCGACGTGCTCGCCACGGGCAGTCCTGCCGGCGTTGGGTCGGCCAGAACCCCACCGATCTTCCTGAAGGCCGGCGACACGTCGGTCTGCACGTACGAAGGGATCGGCACGCTGACCAATCCGATCGTGGCACCTCGCGCACCGGTCCGTTAACGCAGAGACAGGCGAATGATCGCAGTCCGCAACCTCGAAAAGTCCGTCAAGACCGGAGCCGGCGAAACGTTCCTGTTGCGGCGCATCAACCTCGACATCAAGCCGGGTGAGTTCGTGTCGATCATGGGGCCATCGGGAGCGGGGAAGTCGACGCTGCTGCACATCCTCGGTATGCACGACACCGACTGGCGCGGCGAGTACGAGCTGCACGGGCAGCCGGTGCACACGCTGCGGCAGAAAGATCGACTCGCGTTGCAGAAGAAGCACGTCGGGTTCGTCTTCCAGAGTTACCACCTGCTCGACAACCTCACGGTGTACGAGAACCTGGAGGTGCCGCTCAGCTACCGCGACGTACCGCGGCCACAGCGGCAGAGCGTCGTGTCCGATGCGCTCGATCGGTTTCAGATCGTCGGCAAGAAAGATCTCTATCCCAGCCAGCTGTCCGGCGGCCAGCAGCAGCTCGTCGGCGTCGCGCGCGCGGTAGTGGCAAGCCCAGGCCTGATCCTCGCGGACGAGCCAACGGGAAACCTACACTCCGACCAGGCGCGCGAGATCATGGAGCTGTTCAAGAAGCTCAACCACGACGGGACGACCATCATTCAAGTCACCCACTCCGAGACGAACGCGCAGTACGGCAACCGCGTCATCAAGCTGCGCGACGGGTGGATCGTGCAATGAGAGCCCCTCGCATCCTTCTTGCCGACGATCAGCGCGATATCCTCGAAGCCCTTCAACTGCTCCTGAAGAGCGAAGGGTTCCAGGTGCAGTCCGTGATGTCGCCCGCGGCCGTCCTCGCAGCCGTCGCCGAGACGGACTTCGACGCGGCGCTCATCGATCTGAACTACGCGCGCGATACGACCTCCGGTCAGGAAGGTCTCGACCTTCTCGCGCGGCTGCAATCCGACGATCCGATGATGCCCGTCATCGTGCTCACGGCATGGGCGAGCGTCGATGTCGCGGTCGAGGCGATGCGCCGCGGCGCGCGCGACTTCGTGCAGAAGCCGTGGGACAACGCGCGCCTCCTCGCGATCGTCCGGACGCAGGTCGAGCTGAGCCGCGCGCTGCGGCGCGGGCGGCAGCTCGAGGGGGCCGCGCGCCTGAGCTTCGACGGTGCGCCACCTTTGATTGCGCGATCGCCGGCGATGAAGCCTGTGATCGAGCTCATCGAGCGAACGGCGCCGTCGGACGCGAACGTCCTGATTACGGGCGAGAACGGCACGGGCAAAGGGCTCGTCGCCCAGGCAATCCACGCGTTGTCGCCGCGCGCGGCGCGGCCCATGGTGACGGTGAACGCGGGCGGCGTTTCCGAGACCGTGTTCGAGAGCGAGCTCTTCGGTCACGTGCGCGGTGCGTTTACCGATGCGCGCGCCGATCGTGTCGGCCGTTTCGAGCTCGCCGATGGGGGAACGTTGTTCCTCGACGAAATTGCGAACGTGCCGCCATCGCAGCAGGCGAAGCTGCTGCGCGTGGTCGCTGCGGGGGAGTTCGAGCGGCTCGGCTCGTCGCGCACCCGCCGCGTCGACGTGCGCATTCTGTCGGCCACCAACGCCGACATCGACGCCGAGGTGGCGGCGGGGCGCTTCCGGCAGGACCTGCTGTTCCGCCTCAATACGATCGAGATCGTGCTGCCGCCCTTGCGCGATCGCCGCGACGACATTCCGTCGCTCGCCACCCATTTTCTCGAGCAGCACGCGAGGCGGTACCGGAAAAACCTGACCGGTTTCGACAGCGCCGCGATGGACGCGCTGCTGCGGCATCCATGGCCGGGAAACGTCCGCGAGCTCGAACATGCGATCGAGCGGGCCGTGTTGATGGCCGCAGGCCCGACCGTGGCGCCTGGCGATCTCGGCTTGCGCCGCACCCAGGACGGCGCACAGAGCCTCGAGAACATGGGGCTCGAAGACGTGGAGGCGTTCCTGATTCGGAAGGCCATCAGCAGGTACGGCAACGTGACCGACGCGGCGAAAGCGCTGGGCCTCAGCCGAAGCGCGTTGTATCGTCGTCTCGATCGCTACGGCATCGAACCGTGAACCCGGAACCAGAACGTGGAACTGGAACCCGGAACTGGGAACCATGAATCTGCGATACGACCGTCGGATTCTCCTGCTGACGGTGGCTGCCGGGTTCCCCGGCATCGTCGCTGCGCTGCTCCTTCTCTGGGCCGGCGATTACTCCACGCAAACGATTGTCACCGCGAGCATTGCGATGTTCGTGCTGTGGGGCATCGCTGCCTCATCGCTTCGTCACCGCATCGTCTTTCCGTTGCAGACGATGGCGAATCTGCTGGAGGCGCTGCGCGAGAGCGATTTTTCGTTTCGCGCGCGCGGCGCGCGCCGGGACGATCCGCTCGGCGAGACGCTGTTCGAGATCAACGCGCTTGCAGACACCTTGCGCGACGAGCGTCTGGGCTCGCTCGAGGCGACGGCGCTGCTGCGGACGGTGATGGGCGAGATCGACGTCGCGGTGTTCGCGTTCGACGATCAACGCAAGCTGCGGCTCGTGAATCGTGCCGGCGAGCGGCTGCTCGGCCGTCCGGTGGAGCAGCTGCTGTGGCGGACCGCCGATGACATCAGTCTCGCCGCGTGCCTTGACGGGAACGCGCCGCGCGTGCTGAACATCGCGTTTCCCGGCGGCAGCGGTCAGTGGCAGGTACGGCGCGGATCGTTCCGGCAGGGGGGGCTGCCGCACACACTCGTTGTGTTGAGCGACGTCAACGTGCCGTTGCGCCAGCAGGAGCGCGAAGCATGGCATCGCCTGATACGCGTGCTCGGGCACGAGCTGAACAACTCGCTCGCACCGATTAAGTCGATCGCCGGCAGCCTCGAGAGCATCGCCGCGCAGGATCCGATGCCCGAGGACTGGCGCGCCGACATGCGGCGGGGGCTCAGCATCATCTCGGGGCGGACGGAGGCGCTCAGCCGCTTCACGTCTGCGTACACGGCGCTCGCGCGATTGCCGAGGCCGAACATGCGCGAGGTCGATCTGCCGGCGCTCGTGGAGCGGGTGGTGCGTCTCGAGATGCGGAAAGTCATTCAGATTGAGCCTGGCGCGCCGGTCGCCGTGCACGCCGATCCGGACCAGCTCGAGCAGCTGCTCATCAACCTGATGCGGAACGCGGTCGACGCGGCGCTCGAGACCGGCGGCGCCGTGCGCGTCGGCTGGCAGGAGAACAGCCATCGCGTGTCGTTGTACATAGAGGATGAAGGGCCGGGGCTTGCGAACGTCTCGAATCTGTTCGTGCCGTTTTTCACGACCAAGCCGCAGGGATCCGGCATCGGTCTCGTGCTCGGCCGCCAGATCGCCGAAGCGCACGGAGGCACGCTGACGCTGGAGCCGCGCGCGGGCGCGAAAGGTGCGAGAGCAACGGTGACGCTGCCGAGCGACACATGAATCCATGTCTCACCGCCAAGACGCCAAGACGCGGGGAAGAAATCGATCTTGGTGAACGAGACGAGAAACCTATGGCGAGGGAG
>CAYHHH010000075.1:3577-21207 GCA_964356125.1 uncultured Bifidobacteriaceae bacterium | reverse complement strand
ACGTAAGCGTCCAACGTCAAGGAACTCAGCTCATCGTCACGCTTCGCGTTCCTTCAACGATGTTGTATTTTCAAGAATTGGCAGGCGCACTCGCCGCCGATCTCGAGATCGGCCTTGTGGAGAGCGCTTCACGCGTGCCTATCAATGTCCAGCGCCAGTCGGCTGCCGTCAGGTTGAAAAACGACGCCGATCGCAACGCCGCGCCGGTGGTTCCGCTTGAGACGACCTGGAAAATTGATTCCCGAACGACATCGGTCCGCGTCGTCCTCCGAGATCGCTACACAGACCGCTTTGGCTCGCTCTCTGTGCCTTTGGAGCGTCAGTGAAGCCGCACCGCTCCTAAGCGATATTGAACGCCGCCAGCGGCGATGTGGGAATCTTAGAGTCGACAGCGACGCCTGTATGCTGACGTCAGGTTGTTTGACCCTCTAGAGGGCGTGCGCTACCATTAAGAGTTAGTTTTCCTCCCAAAAGTGGGCCAGTAGCGCAGTTGGGAGCGCGCATGAATGGCATTCATGAGGTCACCGGTTCGATCCCGGTCTGGTCCACCATCCTTTCGTTCCCACCTTCAATTTGGCTGCCCCGTCAGAGGAAACCGCGTCATACGAGCTCGGCATGGTTGCTCTCTAGCCATGCCTTCACCATTGTCCGGAGATCGCGGGCAAACGTCTTCATCTCGGTAGCTTCGCCTTGCGATGCCGTGCCTGCCCGCTCGTAGTCGGAGACATTGCGTTTTCGCCGGAATGCATCGAACTTCCGCACGGCCACCCCGTCGAGCTGAATCGTGAGAGCGAGCGATTCGATCGTTCGAAGGTGCTTTGAATCCCGCGCCGCACGAAACCCCTCGGCGGCGAGTGCAACCGTCGCCACCTGCAGGGCGGCGTTGTAAGCGAGACCAAGCTGCGTATCGGCGCTAAGACCGACGACGTCGCTGTCATTTAGGTCGCGGTCGGCTACGGCGAAGAGAGCGCGAATTTCGTTGGGTGTCGCTTGATGGGCTGTCAACCATCCGAACTTCTGCCAGTCGCTCAAGCTCACGTGGCCCCCCGATCAGAAACAGTTTGGGATGCTTCAATACGTCCTCTAGGAAGTGATGGCCTTCCCGAAGACGCTGGGCGAACTCGGCTGGTGCGTATACGGTGGGGTTGATCTCCCGTCCCAACGTCTTCTGGGCCGAAGCCGTATGCTCGACGACGTCACCAAACGAGGCGTCGCCGATGACCATCAGATCGATGTCGCTTCCGGGCCGCAATCGCATTTCCTTCGCATACGATCCGTAGACAAACCCGACATCGATGCGATCCTTCAACGGTGAGAGCGCGTCACGCAGGTGCTCGGTGGCGCCGACGGTCTTTGCCAGAAGGCTGCGAAGTTCATCGAAGACGGCAGACTCAGCGTCGGCCTTATAGGTGATTGCCCTGCCGATCCCCTCTCGTTTGATGATGCCGGCATCGCTCAAGCGGCGAAGCTCACGTTGCACGGCACCTTGTCCGGCGCCAGTTCGTCGGACAATTTCCCGCAAATAAAACGTCTTGTCGGGTTCAACGAATAGGAGTCCTAAGACATTCCGGCGCGTTTTGCCGAACAGAGCCGCCGACAAAGTATCTGTTGCCCCCATTTTGGGTTCGATTGTAACCAAATTGGGTGCAGCCGACAACCTGATGGCGGCATGGCTGCCCGAGCGCCGCGCGGCAAGGATCGACCCGTGGGCCGCGCTGCGCGCGGAATAGCCGTCAACGCACCCCGGCTAGTCGCGCACGCGCACACCGCGTCCCAGGTCGGAACGCTCGAAGGTCGCGACGACGGAGCCGGACGGCACACGGCTGCCGCTGACCGTAACATCGGCGGCCGCGGCACCGCCGACGTGAACCAGGCGTCGGCTTCCCTCGGTCGCCTCACTGTTTCGAATCACGCCGCGATCCACATCCTCGACGAGGATCGGCGCGGCATTGGAGCTCGCGAGACCCTGCCGTCCCTTGAAGCCGTCGACGTCGAAATCGGAGACCTTCCGCAGTACCAACGCGCTCCGCCACTTCGGCTCGGTCTCCTCCTCAGTCCATCGCACCGAGAGATCGCGGACCTGCACGCCCCTGGCGGACTCGATGAACAGCGCATCATCTGCCCGCTTATCGGGAGCATTCTCCGCGAGCATGGTGAGGTTGATATTCGACAGCCGTACGTTCTCGATCGGGCGCTCCGGGTGTCCGACGATGGTACTGGTCCCGCGCACGCGGGCAATCACGTTGGCCAGGGTGATGTCCCGGATCGCACCGAGCTTCGATGCCGGGGTCCGTTTTTTCAACACCAGCTTGCACAGCTCGGCGCTGCCCCACCAATTCCAGTGGCGCCTCGCGGTTTCGACTGTCAGGTTGCTGACGATGACATCGCTGACAACGGCGCCGTCCTGGACGTTGATCCCGAATCCCTTGTTCGAGTTCCTGATGACGCAGTTGTTGAACAGCACGTGACGGATGTCTGCCTCGGTTTCCGTCCCGATCATCAGCGCAGTGGACGACGAGGTCAGGACGCAGTTGGTGACGGTGACGTTCTCCACCGGCCGAGCCGGTTGTCCGTCCCGCGCAATCGCCTTCAGCACGATCGCATCGTCGGCGGTCTCGATGATCGAGTCGGAGATGGTGACGTTCCGGGACGAGACGATGTCGATGCCGTCGGCGTTCACGCCCTTCTCGAGGTCGGAGTAGATATAGACGCCGTGCACGGTGACCCGGTCGCAGTCATTCAGCCGGACGTTCCACAGCGGCGAATGGACGATCGAAATGTCGCGCAAGTAAACGTGGCGGCAGTTGTTGAGGATGCACATGTAGGTCTGCACGCCGACCCGGTAGTACCTTCGCATGTCGACGCCGGCGGCGCGTGCGATTTCAATCTCGCGGGTAATCTCGGGATCGACGCCCCGCATCGGCGCGAACTCGTACTGCGCAAGGCCATCGAGCGTGCCGCGCCCCGTGATCGCCACGTTGACGGCGTTCTCCGCGAAGAGCATCGCGCGTCGTCCGCGCGGGAATTGGGTGTTGTCCTGAATCAGGAACAGCGTAGCGCCAGCCTCGACGTGCAGCGTGACGTTGTCCTTCAACTGGAGCATGCCGACGCTGTACTCGCCGGGCGGGACGTTGACGGTGCCCCCGCCGGCGGCAGTGCACGCGTCGATGGCCGACTGGCATGCGACGGTGGCGCTCTGCGTGCGGACGCCTGTCGCACCGTAGGCCTTGACGTCGAACTGGCGCGAGGCGGGCGTCGGCTGCGGGGCGGGGATCGACTGTCCAGCCAGGGCCGTGCCACCGGCGAGCACGGCGCAGCTCTGCAGCCACGTGCGCCTGGAGAGCGAGCGGACGGATGGGCCGATGGAGAGACCGTCGGCTCGAGTAACCATCGTGCGCCGGGATTATAACCCTTCGCTCTCCACCGCCCGCGGTGACAATGTTATGCTGACCGCATGACGCTCGGGGATTCGGTTCTCTCTCGACTTGTCCGGTGGGCGTGTCTGATCGCCATCATCAGCGGTGTGTCGCTTACCCCGTCGCTCGGCGTGCGGGCACAGGACTCCTCGCTTCGCGCAGAGCGCCTCATCACCTACACCACCGGCAAGACCCTTCCCGTGTCGGCGAAGGTTGGTCCCGTCAATATTCAAAGCGTCGAGTTCACCGATCGGGGTCGTGGCTCGAACCGGGGCGGCTTGGCTGGGATTATCCCCGGCGGGAGCGTCTCGGAGACGAGCACGACAATTCGGGGTCACTTCCTCGTCGAGAATCCATCCGCGGACGAATGGGAAGTGACGTTCACCATGGAGTTCCTGGACAAGTCCGGCAAGCTGATTGACAAAGCCGTCAAGAAATCTACGTGGGAGGGCGAGGCGAAGCCTTTCGACTTCGATCATCCGATCCTCCAGTACGTGGTGCCGTCGATCGCGCAAGTCCGTATCGTCCTCGAAGGACGTCTCGACTAGACAAGACAACTCGCGCCGTTCTGGCAAGTTGCGCTACGCAACGAACCGGTGCCGAAATTCATCGCTGGGTAAGAGGCACTGCTCATACCGACCAAACACGCGATACCGCGTCCGAGCAATGAAGTCGTACGCGCCGTCGCGGAGCGGCCCCGGAAGCGCGGCCGCCGCGCGCAATCCTTTCCACGGCCACCCGAGCTGACCGGCCACAAAGATTGCCGCATCGCTCTTCCTGATGGCGCGGGCGCCGGCGGTTCGAAAGTCGGCGACGACATAGAACGTGGTCGGCTCGTCCGGATTCCCCCCGTAACGCGACACGATCGTCCGCCCGATGTCGCTCTGCAACGACGCGAAGCAGAAGACCGCACGGCGATCGCGCCTAAGAAGGAACTGCAGCAGGCGGTTGCACAGCCCGCACACGCCGTCGTACAGGACGAGGTGAGCGCCTTCGGCGCCGGATGCTTGCGTGGATGACATCGCCATGCTTTAATAATAGTGAACATGTTCACTAAAAATGTCAAACCGCGGAAACGGGGGCGTCCGGCGGGGCAAACGCCGCAGGGCGCCGCCGCACGGAATCGGCTGTATGCCACGGCCATGCGGCTGATCGCCGCCCGTGGCTACGAAGAGACGACCCTTCGCGATATCGCGAAGGAAGCGCGCGTCAGCGTCGGGCTCCTCTATCGCTACTTTCCGAGCAAGCAGGCTGTGGTCATCGCGCTGTACGACGAGCTGTCCACGGAGTACGCGCGGCAGGCTGAGGCGATGCCTCCTGGAAAATGGCGCGATCGCTTCATCTTCGCTCTCCGTACGAGCATTTCTGTGCTCGAGCCACATCGAACCGCGCTGCTCGCGCTCACGCCAGTGCTGGTCGGCGATCCCGAAGAAGGGATTTTCGCCCCGAGCACGGCGTTTTCCCGTCTCCGCGTGCAGCGGGTGTTCGAAGCGGCCGCCACAGGCGCGACAGATGCGCCGCCCCAACCTCTGGCCGAGTCGCTTGGGCGCCTTCTTTACATGGTTCACCTGTCCGTTCTTCTCTGGTGGCTGTTGGACAAAAGCGCGCATCAGCGCGCCACGGCCTCGCTCGTATCGCTCACGCAGCAGTTGCTGCCGTCCGCAGCAGTGGCGTTGCGTGTGCCACCCGTGCGACGGTTCCTGATCGCCGTCGACGCATTGATCCGTGAGGCGCTGTTTCAGCCCGGCGTCGGGGCGGCGTTGTGATGCACGGCATCCACGTCGAGATTCTCATTCGGGCGCCGATGGACGCGCTGTGGACGCAGACGCGGGCGCTGCGAGCACTCCTGATTGCTGTTTCGATTGTCTCGGCGGCGTGCACCTCGCCGACAGCACCCGATGTGCCACCGGGCGCCATTCAGGTCAACGGAGCGGTCCGTCACTTCACGCTCGAGGGGGGCTTCTGGGGCGTGCGTGGCGAGGACGGTGTCACCTACGATCCGATGAACGGGCTTGCGTCAGAATTTCGGCGCGACAAACTGCGCGTGACGATGGTCGCAATGGTACGCACAGACATGGGCGGCATCCGCGGTGTATTTCGTCGTCGGCAATGCCGACGAGCTCTACGAATTCCATCGCGCCGGCGGCGTCACCATCGTAGAGGCGCCTGCCGATACGCCTTGGGAATTACGCGATTACAGGATTCTCGATCTGGATGGCTACGAGCTCGTGTTCGGCCATCGTCTGCCCGAAGCCGGTCCTCCGATAAAGATCGAGCGCGAAGAATTAAAGAAAAAGCACGGCATCGATTACGACACTCACGCGAGCTATCGCTTCGTCGAATAATCGTGTGCGTGGAGCAGCGTTCATTCTCGTCGCGCAGCTAATCCAGCTTGGCGATGTACTTTTCGTAGTCTTCCCGCGTGTCGATGTCGGTGAAGGCGCCTTCATCGTGAACGGGCACTTCAATCATGTCTGCCGCGTGCGCGCGAACGACGGGCTTCGCGCCCTGCGCGGGATCGGCGGCCTGAAGCTCCTGGAACAACGCGCGGCCGAAGATGACCGGATGCCCATGACGCCCGTTCGACACGGGCCGCACGACGGGGGCATCACGCTCGCGCTGCGCCGCCATCAGCGTGCGCACGGTCGCCGCGCTCACCAGCGGCACATCGATGAGCGTGACGAGCGCGGCGGTCGCGCGCGACACATCAATCGCGCGTAGTCCAGCGAGCAGCGACGTGAGCTGCCCCTGCTCGTAGTCGGGATTGTCGACAATGCGGACGCCCGATCGCGGCCGCGCACCGGCGCGAATGGCGCCGGCATCCGCGCCGACGACAACGATCACGTCTTCGATGCCCGCGTCGAGGAGCGTGCCCGTCACGCGATCGAAAAACGTGTCGCCGGCCGATCCGATCGGCAGCAGCGCCTTCGGCCGTCCCATCCGCGAGGACCTGCCGCCGGCGAGGACAATTCCAACAATCATGTTTAGTCGCGGGGCCCCTCCGCCCCGCTCCAGCGACTCGCGTGTGGGGACCCCAACGCCCCACGCCGCTCGTCGCTTGGCATCTACTATAGAATCGTCCCATGAGCGATGTGGGCGTGAAAGTTCGCTGCCAGCGTTGCGGCGATCAAATGGATCTCCGGGACCCGCCGCCGGGAACCCCGTGGCAGCCGAATCAGTTCTGGGTCTGCCAGAAATGCGGCCGCCATTATTGGACGACGTATCCCACGCAACCCGGCGCCGCTCCCGCCGCGGCCGCGGCACCATCTGCACCCGCTGCAGCCGCGAAACCCGCAGCCGAATAAATTCCAGGCAGGCCGCCATGCATACCAGCCCGATCGAAGACGACGAAGACGAAGTCCTTGAAGATGAACAGTTTGACGAAGACGCCGAGGCCGACGACGAAGACGAGGACGAAGACGAGGACGACGAAGAAGAAGAGGAAACCTGGCAAGTTGTGGCAAGTTGTCGCGTCTTGACTTCGTAGGTTGAAGCACCTACACTGGCCCCATTCTCGACCAGAAAATCTCCCAAAGGCCGGATCTCCAAGAGGTTACACGGCTCTCCAGTACACGGCCGAGAATATTCGGAGGACACGGGTATGCCGACCGGCACGATCGCACGGCTTCTCATCGATAAAGGGTTCGGGTTCATTCGTGATGAAGGCGGGATCGAACACTTCTTTCATCGCAGCTCTGTTCGCGGCGCCGTATTCGAGTTGCTCCGCGAAGGTCAGCGCGTCGAGTTCACTCCTGAGGAGTCTCAGAAGGGTCCGCGCGCCGGAGACGTTCGTCTCGTAGAAGGTTAGCGCTTACCTGCCGGCGCCGCTCGGCGCCGGAACCCATCGGCCTCGTCGGCGTACTCTCCGACACGTCGTCGTGCTTCAGGTCTGTACGTCGCCGGGTCTACAGAGCAAGACCCGGCCTACATCGCTACAGAGCAAGACCCGGCCTACGTCGCGAGCAGTCGAAAGAACCCCTCCGTATCGCTCAAGTCCCTCACGACGACATCGGCGCCGCTCTTGCGGAGCGTGTCCACATCGCATGGGCCGGTCGCGACCGCCACCGAGCGCGCGCCCGCGGCCTTCGCGCATGCGACATCGAGCACCGTATCGCCGACCACCACGACGTCGCCCGGCTGCACGCGCGGCGCGCCGCAGGCCTCCGCGCGCCGCACCGCGATCTCGAAGAGATGGTTGCGATCCGTCACCTCGTCGCCGTACGCGCCGCAGCGGAAAAATTTCCAGATGTCAAAATGCTGAAGTTTGATGCGCGCGCCCTCTTCGCAGTTTCCGGTGAGCAGGGCGGCAAAGACATCGTCGCGCGCGTCGAGGGTCTCGAGGAGGCGGCGCACGCCGGGCAGCACACCCTTTCCCGGAGTGGGCTCGCGCAGGGTGTCCGTGAGCCGCGCGCAGTACCGATCCTGGAAGCGCCGGAAATTGTCGCCGCTCAGATCGAAGCCGGCCCGCGAGGCGGCGTCGTCGAGAATCCACTTATCGGTACGGCCCGCCATCTCGACGCCGTCGAAGGCGCCGGCGACGCCGAACACGTCCTCGAAGGCGCGACTCATCGCACGGCTGCCCGCGCGGCCGGTGCGAATCAGCGTGCCATCGATGTCGAGGAGAACAATCACTCGACGCGATCAGGATTCCGAGCGAACGTTGCCCGCGCGCGGGCCCTTCGGTGACGTCTCCTCATCGAACACGACGCGCTGCCCTTCTGCGAGCGAATCGAAGTCGCCCTGCACGCTGCTCTGGTGAAAAAACCACTCCTGCCCGCCCTCGTCGCGGATGAAGCCGAAGCCGCGATCACGCACGAGCCGTTTGATAGTGCCTGTAGGCATGGCGCACTCCTTCGTAGCCGGTCTTGCTCTACAATACCAGCAAATTTCTGCCCCGGCAGACTGCAAATAATCGGGCGTTTCGTCCGCCTCAGCCTTTCGGCTTCGGCGAGACAGGCCGCGGTGTACAATGCCCGCTCTCTCGATAGAATCTGGAGGAGGGTTACATGGGTAGAGCACATCTCACCGCGGTTGCATCGGCCGTCGCGTTCGGCCTGGCAACGGCGATCATCGCGGCGCAGGCACCAGGGCAGGCGCCCGCGAATCCCCCGCCCCTTCCGGCGGATCCGACGCTTGCGCAGGGCCAGGGGCGCGGCGGGTCGCCGATACAGGCGGCGCGCGCCACGATACGCGGCGCCAACGGTATGACCGGCACGGCGACGCTGTATGAAATCGCGAACAGCGGCAACGGCCACATGGTGCAGATCATCCTCACCGTGCAGAACGCGCCTCCCGGAATGCACGGCGTCCACATTCACGGCACCGGCCGGTGCGAGGGTCCCGACTTCAAGAGTGCCGGCGGCCATTTCGACCCGGGCCCCGCGGGCAACCCCGATCCGGATGTCAATCACCCCTATCACATGGGCGATCTGCCGAACATCACGGTTGGGGCGACCGGCGCCGGCCAGTACAACGTGTTCTCCACACGCGTCACGATGGGAGGGCCGACGGGGCTGTTCGATGCCGATGGGTCAGCCATCGTCATTCATCAGAATCTCGATCCGCTGGTGCCGGGGCCGTCCGGCTCGGGCGTGAGCGGCGGTACGCGAATCGCCTGCGGCGTCATCGAGCGATAGGAGCATCTATGCGACAAGCACAGTCGATCGCGATCGCCGTCGCGTTCAGCGCAGCGACCGCGTTCGTCGCGGCGCAGGCGCCCGCGCCTCCTCCGGGCGGAGGGCGCGGCGGCGGTGGCGGACAAGGGCGTGGCGGCGCAGGTGGCGGCGGCGCTGCTGCAGGCGCGCCCGCGCGGGGCGTCACGATCAATCAGAACGTCATCCAGAAAGCGTCCGCGAAAATCGAAGGCGGAAACATCTCGGGCACCATCGAGCTCAACGAATATCAGGTCGCCAACGGTTCGCTCGTGCAGGTTGTCTACAACCTCCAGGGTGTTCCGGCCGGCATGCACGGCGTCCACATCCACACGGTGGGCCGCTGCGAAGGGAACTTCGACAGCGCCGGCGGACATTTCGATCCGGGCCCGGCCGGCAACCCGGATCCGGATATGAACCATCCGTATCACTCAGGCGATCTGCCGAACATCGTCGCGAATGCGACGGGGGCGGTCACGGCCACGAGCTACACGACCCGCATCAATCTCGGCGGGCCGCTGTCGCCGATCGACGCCGACGGGGCGGCGATCGTCATTCACCAGAATCCCGACACGTATCAGACCGGCACAAAGGGTCAGGGCGTGGGCGGCGGCACGCCGATCGCCTGCGGCGCCATCCTCAAGTAAGCACACGTAGACAGGCCTAAAGGCCTGTGCCACCGGTGGCGCAGGGCTTCAGCCCTGCCTCTTAAGGAGAGTTTAACGATGCAGAAGTCACGTCTTTTCGTGTTCGCATTCATGGTGGCGGCAACCGCGTGCGGAGGCGCTGAGCCGCCGGCACAGCCGGCCGCCGAAGCGCCGGCCGCCGCGCCGGCTCCCGCTCCGGCCGCGCCCGCGCGCCGCGTGTTCTTCGTCGAGCCACAGGACGGCGCGACCGTGAAGAGCCCGGTGAAGGTGAGATTCGGGCTCGAGGGTTACGAGCTTGCGCCGGTACCGAAGGAAATTCCCACGCCCGAGCAGGTGCGCCCCGGAATGGGTCACCACCATCTCGGCATCGACATGGATTGCCTGCCGGCTGGCACGGAAATCGTGAAGGGCACGCCGTCGTGGGTGCACTTCGGCACGGGCGCGACTGAAATCGACGTGCAGCTCGAGCCGGGCACGCACAAGCTGACGCTGCAGCTCGGCGACGACCTCCACCGTACGCTCGAGGGGCTCTGTCAGACGATCACGGTGACCGTTCAGAAGTAGAGCCTGCCTCGCCATAGCGCGAAGCGCGACGGCGGGCGCAGCGACCAGCGTCCCTTCATCTCTCCGGTGGCCGGCTGCCATACCAGCAGCTGGCCGCCGGTCGCTCTCGCAAACCGTTCATCCATCAACAATCCGATCGTCGTCAGGCAGCGGTGCTTCGACACCGCGCTGACGATCCCTGCGAATACGCCCGCGTCCTCGAGCGACAGGTTTGCCGTCGGATGCTCCAGTACGAGAATGGCGGGGTCGAGCGCCAGCGCGCGCGCCAGAAAAATCTGCGAGCGCAGCAACGGCGCGGCGTCGGCGACGCGGGTGTCCAGCGTGGCGGCGTCGATGCCCACTTCGGCGGCCAGCGGAACGACGCGCGTCATGACCTCCGCCGGCACGGGTTCGAGCGCCAGATCGAACGAGATAGCCAGGTTCTGCGCCACCGTCATCCCCTCGAGCAGCACGATGCGATCGCTGACGATGCCGAAGCGCTCGACGAAGGTGAGCCACTCGTCGCTGTCCGCGATGGCGCTCGTCGGCCGGCCGAGACTCGCGACTTCTCCCGCATCGGGCAGCGATGCGCCGGTGATGAGGTTGACGAACACCTCGGCGGTTGGGCGATCGAACCCGACGAGCATGGTGATGCGGCCGGCGGGCACGCGCAAATCGCGCACGCGCATCGGTCGCAGCCCTCCGTATTGCTTCTCTACGTTCGTGAGGACAAGCGGATGGGGCACTACTGCAGCAGTTGGTTCACTTCCTCGACGACGCGGCCGCTTTCAGTGAGCGCGCTGATTTCCACGCGCAGCGCGAAGAGATTCAGCGCGAGGCACGTATAGGCGAGCATGCCATGCACGCCCGACGGCAGCACGCCCGTGTCGACGCTGGCGCCCGCGAGCGCGGTGACGATGGTCGCGAACATGGCGAGCGTCGCAATCGAGAAGACCGGCTTGCGCGCGATCGCGATGCGCCGCTCGTACTCGCGCGAGAGTCCGCCTTCCGCCGCCGCTTCGCGCACCGCTTTTCCCTTGCCGAGGAAATAAAACATCATCATCGAGTGGGCGAACAACGTGATCATGGTCGTGAAGATGCCGATCGAGATGTGCTGTCCGAGCATCTCGTTGCCCGTCCACGTCAGGCCGAGGTAGATGGCCGCGACGATGCCTGCGAGCGACGCGAAGATTCCCGTGAGTAATGCTGCCGCCATTAGGTCTCCTTCACCCGAGCCTTGAGCCGTTCGAATCGATCCTGCGGCAACCCGATCGTGCCGAACGCCGCCTTCCTTCGTTCTTTCTCGCCGTGGTAGTCCGAGCCGCCCGACACCAGTATCCCGTTGCGCTCGGCAAACGTCAGGTAGTGCTCGGTCGTGGCCGCATCATGTTCGCTGTGGAAAGCCTCCACAGCCGACAGGCCTGCGCCAATCATGTCCGGGATCAGATCGTCGCGCTTCAACAGGCCGGGATGCGCGAGCGACGCAACACCGCCGGCGCGACTAATGATGCCGATGACGTCGGCCGGAGAGGGACCGCACCGCGGAACGAATCCCGGCTTGCCTTCGCCAATCAATTGATCGAACGCCTGGCGCGTATCGACCACATGTCCGGCTCTGACAAGCGCCTGGGCGACCATCGGACGGCCGACGGATTTGCCACCCTGACGCGGGGCCATCAGTGCCGCGCGGTCTACCGGCTTCCCCAAATCGGCCAGCCTGTCGGCCATCTCGCCAACCCGCCGCACGCGATCGGCGCGCTGCTGATCGAGAAATCCGGCGAGCGCCTCATCTTCACGATCGATGAAGTAGCCGAGCACGTGCACGTCGCGGCCGTCGTGCACGGCGGTGATTTCGATGCCGTTCACGAATGCGATTCCGGACGCCGTCGCCGCGCGCTCGACCTCCGTCAGCGCCGCCACCGTATCGTGATCGGTCACGCTCATCGTCCTGATGCCGGCACGCCATGCGAGGTCCACGAGCACGGATGGCTCGCAGAATCCGTCTGACGCAGTCGTGTGCAGATGAAGATCGATCACGCTAGCCGTGAGCACGGCGGCGCGCCTTGACCGTTTTCGACGGGCGCCGGCCTTTGCGGGCCGTGAGGCTCTTGTATTCGCGGATCAGCAGCTCGAGGTGCTGCTTCTCCTCGTCGGCAAACTCCATGAAAATCTGCTTGCCTTCGGAATCTTCGAAGCGCTCCCCGTACTTCTTGAAGAAGCGATGCGAGCCGCGCTCGCACTTGATGCCGATGAGGAGCGCCTGTTGATCGTTGACGCCCTTGCTGAGCCGGTCGGCTCCTTCGGCGAAGAGGCCGTTCGCGGCGCCCTTGAAGAAGAGAAACGCGGGGCGCGACTCGAGCTCCGGGTCCATCTTCAGCAGCTCCGCGTATCGCGCTTCGAGCGTACTGAGATGTTCCTTCTCTTCTTCCGCAAGTTTCTGGAAGACCGTCCGCCCGCGAAGATCCTGCGTGATGCGCGCGGCGCGGGTGTAGAACTCGAGGCCGCTGCGCTCGGTCGCGATCGCGATGCGCAGCGCGTCGCGCGCGAAGATCATCTCGGTGGTGCCGCCCTTCGAGGCGGCCGGTTTGCCGGTCTGACATTCCTCGCACGTGCCGTAAATCTGCACCACGCTCTGCTTGCCGGCGAATTTTCTCGCCGCCGCGACCTCTTCAAGCAGCGCTTCGATGTCGGAGCTGAGAAACTCGAACGACTGATTGCAGGTCTTGCAGATGAGGTGGAAGTGTCGCGGATGGCGATAGGAGTGCTCGAACCTGAATCGGCCTTCGCCGAAATCGACCTTGCGGGCGATCCCGGCGTCCATCATCCACTGCAGGGTGCGATAGACCGTGGCGCGGCTGATGCCGCGATCCTCCTTACGGATGAGATCGACGAGGTCGTCCGCGCTGAGGTGCCCTTCCTGGCGGAGGAACGCGTTGACGATGAAATCGCGCTTGCTGGATCGCTTTCCGCCGGCCGGGCGCACGCGTTCGACATCAATGGATTGCATGCGCATCAGGAGGGGTAAGGGGCAGGGGGTGAAGGGTAATTCCCTTGCCCCTTGCCCTTCACCCCTTGTCCCTTGTTAGTGGCTGTGGCCGTGATGCTCCCCGCCACCCTCTTCGGTGGTGAACGATGAGCCGCAGCCGCACGTGGAGGTGGCGTTCGGGTTCTTGATCGTGAATCCGCCGCCGGTGACCGTTTCGACGAAATCGACCTCAGCTCCCTTCAGGTAGCGGATGCTGATCGGATCGACATACAGCTTGACGCCGTTCGACTCGAACACCTGGTCGCTGTCGCCGCCGTTCTCTTCGATCATCAGTCCGTACTGGAAGCCTGAGCACCCTCCGCCCTGCACGAAGACGCGCAGACCGCTGTTGACCTTCTGCTCTTCGGCCAGAAGCTCGGTAATCTTGGAGGCTGCTGAAGACGACACGTTAATCATGTGATTTCTCCTGGGTGGAACGCCGGATCCTACTGAGGAAATTATACAATACTGCCCCTGCGTGCCGACCCTGCATCCCGACGCATTATGGAGCCTTGCAACGGCGCAATGGGCCGAAATCACTCGAAATTCGCCCGATCTGGCGCCAGCGGTCGCGCTTCAGCAGCGGTTGCTCAGGTTGATGCTGGACGCCTCGGCGGGCCTCGAAGCGGTCGAAACGGCTCCGTTGACGCCGGCTTCGATGCGCCAACGATGGGCGCGTGGGCTTCCCGCCCTTCGAAATGAAGCGATCCCCATACCGCCCCGGCTGAAGGACATCCTGCTGCCGATCTGCACGGCGCTGGCCGAGTGCGGCGCCGGCGAGAGCGTGCTTCACATCCGGGACGCGATTGCGGCTCAAAGTATAGACGCGGATTCGCTGCTCAGCATTTCACTGGCGCGCAATCAGAAGGCGATTCGCACCAGTGCGCTGCACATGGGCTTCTCTCCGGATCTGGTGTGGTTGATTGGGGAGATTGGGAGTGCGCCCCTGGCGCATCAGCTCGCCGAAAAAGGGGTCGGGCCTCCCGACCCCTTTTTCGACTGGGACCGCGGGTACTGCCCCTTCTGCGGATCCTGGCCTGCCTTCATCGAAGCGCACGACGGCGCACACACGCTACGCTGCTCGTACTGCGCCCTCGGCTGGTCGCTGAGCTCGCTACGTTGTGGGTATTGCGGGAACTCCGGAGAAGATTTCGTCGCGGCCGCGCCCGATGTGAGCCGGCCGCAGCGCCGTGTCGAGTTGTGCGGACGCTGCAGCGGCTATACGAAAGTGATCGACGTGCGGGAACCGACGCCGTTTCCGCTGCTCGCGATTGCGGATCTCGCGACCATGCATCTCGATCAGGGCGCGATGAACCGCGGCTATCGGCGGCCTGAGCTGTTCGATCTCGACGCGATGGAGCCGCCGACGTCTGGGTGTTGATCACGGTCCGGCTAACCGCCTTCGCCACGGCTACGGCGGGTCAAGAAGCCGGACCCTACCCACCGAGCGCCGCGAGCTTCTTCCCGGATTCCACTTCCAGATCCTTGTGCAGGCTGTTGCCGTGTGAATCCATCGTGACGATGGCGGGGAAATCGCGTACCCAGAGATGCCACATCGCCTCGGGCGTGCCGAACTCCATCAGCGATACGCCGTCGGTACGCTCGATGCAGCGCGCGTAGAACTGCGCAGCGCCGCCGACCGCGTTCAGATACACGGCACCGGACTCCTTGAGCCCCTCCATCGTCTTCGCGCCCATGCCGCCCTTCCCCACGACCGCGCGCACGCCATAGCGGCGAAGAATCTCGGCCTGATACGGTTCCTCGCGGATGCTCGTCGTCGGACCGGCGGCCGTCACTTTCCAGCCATCGCCTTCCTTCTTGACGACGGGGCCGCAGTGATACAGGACCGATCCGTTCAGATCGACGGGCGGCTCGTGATTCATCAGATGCGCGTGCACGGCGTCGCGGCCCGTGTACATCCGCCCCGACACGAGGACGACGTCACCGACCTTCAGCGAGCGCACGGTGGCTTCGTCGAGCGGCGCGTTCAAACGAATCTCGCGGCCCGTGCGTGTAAACCCTTCCTGATCGATCATGGGAATCATCGGGTTGCCGGGATCGCGATACAGCCATCGCGCGATCGAGCCGTCGCGCGCGTCGAGCCGCACACCAAGCCTGCGGAACGCCCAGCAGTCGTAGGCCACCGATATGAAGAAGCTGGCGGGCAGCCTGTTGAGCACGCCGATCTTGCAGCCGATCAGGCTGACGTTTCCGCCGAATCCCATCGTGCCGATGCCAAGCGTGTTGACGGTGCCCATGATGTTCGCTTCGAGCTCGGCAAGACGCGCATCCGGGTTCACATCGTCGAGCGTCCGGAACAGCTGCTCCTTCGCGTGGAGATAGCCCGACGTGCGATCGCCGCCGATGCACACGCCGACGGCGCCGGGCGCGCAGCCTTTACCCTGGGCATTCCACACCGCGTGCAGAATGCACTTGCGCGCGCCTTCGAGCGAGCGATCGGCGCGGCCGAGATTCGACAGCTCGGCCGGCAGCGAGTACTGAATGTTCATGTTCTCGCAGCCGCCGCCCTTCAGCAGCAGCTTCACTTCGATCTCGTCCTGTTCCCACTGATCGAAGTGGACGATCGGCGTGCCGGGCCCGAGGTTGTCGCCGGAGTTCTCGCCGGTGATCGAGTCGACCGAGTTCGGGCGCAGCTTGCCGAGCGTGGTCGCCTTCGCCACGGCGTCACGAATCTGCCGGCGCATCCAGATCTGATCGGCGCCGCGGGGCACGTGCACCTCGAAGGTGGGCATGCCGGTGTCCTGGCAGATGGCCCCGTCATCCGAGGCGGCCTGGTCGATGTTCTGCGCGATGATCGTCAACGCCTGCGCCGACTGTGTGCCGGGCTGCTCGGCCCCGATCGCGCCCTTCATGGCGGCGCGCACGTCGGGCGGCAGATCCGTGGATGTCTTGACGATCAGCTCGAGCACGCTGTCGAAGAACCGTGGAAGCATCCGGGTAGTATAGTGGAGGGCATGGACCGAATTGAGCGCGATCCGCTCGGCGAACACGCCGTGCCCGCGGATGCGTACTACGGGATCCAGACGCAGCGCGCGGTCGAGAATTTTCCGATCAGCGGACTCCGCGCGCCGGACGAGCTCGTCACCGCGACCATCCTCGTCAAGAAAGCGGCGGCGGCCGCCAACGAGGCGGCGGGCCACCTTCCTCACGACATCGGCAAGGCGATCATGGATGCCGCGGATGAAATTCTTGCCGGCCGACTGCGCGATCAGTTCGTCGTCGACGTCTATCAGGCCGGTGCAGGCACGTCGCACAACATGAACGCCAACGAAGTGCTCGCAAACCGCGCGGCGGAGATGCTGGGTGCGCCACGAGGCGCCTACGAGAAAGTGCACCCGAACGATCACGTCAACATGTCGCAGTCCACCAACGACGTGTTCCCCTCGTCTACGCGACTGGCGCTGCTGCTCGATCACGGCCCGCTCGTCGACAGCGCGCGGGCGCTGCAGGCCGCACTCGAGCAGAAATCACGTGAGTTCGCCTCGGTGCTGAAAGTCGGGCGCACGCATCTTCAGGATGCCGTGCCGATGACGCTCGGCGAGGTGTTCGGCGGGTACGCCGCATGCATCGAGCGCGGAGCCGACGACGTCGAGACGGCGTCTCAACAATTGCTCGAGCTGAATCTCGGCGCGACGGCTGTGGGAACCGGATTGAACGCCGGCAGCGATTACGCCGAGGCAGCCGTCAACAATCTGCGGTCGTACACGACACTTCCGGTGCGCCGCGCGAAGAACCTGTTTCGCGTGACGCAGAGCATGGGGGACATCGCCGCCTACTCGGGCGCGATGCGGCGGTTGTCGATCGAGCTGGGCAAGGTCGCGAGCGATTTGCGCCTGCTGAGCATGGGGCCGCGTGCCGGGCTTTCCGAGATCGCGCTGCCGGCCGTGCAGCCCGGGTCCTCGATCATGCCCGGCAAAGTGAACCCGTCGGTGCCGGAGATGGTCAATCAGGTGTGCTACCAGGTGATGGGCTGCGACCTGACCGTCGCGATGGCGGCCGAGGCGGGTCAGCTCGAGCTGAACGTGATGATGCCTGTCATCGCCTGGAACGCGCTGCACTCATCGCGGATTCTCCGCGAAGCGATGACCGCCTTGAGGACGAAGACCGTCGAGGGGATTACCGCTGATGCCGACCGCGCGCGCGAGCTGCTCGATCGCAGCACGGCGGTCGCAACGGCGCTCAGCCCGCATATCGGTTACGCGGCGACAGCCGAAATTGCCAAGGAGTCCGTGCGTACCGGCAAACCGATTCGCCAAATCGCGAAGGAGCGCGGCGTGATGACCGATGCCCAGCTGGATGCCCTGCTTGCGCCCGAGCGCATGACGAC
>CAYHHH010000075.1:0-3477 GCA_964356125.1 uncultured Bifidobacteriaceae bacterium | reverse complement strand
CACAGAAGCGCAATCCGCGTCTCTTCGCGCCCCAGGATCTCGGACTGCTCGAGCCCCCCGATCGCGAGGCGTGGCAGAAGCCCGATCAGGTGATGGACGCGCTCCGCATCGCCGAAGGGACGACGGTGGCTGATATCGGCGCCGGCGGCGGCTGGTTCACGATGCGCCTGGCACGGCGCGTCGAGCCGAACGGCAGAGTCTACGCTGTCGACGTCCAGCGCCTCATGATCGAGGCCATCAGCCGTCGCATCGAGCGCGAAGGACTGACCAAAACCGTCATCCCGGTGCTGGGTGATTACGACGACCCCAAGCTGCCGGCGGACGCCCGCACCGATGCCGTGCTCATCGTCGACGCGTTTCATGAGATGGAGGATCCGGTGCTGCTGCTCAGGAACGTGTCGCGTACGTTGCAGCCTCAAGGGCGCATCGGCATCATCGACTACCGCGAAGGAGAGGGCGGACCCGGACCCGAGGCGGTCGAGCGCGTGCCTCCGAGCGTCGTCATCTCGCAGGCGGCCGCGGCCGGTTTAAAGCTCGTCGAGCAGCATACGTTTCTTCCCTATCAGTACTTTCTCATCTTCGGAAAGTAGCCAGGCATTCCGCTGAGCCTCATGCGAACCGCGCTCACGATCGCCGGCAGCGATTCCATCGCCGGCGCCGGCATCCAGGCCGATCTCAAGACATTCGCGGCGCTCGGGGTCTATGGCGTGTCGGCGCTGACCGCGGTGACCGCGCAGAACACCGAGGGAGTCGCCGACATCCTCGCGTTGTCTCCGCAGATGGTGCGGGCGCAGATCGATCAGGTTGCCAGCGACGTCGAGATTGCGGCCGTCAAAACCGGCATGCTCGCGACCTCCGACATCGCCGTGATGGTGGCGGAATCCGTGAGCCGGCACGCCCTGAAGAATCTGGTCGTCGATCCGGTGATGCTGGCCGGCCGCCTACGCCAAGGCTTCGGCGAGCCAGGGCCGGGATCGGGCCGCACCCTTCTGGCGCCCGACGCCGTCTCAATATTGAAGATGCGGCTCCTCCCGGCCGCGACGGTCGTGACGCCCAATGTGGCTGAGGCGGCCGCGCTGTCCGGCATCCAGGTGGACTCGTTGGCCACCGCGCGCGAGGCGGCAAAGCGGATTGCCGGACTTGGCCCGGCCGCGGTCGTCATCAAGGGTGGCCATCTGGGTGGGCCGGAGTCCATCGACCTGCTGTTCCATGCAGGAACGTTCAGCGAGCTGGCGTCGCCACGGGCCGATTTCGATGACATCCACGGCACGGGGTGCACCTTCGCGTCGGCCATAGCGGCCGGGCTTGCGCTTGGAGACGACGTGCCGGCCGCTGTCGGCCGCGCGAAGCGCTACATCACCGGCGCCATCGAGCACTCGTTCGCCATCGGTCACGGCGCGCGCATCCTGAATCACTTCTGGACCTTATAATCGTAGGGCTTGGCAGGGATGCATCCGATCGCGGTGACACCGGGCGCGCTCGAGCTCGATCCTCTCATTCGGTTGGTCTCGAACGGAGGCGGGCATGGCGCCGTGGCGACGTTCATCGGCGTCGTGCGCGACAACAACCTGAACCGGCGCGTCACCCATCTCGAGTACGAGGCCTATGAGCCGATGGCGGTCAAAGCGCTCGAGCAGATCTGCCGCGAGGCCGATGCCGAGTGGCCGGGCACGCGGCTGGCGGTGCACCATCGCATCGGCAGCCTGGCGATCGGCGAAGCGAGCATCGTGATTGCTGCCGCGAGCGCGCACCGCGCGGCCGCATTCGCCGCGTGCCGCTACGTGATCGAGCGCGTGAAGCAGATCGTGCCGATCTGGAAGCACGAATTTTTCGAAGGCGGCGAGGTCTGGATCGAAGGCGCGACCGCCAACCCCGAAGACGAGGCGGCTCGGCTGGAAGCGGTACGGCGCGCATGCGGGGCCCCCAGCGCAGGGCACCCCAACGCGGCTGCCGCGTCGGGGACCCCGCCGGCACCCGCGCTGGGGTCGCCATGCGCGTGACCGTTCGGCTGTTCGCCAGGCTGCGCGACATCGCCAAGGCCGGCGAGCTGTCACGCGACGCACCGGCGGGTGCAACCGTCGCGGATGTGTGGCGGGCTCTGGTCGCCGAGTTTCCCGAGATGGCGCGCTACGAGTCCTCGATCTCGTCGGCGGTCAATGCCGATTACGTACGAATGACGGCTGTGGTAGCCGACGGGGATGAGATTGCCTTCCTGCCCCCGGTGTCGGGTGGTTAATGCCGGGTCTACAAAGCAAGACCCGGCCTACCTACCGGGTCTGCAAGGCAAGACCCGGCCTACGCGGGGCCCCCAACGCGGCATCCGCGTTGGGGTGCGAGTACGTAGGGCGGGTCCTGCTTTTTGGACCCGCCGAGTGAACACATGTTGGATAAGCTGAATTCCGTCGAAGCGAACTACGAGGAGCTGACCGCGCTCCTGTCGACCCCGTCTGTCCAGTCGGACTCGAACGAGTATCGGAAGCACGCCAAGGCGCTGGCCGAAATCGAGCCGCTCGTCGAAAAGGCGCGCGAGTACAAGGCGGTGCTGAAGGAAATCGAGCAGGCTGAAGAGATCGTCAAAAGCGGCGATGCCGAGATGCGCGAGCTCGCCGAGGAAGAGCTGGATGGCCTGAAGGAGCGCCGCGACGCGCTGATCGCGGAGATCAAGATTCTGCTGATCCCGAAGGATCCGAACGACGAGAAGAACGTCATGCTCGAAATTCGCGCCGGCACGGGCGGCGAGGAGGCCGCGCTGTTCGCGTACGAGCTCTTCCGCATGTACAAAAAGTTCGCCGAGAACCAGGGATGGCGCGTCGAGCTGATGTCGACGAGCGAAAGCGATGTCGGCGGCGTCAAAGAAGTCATCGCGACCATCGAGGGGCGCGGGGCGTACAGCAAGCTGAAGTACGAAAGCGGCGTGCACCGCGTGCAGCGCGTCCCCGCCACCGAAGCGCAGGGGCGCATCCATACATCGACGGTCACCGTCGCGGTGCTGCCCGAGGCCGAGGAGGTGGACGTGCAGATCAATGCCAAAGATCTGCGCATCGATACCTTCTGCTCGAGCGGACCCGGCGGCCAGAGCGTCAACACGACGTACTCGGCCGTGCGCATCACACACATCCCCACCAACACCGTCGTCTCGCAGCAGGACGAGAAGTCGCAGATCAAGAACAAGGCGAAGGCGATGCGCGTGCTGCGCGCGCGGCTCTACGAGATGGAGATGCGGAAGCAGCAGGAAGCCATCGCGAAGGATCGCCGCAGCCAGGTCGGCACGGGCGAGCGATCTGAAAAGATCCGCACGTACAATTTCAAAGAGAACCGCATCACCGACCATCGCGTCAACTTCACGACGCACCGTCTTGCCGAGGTGTTGAACGCCGGCGATCTGACAGAGCTGCTCGACGAGGTGACGACACACTACCAGACCGAGAAGCTCAAGGAAGCGACGACAACGTGATCATGACCATCCACGACCTCGTG
>CAYHHH010000074.1:0-21394 GCA_964356125.1 uncultured Bifidobacteriaceae bacterium | reverse complement strand
GCGGGCGGCCATGCTGGGGGCCACCGTACAGACACCTTGCAAGTGGTTGCGGGGGGGGGATTTGAACCCCCGACCTTTGGGTTATGAGCCCAACGAGCTACCGGACTGCTCCACCCCGCGACATTGTGTGAGGACTGGTCTTACGAGACCGATCTAACCCTACAAGACTATCACAAAATTGCGCACCGTCACGGTCCGGCTGTCCGCCGTCGCTCGCTTGAATATTGCGAGCTTTGGCGAGACCCGCCCTAGCCTTGGCGAAGGCGGGAAGCCGGACCCTACCGACGAGCGCGACGAATCGACCCACGAACCTTGCGATCCCCACGAACCCCACGAACCCCACGCGAACCTACGCGACCCACGCGACCTACGCGACCCACGCGACCCTTCCCTGCGGTACACTCGCACCCGTTCATGCGCGAACCAAGCGCTCCAGCGCCGTCACGCCCCCGCATCCATCCCATCGCCGTCGTCGCCACCATCGCCGGCGTGCTGCTGTTCATCTACACACTTCAGGCGTCCGGCCCGCGCGAAATACTCAGGCAGCTCCGCCAGATCGGCTTCGGCTTTCTCGTCGTCCTGGCGCTGTCCGCCTTCCGCATGGCCGTCCGCGCCAAGGCGTGGTCGCTCTGCGTGGATGATACGGAACGCTTCACCTTCGGCCAGGCCTTCAAGGCGTACGTCACCGGCGACGCCGTCGGCAACGTGCTGCCGCTCGGACCGCTCGCCAGCGAAGGCACGAAAGCGCTGCTGATCCGCCGCAACATCGCCACATCGGCCGCGTTCTCGTCGGTCGTGCTCGAGAATATTTTCTACAGCATCAGCGTCGCCATCATGGTGATGGTCGGCACGCTCGCATTCCTGCTCGGGTACCAGCCGACCAACGCGGCGCTCACGATTACGCTGTCGCTCGGCGTGGTCGCGGTGGTGTCGGTCGGCGCCGTGTGGTGGCTCCTCCGCAGCGAGCCACGCTTCCTGAGCCGATTCCTGAAACACGACGCGGTGCGCGCCGCGGAAGACCGTGTCTTCCGCTTCGCCTCCACGCGCAAGGAACGCATCGGGCAGATCCTGCTGCTGCAGTTCGCCTTCCACGTTGCCGCAGTGCTGGAAATTTATTTTCTCCTGCGGCTGCTCGTAGGACACACCGAGCGCACGTTGCTGATGGCGGTTATTCTCGGCACGGTCGAGCGCCTCATCATGATCGCGTTCAAGTTCGTGCCGCTGCGCCTCGGCGTCGATCACGCCGGGTCCGGCGGGATCGCCGAGGTGCTCGCCATCGGCGCACCCGTCGGCGTCACCATCGCGACGGTCAGAACAGCAAGGAATTTGTTCTGGGCGGCGGTGGGATTGGGAATGTTGGCGCGCAGTACAAGGAAAAGGCCCGCCGAAAACAGCGGGCCTTGATCACGGTCCGCCTAAAGGCGGACCCTACTTTCCGTCCGCGGCTCGTTTCGCAAGATCCGGCGTGATCGTCCAGTAGTAGATCGTGGCGCCGTCGACGTTGAGCGTCTGTTCCGGCTTCCAGTCTCCCATGTCGAAATCGTGCGAGACGATGCGCGTGCCGGGCTTCAGGGTTCGCCAGAGCGTCGGCCGCAGCTTCAGATTCAGAGACGGCAGCAGATAGAGCGACACGACGGTCGCCTCGCTGATGTCGGTGGTGAACAGATCCTGATTCATCACTTTCACGCGATCGCCGACGTTGTTCTTCTTGACGTTCTCGTTCGCTTCCGTGATGCGCCGGGGGTCGATGTCGATGCACACCGCCCGGGCCCCCAACTTCGCCGCCGACACGGGAATACGCCCGTCGCCGCATCCCAGGTCGTACAACACGTCGCCGGCCTTCACGTTCGCCACTTTCAACATCGCATCAACGACGCTCTGGCGAGTCGGCACGTAAATGACATCCGGTTGCCGAAGGCCTTGCTGCGCGGGGGTCGCCGCGGCCTGTGGCGCCGGAACCGGCCCCGCCGACGCGGTGCTGATGCCGAGCGCGAGGACACCTACGAATACCTTCGCGAATTTCAGGCGCATGAATACCTTCCTTTGCACTCATTGTACACTGCGATGTTGGTCCCCACGTCCAGAGAGCCCTTCAAGCGCTGGTTCTTCGAGGGTACGCACCCGGAAGCGATCGGCCCGCACTCGAAGGCGGCACACACAGACTCGTGGTGGCGCGTCATGTGCCTCACGGGCGTCGACTACTTCTCGACGCTCGCCTATCAGCCGAGCATCGCGTTCGTCGCGGCCGGGCTGCTGTCGCCGCTCGCCACGCTCGTGCTGATTCTGCTGACGCTCTTCGGCGCGCTGCCGATGTACTACCGCGTCGCCGAGGCGAGCCCGCACGGCCAGGGCAGCATCATGATGCTCGAGGCGCTCTTCCCGCGGTGGAAGGGCAAGGCGGTCGTGCTCATTCTGCTTGGATTCGCCGCGACAAGCTTTGTCATCACCATTTCGCTCTCGGCGGCGGACGCGACCGCGCACCTCGTCGAAAACCCCCTGATGCCCGAGTGGCTGCATCAGCCGGTGCTGGTGACGCTCGTGTTGCTGCTCATTCTGGGCGCCGTGTTCATGCGCGGCTTCGGAGAAGTCATCGGCGTGGCGGTCGTCATCGTCGCCGTGTATCTGGTGCTGAACGCCGTCGTTATTGCCAGAGGCATCAGCCTCATCGCGGCGCATCCAGAGTACCTGCAGGGATGGCGGGCGGCGCTGTTCGCGCAGCACGGCAATCCCCTGATGATGCTCGGGGCGGCGATGATCGTGTTTCCGAAGCTCGCGCTCGGCCTGTCCGGCTTCGAGACCGGTGTCGCGGTGATGCCACTCGTGAAGGGCGATGCCGGTGAAACGGAAGATCGGCCGCTCGGCCGCATTCGCAACACCAAGAAGCTTCTGCTCGTCGCCGCACTCATCATGAGCCTGATGCTGATGGCCAGCAGCCTCGTCTCGACCGTGCTGATCCCGAGCGCCGTGATGATGCCTGGCGGTGCCGCGGAAGGGCGCGCCCTCGCGTATCTCGCGCACGAGCACCTCGGTCAACTGTTCGGCACGATCTACGACATCGCGACCGTCGGGATGCTCTGGTTCGCCGGCGCATCGGCGCTCGCCGGATTGCTGAACCTCGTGCCGCGCTATCTGCCGCGCTACGGCATGGCGCCCGAATGGGCCCGCGCGACCCGCCCGCTCGTCGTCATCTTCACGCTCATCACGTTCGTCGTCACCATTGCGTTCAAGGCGGACGTCAACGCGCAGGGCGGCGCATATGCCACCGGCGTACTGGTGCTGATCTCGTCCGGTGCGGTCGCTGTCGCCTTACTGAAGTGGAAGCAGCGCCACCAGGTGTGGCGGTACGGCGCGATTGCGGCAATCTTTCTCTACACGACAGCCGTGAACATGGTCGAGCGGCCGGAGGGACTGAAGATTGCGTCGATCTTCATCGTCGGGATCATCTTCACCTCGCTGGTGTCGCGCGTGCTCCGCTCGACCGAGCTCCGCGTCCGGGGCGTGGAACCCGATGCGATGGCGGCGACGTTCATCGCCGCCGCCGCGCGCTTCGGAGCCATACGCATCATCGCCAATCGTCCCGACAAAGGGGACCGCGCCGAATACGAGCACAAGCTGAATGAGGCGCGCGATTTGCACCACCTCGGGCCGAATGAGCCGGTGTTGTTCGTGGAGGTCCAGCCCGGCGACGCGTCGGAGTTCAGCGAAGTCCTTCACGTCGAAGGAGCGGAGGTGGAAGAGTTCCGCATCCTCCGGTGTCAGAGCCCGGCGATTCCGAACGCGATCGCCGCGCTGCTGCTCCACCTGCGCGATACGACCAACATCATTCCGCACGCATACTTCGGGTGGACGGAAGGCAATCCGATCGCGTACCTGCTGAAGTTTCTGATATTCGGCGAAGGCGATACGGCCCCGGTCACGAGAGAAGTGCTACGGCAGACCGAAGACGATCCGCAGCGCAGGCCGCGCATACATGTGGGGTAGACAGGGCTAAAGCCCTGTGCCACCAAACAGGAGCCCTGTGCCACCGATGAGATGCGGTGGCACAGCCCTTTAGGGCTGTCCACTATGCAGTTTGTTCAAAGATGGCGTGCAGGTCGCGAAGGCCCTTCGCGACATCCTTGAGATGCACGCGCAGCACACGGCGCCCGCGTGACGCCAGCACCTCGAAATCGCCGCGCGCCTGCAACCGCTTGATCGTGCCGAAGCTGTAGCGCTGATCGGGCACCGGCACATCGTCCGCGTCTTCGCACGTAATCACGAGAAACACGCCCGAGTTCGGACCACCCTTGTGCGCCTGCCCGGTTGAGTGCAGATATCGAGGACCGAAGCCCACCGTGGTGGCGACCTTCCTGCGATCGCGCACGAACCCGCGAATTGAGTCGAGCGCGCTCCGGTTGGCGCGGCTCATCTCGATGAAGGCGAGTATCGCGAAGTAGTCCCCCTCGCGCAATTGATCGAGCAGCGCGGTGACGGCGCCCGCCTGCAGCGGCGGCACGTCATCGGACAGCGTGCCCGTCTTCTCGTACTCCCCCGCCAGGCGGCGTGTGACGATTTTCGCCGCTTCGACGTCGGGCTGATCGAACGGGTTCACTCCCAGCACGGCGCCGGCGATGGCGGTCGCAAATTCCCATCGATAGAACTCGGCGCCAAGACCGTAGCGATCGGCCCATTCGATGCGCACGACAGGATGGCCGGCACGCTGAAGCCGCTCGACCGCCGCGTCGCCTGCGGTATCGGGTGTCGCTGCCAATCGCATGTGGATGAACACGCGATCGCCGCCGTAGACGTCCGCCCCACCCGGCAGCTCCCCCTCGATCGGGATGATGCCCTTGCCCACTTTCCCCAGTGACTCGGCGACGAGCTGTTCGAGCCACGCCCCGAAGCTGGCGAGGCCTGGCGGCGCGATCAACGTCGGCTTGTCGCGGCCCGCGAGCGCCAGCTCGCCAAGCACCACGCCAAGCTCGAGGCCTGAATTCTCAGGGCCCGCCGACGCACACCGCTGCGCCATGTCTCGCGCGCGATCGAGTAGCACGACCGGATCCGCGCCGAGGAGCGCCGCCGGCACGAGACCGAAGTTCGAGAGCGCCGAGTAGCGCCCGCCCACCGTCGGCAGTCCGGGAAACATCGCGCGAAAGCCCTCGGTCTTCGCAATCTCCTCGAGCTTCGAGCCGGGATCGGTCGTCAGCACGAAGTGGCGCCCTGCCTGCTTCTCGCCGAGCTCTTGCACCGCACGATGGAAGAAATGCTGCTTGAGGATGTTCACCTCGAGCGTCGTTCCCGACTTCGACGCCACGAGGAACAGCGTCCGGCGGACATCGATCGCGCGCTCCACCGATCGAATCTGGGCGGGATCGGTGGAATCGACCACATGCAGGTGCGGGTACCCTTCGGCGCGGCCGAGAATCTCGCGCATCACTTCCGGCGCCATGCTCGATCCGCCCATACCGAGGAGCACGGCGTCGGTGATCCCTGCGGCTTTGATCTCCTTTGCGAACTGGACGGCCCGTGCCACGCCGTCGCGGTCCAGCATCGGCAGCGTCAGCCATCCGAGCCACTTCTCTTCACCGCCGTTCGACCAGACGGATGCATCGCGATCCCAGATGCGGCGCACGACCTCCTGCTCGCGAAAGGCGGTAAGGCGCGCGCGCACGTTGTTAGAGAGACGTTCGGGAAGGCTCCAGCTGAAATCGGGTGTGGGCATGATGTCCTCAGGCGCCGGCTTGAACAGGGTGGCGCTGCCAGCGCGAGCGGTTGAACGAGCGCGCGAGACGATACCCGAGGAGCAGCGCCACGAGAACCGCGTAAATGAGCGGGTGCAGTGTATCGGCCTTCACGCGCCACCAGTAGTGAACGACGCCGGCGATCCCTGTCAGGTAAATCAACCGGTGCAGCCGCTGCCAGTTGCGCCCGCCGAGCCGGCGAATCCATCCGGCGGTCGAGGTGAGCGCGAGTGGAATCATCGACACGAACGCGATGAACCCGACGGTGATGTACGGGCGCTTGGCGACATCCTCCCAGATCGACGCCAACAGATTGATGAACGTGCTCCAGGCGACGAAGCCATCAGGGAAATCGAGGCTCGCGAAGCGATCGCCGACGAGGTACGTCATGAAATGCAGCATCGCGTAGAAACACGCGAACAGCCCGAGCATCCGGCGGAACCGAATCACCGTGTTCCAGCCGCTGAGCCTGCGAAGAGGAGTGATGGCGAGCGCAATGACGACGAAGCGGAGCGTCCAGATGCCCGTCTCGTTTGTAATCTCGACGAGCGGATCGGCCGTCAGGTTGCCGTTGAACCCGCGCCACACGAGATGGGAAAACGGGATGAGCGCGGCCGCAAAGACGAGCAGCTTCAATAGTATCTCTTCAGATCCATTCCGGAGTACAGCGACGCCACCTGATCGCCATATCCATTGAACATCAGCGTCGGGCGCATCAGGAACTCGCCGATGCGCCGCTCGCGCGCCTGCGACCACCGCGGATGGTCGCGCTCGGGGTTGACGTTCGAAAAGAACCCGTACTCGTCTGGCGCGCTCAGCTGCCAGCTGTTCATCGGCTGCTTGTCGGTCAGGCGGATGCGCACGATCGACTTGATGCTCTTGAAGCCGTACTTCCAGGGGACGATCAGGCGGATGGGCGCGCCGTTCTGGTTCGGCAGGTATTCACCGTAGAGACCCACAGCGAGAATCGTGAGCGGGTGCATCGCTTCGTCGAGCCGCAGGCCTTCGGTGTAGGGCCATTCCAGCACGCTGCGGCGCTGCCCCGGCATCTGCTGCGGATCGAGCAGCGTCGTGAACTCGACAAACGTCGCGGTCGAGCCTGGCTCGACCCGCTTCAACAGGCTCGCCAGCGGGAAGCCGATCCACGGAATCACCATCGACCAGCGCTCAACACAGCGCAGCCGGTAGGTGCGCTCTTCGAGCGCCTGCGGCTTGACGATATCCTCGAGGTTGTAATCGGCGGGCTTGCCGACGAGGCCGTCAATCTTCACCTTCCACGGGGTCGTCTTAAGAGTCCGCGCGTTCTGCGCAGGCTCGTCCTTCTCGGTTCCGAACTCGTAGAAATTGTTGTACGTGGTGATGTCCTGGTACTCGTTCACCTTCTCGCCCTTGCCCCAGCCCGAGCTGACGATGTTGCCGGGCATCTTCACGCGGGGCCACGGCTGCGCCTCAACCTGTCCGATGCCGAGCGTGCCGGCGGCGGCGCCGACGGTCGACATGGCAGCGGCCTGGATGAACTCGCGGCGGCGGAGGTACACCTTTTTGTCGGTGATCTCCGATGATTTGATGTCCGGCGATTTTCTCAGGCGCATGGAGTCATTATAGAGGCGGCATGATCGTAATCTACCTCCACGGGTTCGCATCCTCTCCGCAATCGTCCAAGGCGGTGTTCTTTGCCGAACGGTTTGCGGCGGCGGGCGTCAAATTCCTCTGTCCCGACCTCAATCAACCTTCGTTTTCTGCGCTCACCGTGTCGCGCATGCTCCAGCAGGTCGAGAAACGGATCTCATCGCTGCCGCCTGGCGAGATTGTCCTGATGGGGTCGAGCCTTGGCGGCTTCGTCGCCATCGAGGCCGCGGCGCGCCAGGTGGGCGAGGCGCGGCACCCGATCGCGCGCCTCATCCTGCTCGCGCCCGCCGTAGAGCTCGAATGGGATCGCTGGTCGGAAGTCGGGCCGGGTGGTGTCGAACGATGGCGAACGGCCGGCGCCGTCGACGTGTTCCACTACGCCCAGGACCGGCCCGATCGACTCGACTTCGGATTTTATAAGGACGCCGCGCGATATCACCCCGCATCGCGTCAGCTGTCGCTGCCGATGCTGATTTTTCAGGGACGGCAGGACGAGTCGGTGAGCCCGCCCATCGTCGAGCGCTTCGCGCATCGCCAGAGCGCCGCCACACTTCACATGCTCGACGACGGGCACCAGCTGAAGAACAGCCTGGATTTCATGTGGACCGAAACAGTGCGCTTCCTAAACTTAACAGGAGGCTAAGAGAGTAGGAGAATTCTTTTCGAAAACATCTCCTATCCTCCTACGAAGCGGTTTCACAATCTCCTCAGCATGGTTAGCGCTGCGGCGTGCCGAATCAACAAGTGCTGGAATCTTCTCAACACGGAGACACGGGCAGCCGTCGATGCGTTGGCCGCTTTGCGGCCAACGCGCGAGAACGCAAGCATAAGGAATACAAGAAGCCCACGATCACGAGCTTTTTGTATTCCTTGTGCTTGCGTTCTCGCGGGCGCGCCCATGGCGCGCGTCGACGGCTGCCACGGAGCCCGCTGGCGCCGCCCACGGAGAAACGCATGTTTTCTCCGTGCGTCTCCGTGGCCCCGTGCCTCCGTGTTGAGACAGCAAGCCCTCCTAGCCTCCTAATCTCCTGTAATTCTTACAGTAGCCGCTGGCAACCCGGCCGGCAGCGGCATTTTATTTTCCCTTCTCCGTCGGTCATGTAGTCGTAGGTGAGCTCTTCGCCTTTGCGAATCGTGCGCGATGCGCAAATCCAGATGATGTCGCCGATGATGTTCACGTAGCAGTTGCCCTTGCACGAGTGATTGATGAAGCGGGCGATGTTGCCGCCGACGTTCGCATCGCGCACCCAGCGCCGGTTGATCTGAAAGCACCAGATCGCGCCGCGCTTCATGTAGCGGTTCTCGCGGATGAGGCTCACCTGCTGCGAGATCTTCTGCCCCGCGTAGTCGATGATGCGCTTGTTCTTCGGAATGCGTTCTGTGGCGAACACGCCCCAACCGTGAAGTTTCGAACGACGACGTGTGATCATGAGCTCCCGCTTAAAAGCCTATGGTACAGTGATGCTCGATGGAAGGCATCATCAAGGCGTGGGGAAGAATTCTAACTGGTTATCAGCCGAATCTTTCGATTGAGATTACGCGCGAGTGCCCGCTGACGTGTCCGGGCTGCTACGCCTACGGGGGCGATCATCTCGGCGGCGACGTCACGCTGCGCGAGCTGCAGGACTTCAAGGGGCCGCAGCTCGTCGACGCGATGTTCGCGCTGCTCGAGAAGTACAAGCCGATTCACGTGTCGATCGTCGGCGGCGAGCCGCTGGTGCGCTACCGCGAGCTCAGCGAGATTCTTCCGCGCATGGCCGACATGGGCATCTGGACGCAGGTCGTGACGAGCGCCGTGCGGCCGATTCCGATCGAGTGGGCCGGCCTCAACCGCCTGCAGATGGTCGTGTCGATCGACGGATTGCAGCCCGAGCACGACGAGCGCCGCAAACCGGCCACATACGAGCGCATCCTGAAGCATATCGAGGGGCACAACATCCGCGTCCACTGCACGGTGACGCGCCAGCAGGTGCGGCGCGACGGCTACCTCGAGGAGTTCGCAAAGTTCTGGTCGGCGAACCCGGCCGTCTCACAAATCTGGATCAGCCTGTACACGCCGCAGGTCGGCGAAATCTCCACCGAGCGGCTCACTAGAGCCGACCGGCAGAAGGTCGTCAGCGATCTGCTTGCGATTCGCGCGAAATACCCGAAGCTCCGCACGCCGGACGCGATGCTCGAGTCCTACACGCTGCCGCCCCATTCGCCCGACGCCTGCATCTTCGCGAAGACGACGGCGTGCGTGTCGGCAAACTTCGAGAAGCCGATCACGCCGTGCCAGTTCGGCGGAAAACCAGACTGCTCGAACTGCGGCTGCATCGCCTCGGCGACGCTCGCAGCCGTCGGCCGCCACAAGCTGCCGGGAGGAGTACGCGTCGGAAAATTGTTTGATGCGTCGTTCGAGATTGGGAATAGGGTGAAAGCAGTACGAGAAAGCTTCGCGGTCCGCTATTTTGAACAGAAGATCAAAAGATCAGAAGGAATTTCTTTCGAAAGAAAACTCTTCTGATCTTCTGATCTTCTGTTTGCTAGTTACCGCCCGACTTTCAGCCGAATCCCGCCATTGACCAGCCTCGGCGTGCCGATCGTCGTCGGGTTGGTGCCGACGTAGTAGGTCACCCCGAACAGGTTCTGCACGCCAATGAACAGATCGAGATTGCGATTCACCGTACGCGCCACGGTGAAGTTCGTCACGCTGTAGGCCGGCAGGCCGATTTCGGATTTGCCCGACACGCGCGGCAGGATCTGGGCCTCGTTGCGATCGTCATCGAACTGATGTCCGACGAACTGGTTATCGATCGCGATGTTCACCAATCGCGGATTCGTGTAGGTCACCTGGAATGACGCGCGATGCTTCGGGACTTCCGCCAGATACCTGCCCGTCAAATCGAAGCCCGTGGAATCCACAGGCGCTTCGTGCACTTTCGCGATGTCATACACATACGCGCCAGAGACGCCCCAGTGGCCGTTCACCCGATAGGACAGGTCGGTCTGAAACCCGCCGATGTTCGTGCTGCCCAGGTTGCGACGCTGGCGGACCGTCCCCGCGGCGTTGGTCGACACGTTGGCAACCGGATCTTGCACGCGATTGTTGAACAGGGTGCCGCGGACCGTCACACGGTCGGTCGCCGCGACGCTGACACCCGCCTCGACGCCGGTGAGGCGCTCGGGGCCGAGCTCTTCGTTGGCCAGCGTCAGAATGGCGCCCACGCGGAACTGGCGGTACAGCTCGTTGAGCGTCGGCGCGCGGAAGCCGTTGCTGACACTGCCCCACACGCTGACGCGATCGCTCGCGCGGTACAGCGCGGCCACGCGCGGGCTGAACGCAGTGTCCGACTTGTCCGCCAGCTCGCGATTATTCGCCGTCGGCGCGCCGGTGGCGATGGTCGTCTCGAAGTTGTGCGCGTCGTAATTGCGCCACGAATCGAATCGCACGCTCGCGGTGAGCTGCAGCTTGCCGGTCAGCTCGACCATGTCCTGCACGAACACGCCGCCGATCTTCTGCGTGCCCCCGGAGATTCTATTGAGGAGGGGCGTGAGGCCCGTCGCAAGCGCGAAGGTGTGCTCGTTGCTGTCGCCGTCGATCCAGCGGAAGTCATAGCCCGCCGAGAGCACGTGCATGTGCGCGCCGGCCTGCATCACGCGGTTCCACTGCAGCATGGTGCCGACGGCATCGGTCGGCACGACCTGATCGAGCGTCAGGTTGAGCTGACTGCGCGGCGGGACGGCGGTCCCGGGCACCGCGAAGAACGTGCTGTGAAAATTCTGCTTGTCGAAGAACATTCTCGCGTCGACGTTGCTGCCGTCAGCGAACCGCAGCCCGACGCCGCCGCTGCCGAACTTCCAGCTCGTGTCGTTCCCCTCCCCGATCTTGCCGTTGCTGCGATCTTCGGTGAAGATGCCGCCCCGGAAGAACAGGTTCACGCGATCGGTCGGGTTGTAATCGAGCTTGCCGCTCGCCGTGGTGTATTTGACGTTGGCGGGAATGTCGATGGCGCCGCGCTCTTCTTCCGCCACGATCGTGTAGCCGTCGGTGTTGAACGTCGTCGCGTTGAGCGTGACCCCGAGCTTGCCCCACACATCGCTGGCGAACAGGTCCATCTTCGGCGTGTTGCGGTTGCCGTACTGCGGCTTGAAGACGATCGTGCGCGGCTCGGCGCGCTGCGTGACGATGTTGATGACGCCGCCCATCGCGTAGTTGCCGTACAGGCTCGACGTCGGACCGTCCACGACCTCGATGCGCTCGGTATCCATCAGCGGCACGCGCGTCCAGTACACCCATCCGCCGAACGGATCGTTGAACGGCACCTGATCGAGCAGCACGAGCGTGCGGCTGACGCCGCTCGGGCCGACGCCGCGCAGCGACACGCCCTGGGCGGTTGGATGCGACGCAATGCTGCTCGTGCGGCGGAACAGGCTGAACGTCGGTATCTGCCGCAGCACGTCGTCTGCGACGACGGCCGGCGACTGTTCAATCTGCGTGCTGGTGAGAACGTTGACGCTGGCGGGCACGTCGACGATGCGCTGCTCGGAGCGCGTGGCCGTGACGACGACCTGTTCGGTCGGGCCGGCAGCTCTCAGCCGCACGTCAACGGCTTGCGAGGTCTGCGTCGTCACGTCGACCGACACGTCCTGCCGCTGGAAGCCCCGCGCCGAGACGCGCAGCGTGTACACGCCTGGCGTGAGCGTATCGAACGAGAATCGCTCGGTCGAGCTGGTGGCGATGCGGCTCAGATTGAGGGCCGGCAACATCGCCGTGACCTGCGCGCCGACGATGGGCAGCCCCTGCGAGTCGAGCACGGTGACGTCGATGCGGCGATCCGCCGGCGTGGTTTGTGCGAGTGCGGGCGAGGCGGTGATCAGGCACGCGACCAGGGCCAGAACAGCTGAAATTTTCATAATTAATGGCTTAGATTATCACAGCGCTAGTGGAAGTCGTGCGAATCGATCTCGATCGCCGCGCGGCCGTCAAGCGCGTGCACACGTTCGGCTTTGACGGACGTCACGCCGTCCTGGTTCTGCAGCACGCCGTCCACGAGCAGGAATGGTTCGTCCAGAATTGTGAATCGCTCGCGATCGAAGAGATCGGGCCGGACGATGATGTTCGAAATGCCGGTCTCATCCTCGAGCGTGAGAAATACGAAGCCTTTGGCGGTGCCCGGCCGCTGCCGCGTGATGACGCTGCCGGCCACGCGGATACGCCGCCCGTCGCGGGCACGAGACAGATCGACGGCCCGCAACACCCCGCGCATCGCGAGCTCCGATCGCCGCATCGCCATCGGATGGGGGCCGATGGTGAGGTGTGTGCCCGCATAGTCGGCGACAAGACGGTCTTCGCTGGTCATCGCGGGGAGCGGGCACTGCTCCGCTTCCAGGGATTGGGGATTGGGGATTAGGGATTGGGACTGAAAGAGCTCCCCCGCTGGCCGCACAGCCTTCTCAACTTGCCACAAAGCCTCGCGACGTTCGTAACCAAAGGACGCGAATGCACCAATGTCGGCCAAGGTCTGCAGCTCTTCCCGACGAATACCGGTCCGATTGACAAGGTCGTCCACCGATTTGAACCTCATGGGGACTTCAAACGGCAACGTGGGGTTAACAGGTCGAGTGCCGACGATCCAATCGTGCGAACACGTATTGCAGAAATATGCGCCGGCCTTCACCGTCTCGATCATCGTCTCGTCGTCGCACCCGCATTTTGGACAGAAAAGGGGACGGGAATCTTTTTCACGTGCGTTATCCGAAAAAGATTCCCGTCCCCTTTTCTCGATGGCGAGGCCAACCTCCTGCCGAAGCCCGGACACAAAGCGGAGCCCAAGTCGGACCGAGCCATCGGCGTCCACCCGGCAGAGCCAGTCGGAGTGCTGCACGTCGACGCCGGTGAAACGCACGCCGCGGCGCTGCGCGTCCTTGACGAGCGTGGCCGGATGATAAAACCCCATCGGCTGGTTGTTGAGGAGCGCGGTGTAGAACGCCGCTGGAAAGTGCACCTTCAGATACGCGCTGGCGTACGCGAGCAGCGCGAAGCTCGCGGCGTGGGACTCGGGAAACCCATACAAGGCGAAGGCGGCGATCGACGAGATGATCTGTTCGGCGACCTCGCCGGTAATCCCGTTCTTCGCCATCCCTGCGCGCAGCGTGATCTCGACCTCTTTCATGCGGCGCTCGGATCGCTTGAAGCCGAGCGCGCGCCGCAGATCTTCGGCCTGGCCTCCGCTGAAGCCGGCGGTGACCATCGCCATCCGCAGCAGCTGCTCCTGAAACAGCGGCACGCCGAGCGTGCGCGCGAGGATCGGCTCGAGCGACGGATGCGCGTAGGTCACCGGCTCGCGCCCCGCGCGCCGGTTCAAATACGGATGCACCATGTTGCCGACGATCGGGCCGGGGCGGATGATCGCGACTTCGACGACGAGATCGTAGAAACGCTCCGGGTGCATCCGCGGCAGCGTCGCCATCTGCGCGCGCGATTCCACCTGGAAGACGCCGATGGTGTCGGCCTCCTGCAGCATCTTGTACACGGCCGGATCGTCAGGCGGTAAATGCGCCAAATCCACGATGAGGGATTGGGGATTAGGGATTGGGGATTGGGACTGCGACGCGTGTACGCCGAATCCTGGTTGATTAACCAGAGTAATGGCGTCCTGCAGCACCGCCATCATTCCAAGGCCGAGCAGATCAACTTTGACGAGCCCCATGTCGGAACAATCGTCCTTGTCCCACTGCAGCACGACGCGGCCGGGCATGCTGGCGTTCTCGAGCGGCACGACGCTGTCGAGCTGCCCCTGGCAGATCACCATGCCGCCCGAATGCTGACCGAGATGCCGCGGCAGATCCTGCATGCGGTTCCACAGCTCGGCGAACCATCGGAAGGTCGGATGGTCGAGATCGCAGCCGGCCTCGAGCATCCGCTTGTGCAGCGTGTCGGCGGGATCGACGAACTCGAACTGATTCATCACCCTGGCGAGGCGATCGACCTGCGACGCGTCGATGCCGAGCGTCTTCCCCACTTCGCGCGCCGCGCTCTTGCCGCGATACGTGATGACGTTGGCCGTCATCGCCGCGCCAAGCCGGCCGTACTTCTCGTACACGTGCTGGATCACCTGCTCGCGGCGATCGCCGCTCGGCAGATCGAGATCGATGTCGGGCCATTCGCCGCGCTCTTCCGACAGAAAGCGCTCGAACAAGAGATCCATGCCGACCGGATCGACCGCGGTGATGCCGAGGCTGTAGCAGACGGCGCTGTTGGCGGCCGACCCGCGCCCCTGCACGAGGATGTCGTGATGCCGGCAGAAATTGACGATGTCCCAGACGATGAGGAAGTAGCCGGAGAGATCGAGGCGCTCGATGAGATCGAGCTCGCGCGTCATCTGCGCGCGCGCCCGTTCGTGATACGGACGATAGCGCTCGCGCGCGCCGAGGTCGGTCAGCTTGCGAAGAAACGAGCTGTGCGTCTCGCCCGGCGGAACGGGATAGTCGGGAAAGCGATAGCCGAGATCGGCCATCGTGTAGTCGAGCCGCTCGCCGAGCGCTTCGGTCGAGCCCAGCGCCTCAGGCAGATCGCGAAACAGCCGCGCCATCTCTTCGGGCGATTTCAAATAGCGCTCGGCGTTGCGCGCGAGCTTCTTCCCTGCCTGCGCAAGCGTGGTCTTGTGATGGATACACGTGAGCACGTCGAATAGCGGCCGCTCGGCCGGATCGGCAAAGCGCACGCCGTTGGTCGCGACAATCGGCACATGGAACGTGCCGGCCACGTCAACCAGCAGGCGGTTGTCGGCTTCTTCGTCACGCAACAAATGACGCTGGATCTCGACGTAGACGTTGCGGCGGCCGAACACGCCGACGAGCGGATCGAGGAGCCCGCCGACGCCGTATTTCTGAAACCCGAGCAGCTCGCGTCCCGCCAGCGCGATGAGGCCGCCTGTCTGGCCGTCGAGCTCGTCGAGCGTGAGCGCGCCTTCGCCTTTCGGCGCGCGCATTTTCATGCGGGTGATGAGGCGGCAGAGATTCTGATAGCCCTCTGACGATTCGACGAGAACGGGCACTCTCAGGGGTGAGGGGTGCGTTAGGTGCGTTGGGGGCGTTAGGTGCGTTGGGTGCGAGGGGTGCGGGGCGATTGTGAGTTCCGCCCCGATGATGGCTTTGATGCCGGCAGCGGTGGCGGCGCGGTGGAAGCGCGGAGCGCCGTAGACGCCGTCGCGATCGAGCAGCGCGACCGCAGGATACCCGTAGCGCGCGGCCTGGGCGATGAGGGTTTCAGGTAAGGAGGCCGCTTCTAAGAAACTAAACGCGGAGGAGGCATGGAGTTCGAGATACATGGAATGACCATTCGTAGATTGGTAGATTCGCAGATTTGTAGATTACGGGTCAGTCCAACATGCCATTCACAAACCAGGCGTTTTCGTTGTGCGCCTGGGAAATGCGATACGTCGTGCCGTCGCTTAATGACACATCCCATTCATCGCAGTTCCACGCCTTCTTCCACCAGTCGCCGGACGAGCGCCAGGGGCCTTCGCAGCGCTCGACGCGGCCGCCGGCCACGCCGCGGCGATCGGTCGTCACCCGGACTGGACGTCCGTGTTCGACGATGACCCTCGCTGGCACCGGACTGCGGAAGCGCCGCAGGACGGCCGCTGACATGGGATTAGGGATTAGGGATTGGTGATTAGTAAATTCCCGCGGCGGGTCGAACTTCGCCATCGTGAAGGCGCCGGGGCGATGCGTGTCGACGAGCGACGGCGCGCCCACCCGGTCGGTCCCCATGAGCGCGCCCAGCCGCGCGACGAGCGTCGCCAGCGTGTCGGTCGGAAGCGCGCGCGCGAACAACCCGAACTGCAGCACGCGCCCTTCAGTGACGTCGACCGCAACCGCCACGCGATCGATCGCCGCCGGCGGCGGATTCGATTCGAGATCGAGCAGCGCCAGCGTACGCAGCACGCGCGCGTCGCGCATCGGCGCCGGCAGCTCGACCACGCGCTCGTACCGCTCGCGCCCGCCTTCGCCAAGGCTGCGGCGCGGTCCGGCCGTCACCAGCGTGAGCGTGATACGCAGCACGACGGCGCCGCGATCGCCGCGCTCGAGCCGTTCGCACAAGGGATCGAGCAGCCGCGCCAGCACGAATGACAACGGCTCGAGGCCGTCGATGGGCCACTCGAGCTCGAGCGACGCTTCGAACTGTTCCGCGATGCCGGCCGGCACGAGCGGCCGCATCTCTTCGCCGCGCGCCCATCGCTGTAACCGCAAACCTGTCTGACCGAGTCGAGCGGAGAGCTCGGCAGAAGACAGCGCACCGAGATCGCCCAAGGTGCGCAAGCCCCACCGAGCGAACTGTTCGATGTCGGGTCCAGAGTCCAAAGTCGAAAGTCCAAAGTCCAACTGCGTCAGCGTCCTCAGCGGCAACGGCGCAAGCGTGGCCGCTTCTGCTCCTCGCGGCACCACCGTCAACCCCGCACGCGCGTGGGCGAGCAGGATCGCCGCGGTCGATGTCGCGGCCACAGCAATGTGCACGCGCAGCCCCGCATCGGCCGCGGTGCGGCGCAGCTCTTCGCCGATCGATCGCGGCTCGCCGATGAGGCTGCCAAGCCCGGTGATGTCGAGCGTGACCGTGCGCTCGCCATGCGTCTCGATGCGCGGCGAAAAATCGCGCGCCACTTGGACCAAGGTCGCGTAGGTCGCGTGGGGTTCGTGGGTCGCGTGGGGAATTACTTCCCTCACCCCTCTTCCCTCACCCCTGACGTGCAGCGAGTCAGCAGGCCGCGGCAGATAAAGGCACGCGAACATGGTGATCTGTCTCCATCGCTCGCGACCGAACCACTCGAGCGTCGATGTAACTGACTTCAGGCTTCAGGCTCTTGGCTTTGGGCGCGTTTAGCTGCACGCTGACGCCGCCGGCGCTGCGCGCAATCGGCTCGCTGCCGATCAACACGCACGCGGTCTCGCTGCCTTCGATGACGCGTTGCAGACGCACCCACGTGGTATACGGCAGCCGCGTGATGGTCTGCGCCGCCACCTCGCCGAGATCGAGCACGACCACTCCGAATCCGCCGGCTTGCAGGACGATGTTCAGCGCTTTGACCGCGCGGTCGAGGCTCTTTTGGAGCGTGCCGTACTCGCACGACAAGCTGACGCGCGTCGAGCTGGACGCCTCGCCGCGCACCCACAACATCCGCTGAAAATCGACGCCGCTCGCCGAGGCTGACACCGGATCGAACATGTCGAGCGGATCGATGAGCGCCACCGCTTCGCCGCGCGCGGTCGCACGCGCCAGCGCCGACACGAGAATGGCCAGGCGCCCCGACGACCGCGGGCCGATGACCTCAGACAGATGACCGCGGGGAAGGCCCCCCTCGAGCCGTGCATCGAGCTCGGCAATCCCCGTCGGCACCAGCCAACGGGCTTCGGCTGGCTCAGAGCCGAATCCCGTGAGCGTATGGTCGAGCTTGCGTTCCCGCAGGAGCGATTCGAGGACTGCCTTTTCCATACTTTCGCTTTACTTTCGCCATCCTAGATCGAACCTGCCTGTCTGTCAAACGCAGTCTCAAACCGCAGGGATTCGGGACTGTCGACTTGCGACTTGCGACTGCCTAATCCCCAATCCCAAGTCCCTAATCCCGGGGGCGTTAGCGGTCTGGTTCGGGTTACGATACGGGCGATTCCCGTTGGCTGAGGCCCCTCCCGTCACCCCCAGCGAAGCCCCCGAAATACCCAAGGGCCTGCGACGCATTGCGGCCGCCCTGCACTACCGCGACTTCCGCGTACTGTGGTTCGGCGCCTGCTTCTCCAGCATCGGCACCTGGATGCAGAGCCTCGCCGAGAACTGGCTGGTGCTCTCGCTGACGGCGTCGGCCTTCTACCTCGGCCTCGACGCGTTCCTGCAGCAGTTGCCGATCATGCTGTTCACGCTCATCGGCGGGGTCGTCGCCGATCGGTACGATCGCCGCCTCACGCTGATGGCCTCGCAGTGGGTGCAGTTGTCGACCGCGGCCGCGCTCGCGGCGCTCGTGTACTTCGGGATCGTCGAGGTCTGGCACATCCTGCTGCTCTCCTTTATTACCGGCACCGCGCAGGCGTTCGGCGGGCCCGCGTACCAGTCGCTGATTCCCTCGCTCGTCGGCAAACAGGATCTGACCAATGCGATCGCGCTGAACTCGATTCAGTTCAACGTCGCGCGCATGCTGGGGCCGCTGCTGGCCGGTGGCACGCTCGTGGTGCTGAAACGCTGGGGGGTCGCCGACATGACGGCGCTCGCCATCTGCTTCGCCCTCAACGCGCTGTCGTTTCTCGCGGTCATCCTCTCGTTGATGTCGCTGCACATCAAACACATGCCCGCGGCGCGCACGCACAACATGTTCGGCGAGCTCAAGCAGGGGCTCGCGTACGTGCACAAGCAGCGCAGCATCCTGGCGCTGATGGTGCTCGGCGCCGCGACGGCGTTCTTCGGCATCCCGATGCTGACGCTGCTGCCCGTGTTCGCGAGAGACGTGTTCGGGTCGGGCGTCGAAGGCTACAGCGTGCTGCTGTCGTTTTCGGGTGCGGGCGCGGTCACCGGCGCGATGGTCGTGGCATGGCTCGGCCGCTTCCGCCACATGGGGCTGACCACGCTGCTCGTGCAGGCCTGTTTCGGCGTGCTGATCGCGCTCATCGCGTTCAGCCCGTCGCTCTACCTGACCTACCTGCTCCTCTTCGCGAGCGGCGTGACGCTGATGATCGTGGTGTCGTGCCTGATGTCGCTCGTGCAGCTGATTGCGCCCAACGAGATGCGCGGGCGCGTGATGAGCATCTACCTGGTGGCGTTTCGCGGCGGGATGCCGCTCGGCAGCCTCGTCAGCGGATATCTGGCAAGCCTCAGCACTGCGCCGAACGTCATCGCCTTCAACGGCGTGGCGCTGCTGCTGGTAAGCGTGTATTTCCTGCTGAAGACGAAAGAAATCAGAGCGCTGTAATCCAGTAAATCCCAAGGGCCAGCGAGCCGAGCGCGGTCGCAGCCGCCGAAAAACGGGCCACGTGGCCGGTCATGCGGCGATCGGCCAGCGTGTGCGCGAGGACGATGCCGAAGAGGGACATCGACATCAGGATGCCGAGCGCGAAGATGGTGACGAGAAACAGCAGCGACCCAAAATGGTTCGCGCCGCCCGCGGCATTCCAGAGCGGCAGCGAGAGGATGAGCGCGCGCAGGCCGCTCACCGCGAACACCGCGCCGAGCACGCCCGGCAGCACGGTGTGCATCGACGGCCGGTGCAAATGCTGCCGGCCCCAATGCAGATGCCAATGGCGGTGCGCCCCCTGGTCGCCGGCCTCGTGCACGTGTGAGTGCACGTAAAGTCGTCTCGAGATTGCCATCGATCCCACCACAAGTCCGAGCGCGATCAGCAAGAGGCCGCCGACAAGCTCGCCCCCCTGCTCGAACCGCACGGGTATCTGCCAGCCGAAAAACAGCACCAGGCCCGAGCCCAGCGCGAGCAGCACCGCGTGCCCGACGGCAAATCGCACGGCGAGGCCGAACGCGCGCGCGTATCGCGCGGGACCGAGCGGCGTCGCGAGCGAGAGCGCGGCGATCGCCATCAGGTGATCGGCGCCAAGACCGTGAAGGAAGCCGAGCGCGAGCATCGAGCCGGTCAGCACGAGGGGATTATATCGGAGTCGGGATTGGGGATTAGGAAAGTCGATAGTCGAAAGTCTATAGTCGTTAGTCGACAGTCTCCTATCGGTAGGGTCCGTGTTTAGTTGTAGACCTCGACATACGTATTCATCGCAAGCGGCGTCAAATGACGGACTCTGGACTCTGGACTCTGGACTCTGGACTCTGGACTCTGGACTTTGGACTCTGGACTATGGACTATGGACTATGAGCATTCGTAAACGACTGGAAAGTCTCCTTTTCGGACGCATACTCGTCCTCGATGGCGCGATGGGCACGATGATTCAGCGCCACACGCTGACCGAAGCCGATTTCCGCGGCGAGCGCTTCGCATCGCACCCGAAAGAGCTGCGCGGCAACAACGACATGCTCGTGCTGACGCGCCCCGACATCATTCTGGGCATTCACGAGCAGTATCTCGAGGCGGGCGCCGACATCATCGAGACGAATTCCTTCAGCGGGACGACGATCGCGCAGGCCGACTACGCGCTCGAGCCGTTCGTGTACGAGCTCAACTTCGAGGCCGCGAAGCTCGCGAAGCAGGCGACCGCCACATGGACGACCCCGGACAAGCCGCGCTTCGTCGCAGGCGCGATGGGCCCCACCAACAAGACGCTGTCGCTTTCGCCCGACGTGAACGACCCGGCATTCCGCGCGGTCACCTTCGACCAGATGAAGGACGCCTTCGCCGAACAGGTGCGCGGGCTCATCGACGGCGGCGTCGACGTGCTGCTGATCGAAACGATCATCGACACGCTCAGCGCCAAGGCGGCGCTGCTCGCGGCGGCCGAAGTGGATCCCGACGGCAAGGTGCCGATCATCCTGTCGGCGACCATCACCGATCGCAGCGGACGCACGTTGTCGGGCCAGACGATCGACGCGTTCTGGGTGTCGGTGATGCACGCGCGGCCGCTCGCCGTCGGCATCAACTGCGCGCTAGGCGCCCGCGAGATGCGGCCGTACCTCGCCGAGCTGTCGCGCGCCGCGACGACCTTCGTCAGCTGCTATCCGAATGCCGGGCTGCCGAACGCGTTCGGCCAGTACGACCAGCACGCGCCGGAAACCGGCGAGCTCATCAAGGACTTCGCCGTCAGCGGCTTCGTGAACATCGTCGGTGGCTGCTGCGGCACGACGCCCGACCACATCCGGGCGATCGCCGAGCAGGTGGCCGGCGTGCCGGCGCGGAAGATTCCGACGGCCGGCGGGCGCCCGTCGTTCAAATCGCCGCACACGCAGTTCGCGGGGCTCGAAGTGCTCGCGGTGCGCCCCGACAGCAACTTCCAGATGATCGGCGAGCGCACGAACGTGACCGGCTCGAAAAAATTTCAGCGGCTGATCAAGGACGGCAAGTTCGGCGAGGCGGTCGACGTGGCAATCGAGCAGGTGCGCGGCGGCGCGAACCTGATCGACGTCA
>CAYHHH010000073.1:0-22244 GCA_964356125.1 uncultured Bifidobacteriaceae bacterium | reverse complement strand
CATCCGGAACCGTCTCCTTCCGGACGAGGATGACCTGCTTGCCCTGACGGGTCCACTCGACCGCATCATCGGCGGTGAAGACCACCTGTCCGGACGCGGCGCCCGGCGAGGCCGGAAGCCCCTTGGCAAGAATCGGCACCTTGGCCCATTCGCCCGGATCGAATCCCGGCGACAGCAGCTGCGACAGCGCTTCGGGATCGACCAGCAGCAGCGCTTCCTTCGGCGTCACGATTTTCTCGTTCGCCAGATCCGTCGCAATGACGACGGCCGCGTAGCCGGTGCGCTTGCCGCTGCGCGTCTGCAGCATGTAGAGCTTCTCGTCCTGGATCGTAAACTCGAAGTCCTGGACGTCCTTGTAGTGCTTCTCGAGGCGCGTCGTAATCTCGCGGAGCTGCTTGTAGGCCTTCGGCAGCACCTTCTCGAGCTCCTTGATCTGCTGCGGCGTGCGCACGCCGGAGACCACGTCCTCGCCCTGCGCGTTGATCAGAAACTCGCCGTAGAACTCCTTCGCGCCGGTGGCCGGGCTTCGCGTGAAGCCGACGCCCGTGGCCGAGCGATCGCCGGTGTTGCCGAACACCATCTGCTGCACGTTGACCGCGGTGCCGATGTAATCGGGAATGTCGTAAATGCGGCGGTACTCTTTCGCGCGCGGGTTCTGCCACGAGCGGAAGACCGCGTTGCGCGAACCCTTCAGCTGCTCGATCGGATCCTGCGGGAACGGCTTGCCGGTCTTGTTCTTGACGACCTGCTTGTAGCGCGTGATCACCTGGCGCAGCGCCGCCTCGTCGAGGTCGGTATCGGCCTTCACGCCGCGCGACTTCTTCACCGCATCGAGCTCGTGCTCGAAGACGTCCTTCGGAATTTCCAGCACGACGTTGCCGAACATCTGGATGAAGCGCCGGTAGCTGTCGGCCGCGAACCGGCCGTTCCCCGTTTCGTTCTTCAGCGAGACGACCGTCTCGTCGTTGAGGCCGAGATTTAGAATCGTGTCCATCATGCCGGGCATCGAGAACTTCGCGCCCGAGCGCACCGACACGAGCAGCGGCTTCTTCGTGTCCCCCAGCTTGCGGCCGGCGGATTTCTCGAGCTTCCGCAGGTTATCGATCATTTCTTTCTCGATCGACGCGGGAATCCTGCCGCCTTCCTTGTAGTAGATCGTGCAGACCGGCGTCGAGATGGTGAAGCCTGCGGGAACCGGCAGCTTCGCGTTGGTCATCTCCGCGAGGCCCGAGCCTTTGCCGCCGAGCAGGTCTTTCATGGTGCGATCGCCGTCAGCCTTGCCGTCGCCGAAGTAGTAGACGTACTTTTTGACAACTTTCTTCGCCATTCGACTGTTTACTCCGTCTCCGAAACAATCTCGGAAATGTCTGCGATTCGTAAGATGTGCTGTTCGAGGCGCTTCATGAGGCGCAGGCGCGCCTTTCGCAAGGGGGCGTCATCTACCATCACGAAGATTTCGGTGAAGAATCGATCGACCGCAGGACCGAACTGGGCTGCCTCGACAAATGCGCGGCGCAAATGTTCCCCCGATTTCAGCACGCTGTCAATCGCGGGGCCGCGGCGCTCGAGTTCATCGAGTAGCGCAAGTTCCGCCGGTTCCTTGAGCTGGGTGCGAAGGGATGCGTCGTGGATTTCCGGCCTGTACACCTCGCCCAGCTCTTTGGCGATGTTTTTTACTCTCTTGAACGCAATCGCAAGCTTCTGAAAGTCAGGCGATGCGGTAAATTCCGGAAGCACCTCGAGTAGTGTGAGGGCCTGGGAAGGATTCAATCGATCGAACGCTTCCTGATGAAGCACCGCTCGAACATTTCGTTTATCACATCCGCGCTGTTCAAGAACATACGAGTAACGTTCGAGCAGAAACGCCCGCATTTCGAGGAGCGCGTTCCCTGCCCACGGCGCCGCCGCTGTAAACGGTCTGGCTGCCTCGTGAAGCAGAGCGTCGAGCGTCGGCCGCGCCGCAAGCCCCGTCAGCGCCGGCAGATCGACGAGCACCTTGAAGATGCCGTGCGCCTGCCGCCGCAATCCAAACGGGTCGCGCGAGCCGGTCGGCTTCTCTCCGGCGTAAAACATCCCGACGACGGTGTCGAGCTTGTCGGCGAGCGACACCGCGGCCCACGTTATGGCGGCATCGCCGAGCTGCGCGCGCGTGGGCGGCGCATCCACGCCGACCGCATCCGGCAGGTAGTGGTAATAGATCGCCTTCCACACGCGCTCGGGCTGCTGCTCTTCGCGCGCGTAGATGCCGCCCATGACACCCTGCAGCTCGGTGAGCTCGGCCACCATCTCGGTCGCGAGATCCGCCTTGGCAAGGCGCCCCGCAGCCGCCGCCATGTCAGCGACAGCGGCCGATTCGAGCGGTGCTGTGGCAATCCACCGCGCGAGCACCTCGATGCGCTGCGACTTCTCGAAGTAGCTGCCGAGCTTCTTGTGGAACCGGATGGTCTTGAGCCGCTCCAGACGCCCGGCGAGCGGCACCTTGCGATCGGCATCCCAGAAGAAGCGCGCATCGCGCAACCGCGCCGTGAGCACGCGCTCGTAGTTGCGCGCGACCACCTTCTCGTTGTCGGCATCGGTATTCGTGACGACGAGAAACGCGGGCTTCAGTCGGCCGGCTTCGTCTACGACGGGAAAATTGTGCTGATGATGAATCATCGTCGTCGTCAGCACTTCCTCGGGCAGCGACAGGAATTCCTTCGAGAACGTTCCGGCCATCACCGTCGGGTACTCGATCAGGTCCGGCACTTCATCGAGGAGCGTTGAGTGCAGCATGGCCGCGCTGCCAACCCGCCCGCCGAGGCTGCGCGCCTTCGATTCGAGGCCGCGAGCGATGCGGTCCTGGCGTTCCTGACGATCGAGAATGACGAAGTGTTCGCCGAGCCGCGCGGTGTAGTCGTCGAACGTCCGCACCTTCACCGCGCGCCCCGCCCGGCCGCTCGTCGTCAGGAACCGATGGCCGTAGGTCACGGCGGCGGAGACGATCTCCTGCACCGCAGCCGATTCGGCAAGCTCGGTGCGCCGAATCGTGAACGGCACGACGCGTCCGCCGTAGAGATAGAGAATCCAGCGTATCGGCCGCCCGAACAGCAGGTCCCCCTTGCCGTCTTCGAGATACGCGTCCCAATGCATGGCCTTGGGAAAGCTGAACGATCGCAGCGTAGTCGCCAGCACGTCGGGCAGCACATCCACCGCGGCTTTGCCACGCTGATGCCTGCGGTATCCGAGATAGACGCCCTTCGGCGTGTCCACGCGCTCGAGCTGCGCGACATCGATGTTGTTCTTGCGCGCAAAGCCCAGGGCGGCGGATGTCGGCGCGCCGTCCGCGCCAAATGCTGCCGCGACCGGAGGGCCGGTGAGGAGCTCTTCCAGATCGGTCTGCCGCTCGGCAATCTTCGCAAGGCGCGCGGTCAGGCGGCGCGGCGTGCTGTAGCCTTCCACGGGCGCGTCGGCAACCAGGCGATGCGTGTTCAGCGCACCGGCAAGGCCGTCGCGAATCTGGCGCGTCAGTCCCGGCAGCCACGAGGCCGGCAGCTCTTCGGTTCCGAGTTCTAACAGAAGTTCTCGATCCATATGTTCTGGACAGGGCTAAAGCCCTGTGCCACCGGTGGCACAGCCCTTCAGGGCTGTCTCGCGGGCTCCTCCGCCGCCACATACGCCTGCGCGATCGCGATGGCCATCTGGCGCACTTTCAGCACGTAGGCGGTGCGCTCGCTCACGCCGACGCTGCCGCTCGAGTCGAGAATATTGAAGATGTGCGAGCACTTCAGCGCGTACTCGAGGGCCGGCAGGATGAGGTTGCTCTTCAGCAGCCGCTCGGCCATGCCGTAGTACTTGTCGAAGAGGTCGCGGTGAAACGCCGCGAACTCCTCGCGCGACATCCCGTCGACCTGGCCGAAGACATACTTCGACTGCTCGATCTCTTCGCGCAATCGCACGTCGCCGTACTTCACGCCCGCGCCCCACTCGAGATCGAAGATGTTGTCGACCTTCTGCAGAATCATCGCGAGACGCTCGAGGCCATAGGTCAGCTCCGCGCTGACAGGCGCCAGGTTCACGCCCCCCACCTGCTGGAAGTACGTGAACTGCGTAATCTCGAGGCCGTCGAACAACACCTGCCAGCCAATGCCCCAGGCGCCGAGCGTCGGCGATTCCCAGTTGTCTTCTTCGAACCGGATGTCGTGGGCGCGCGGATCGATGCCCACCGCTTCGAGGCTCTGCAGGTAGATCTGCTGCACTTCGTCCGGCGCCGGCTTGAGAATCACCTGGAACTGATGGTGCTTGAAGACGCGATTCGGGTTCTGGCCGAAACGGCCATCATCGGGCCGCCGCGACGGCTGCACGTACGCCACGTTCCACGGCCTCGGCCCCAGGACTCGCAGCAGCGTTTCGGGATGCGACGTGCCGGCGCCCACTTCGAGGTCGAGCGGCTGTTGAATGATGCATCCCTGCGACGCCCAGAAGGCGCTCATTTTGAGGATGAGATCTTGGAGGGTCACAACCGCGTCATGTCCTTTAACACTTTGATCGATCGAGGCTCGCGCTCGAGATGCGTCGCAATGATGCCGCGGTGCAGCCCTTCCAGCTCGCGCAGCATCGCGCGATCCGCGGGCACGCCGGCCAGATCCTGCGGGCCCACTTTGCGCGCCGCGTTCAGGAACGCCTGCGCTTCGGCCGACAGGCTCGGCACCCGGCTCGCCGGATACACGCCCTGCAGGCTGAGCAGCCAGTACTCGAAATACCGCGTCAGCGGCTCGGTCGGCACGCCCGACGCAATCGCTTCGACCATCGACACGCCGAGCCGGTAGAGCCGCTCGTCCTCATGGCTCTCGGCCGCCCACTCGTCGATCAGCTCGGCGAAATACGCCGCGCAGCCGAGCCCCTCCATCGTGCCGGAGGACAACGCCGAGCGCGACGCCTCGGAGTAATTCAGATTCACCAGCTCGCGCTGCTCTTTCTCGAAGTACGCCACGCGCACATGCGTGAGCGGCTCGAGCGCCCCGGCGAAGTTCGATTTCGTACGCCGTGCGCCCTTCGCGACGCCGCGTTTCTTGCCGCGGTCGCGCGTCAGGAACACCACGATCCGGTCTGCCTCGCCGAGCTTGTACGTTCTGAGAATGAGCGCGTCAGCGCTATAGAGGGGCATCCGAACCCCCTTATTCTACCCTGCGCCTTGGATGTACCGGATGTAGAGGGTTGCGAGTCCGAGGAACGACGCAAAGCCGCAGACATCCGTGAACGTCGTGATGAACACCGCTGACGCGAGGGCCGGATCGATTTTGAGCGCCTTCAGTCCGAGTGGAATTAACGTGCCGACCAGCCCAGCCACGAACAGATTAATGACCATGGCCATCGCGAGGATGATTCCCAGCCGGAAATCGCCGTTCATCGTCCACGCCACCACGGCAGCAATCGTCCCGGTCACCAGGCCGTTACCGACGCCCACGAGCAGGTTCTTCAGCAGCGCCTTGCGCGAGTTGCTCCACGTCAGTTCGCCGAGGGCGATGCCGCGAATGATGACGGTCAGCGTCTGTGTCGCCGCATTACCGCCCATGCCCGCCACGATGGGCATGAATACCGCGAGCGCTACCCATGCCGCGATCGTGTGCTGAAACGCGCCGACCACGGCGGCCGCAAGAAACGCGGTTGCCAGGTTCACAATCAGCCACGGCATGCGCTTGCGGAACGACTCGCTCGCCGGCGTGAACACGCGCTCGTCGCTCGATACACCGGCAAGCCGATACAAGTCTTCGGTCGCCTCGTCCTTGATGACGTCGATCACGTCGTCGACGGTGATGACGCCCGCCAGCTTGTTCGCTTCTTCGACGACGGGAATCGCGAGGAGGTTGTAGGACGCAACCAGGCGCGCCACTTCTTCCTGGTCCATGTCGACGCGCGCGCTGATCGGATCGGACGTCATGATCCGCTTCAGCGGCGTCTCGGGCGAGACGAGCAGCAGGCGCCGCAAGGAGGTGACGCCGACCAGATGCCCGCGCGCATCGACGATATACAGGTAGAAGACCATCTCGACGTCGCGCGAGCTCTGCAGCGCGCTGATGGCCTCGCCGACCGTCATGTCTTCGGCCAGCGCGAAGACATGCGGGTTCATGATGCGGCCCGCGGTCTGTTCGGGGTACTCGAGGAGGTTCTCGACTTCGCCCGATTCTCTCCGCCCCATCAACTCGAGGACGGCCGTCGAGAGCTCGTCTGGCAGGTTGTCGATCAGGGCGGCGGCGTCGTCTGACGGCAGCTCCTGAACGAGCCTGGCGATCTCTTCTGCGGAGCGGCCGGCGAGCAGCTGGGCGCCGGTCTCGGGCCCGAGCTCGCTGAGGGTCTCCATCGCGAGCCGGCTGTTGCGCTCGACGAGCACGGCAAACGCGGCAATGCGGTCGCGATCGGGCAGCTCGCTGAAAATCTGCGCGAGGTCCGCGGGATGTTGTTTCTGAAGAAGATTCGACAGGTTTGCCGTCGCGCCGACTCTGAGGAGGCGCTTCACCGAGTTCAGGACGAGATCGACTTTGCGCTGCGGCGGCATACGAACCCGTTAATGTAACACGTAACTTTTGAACTATTGAACTACTGAGCTGGAGATCTAACGGTTAGTGCGGATCGCGTCGCCACGGATGAAGCGCGGTGATGGCCGAAGAAACCCCTCTGTCACACTCGGATCGCCGTCGTTAGGCGCCGGTGTCAATTCGAGCAGGGCACAAAGAAAATTGTAGACGTGGATATTCTCGAATGCCGGCGCACGCACACCTTCGCGTACGCCTGGACCTGCCGCGACGAACAGACCGTGCATCGATTTGAGGGTCGGATCGTAGCCGTGCGCGCCGCCATTCGCGCGCCCGGCCGCTCGGGTCGCCAACGCCATCCCGCGCGTCGTGATCGTCCATCCGTCTTCCGCGAGGCCGAGAATGGGGGGAATGCGCGGATTGTTGCGATAGTGGAGATGAGCGGGGGTTTCCTCGCGCTTGTAAATCGCGAGCGACGGGTGTTTCCCTTTCAAGGCAGCGTACACCGCATCGACCGAGCCCGAGCGGGGCCTCAACCCGAGATTAGGCGACCACTCCGTGACGTCTACTGTCGAGAGATCGATGTAGTCCTCCAGATAAATGATTCGCCGATCGCTCAGTTGCGACATGCCGTGATCGGACACGACCACGACGTTCAGGCGATCCATGAGCTTGAGCCTGCCCGCGCCGTTGATCAACTCACCCAGCATCCGGTCGAGCCGACCGGCTGCCTGCATCACTTCTGCCGAATCAGGCCCATGCGCGTGGCCAGCCGTATCGACATCGCTGAAGTACAACGTGATGAATGCGGGCTGCCGATCGGCGGGCAATGCGAGCCACTCGAGCACCTGCGCGACGCGCGCGGCATTGGGCACCCCTTCGTCGTACGGCCTCCAATAGGTCGGCCGCAGGCCGCCAATCGGTGCCTCAGACCCCGGCCAGAACATCGACGCCGCGCGCCGGCCCTGAAGCATGGCCGTATTCCACAGCGGCTCGCCTCCCCACCACCGCGCGGTCTTTGCCGTCTTCGAGGCCATCGTAAACCGCTCGGGAAATCCGGGATCCACGATCACATTCGATACGATGCCGTGACGCTCTGGATAGAGCCCCGTCACAACAGAGTAGTGATTGGGAAACGTCTTGGAGGGAAACGCGGGGATCAGGCCGTCGGCCCTGACGCCCCGCGCGGCGAGGGCTCGCACATGCGGAACCTCCGCGCGATCGATATAGTCCCATCGCCAGCCGTCGAATGAAATGAATACAACGATCGGGCCCGCAACGATTTGCGCGGACCCGACCATGACGGCCAGGACAGCAGCAACGACCGCCACGAAGCGCACGAAGTTGAGCCCCAAGCCCTAATCCCCAGCTATATGTCCGGGTCCGGGACGAGATCGACCTTCCACTGCGGCAGCATATGAACCCGTTACTGTAACATGCTGACGCGAGTGAACCTGCAGTGATTGGGCAAGGATTTGCGATTGGGGATTAGGGATTCGCGCAGTACGTAGTGTTCGGCCTTGGCCGGACCGTGACGGTGCAATGAAAATTTCGCCATTCCTCGGCGCCCCGTGGATGTCAATTCTCGCGATCAATAAGCGCCCACAAGCCAATCTCGCCGGCGATTTCACGATGTCACGCGGGCACGCGACATGCTCAAGCAAACCGCGATGGAAACTCGGTCGATCGCTGAGCGAGTCGAAGACGCCCTACGAGAGGTCGCTATCTTGTTTGTCGCACTCGCGCCGCTTGACGTTGCGTTAGGTTCAAGGGAACCGCACGCGTTCACATTTGGCTTGATCTCTGTGGCCGGCGGCGTGATTCTATTCGTGTTGGCTCTACTGCTTGAAAGGAGGCGCGGCCGTGCGTGACTTCTTGATCGTGATGGGCGCGGTAATGTTTGTGGCCTTCATTGGCTTTGCATACGCATGGTTTGCGCTACCATCTCCGCGCGACCGCAAATAACCGTCCCTAATCCCAAGTCCCCAATCCCTGGAGGTTTTACGGCCTTCGGTCGTATCCGGCTTCAGCCGGACCGGGATCACTTCTTCGGCGGGGCGATCCGCTTCAGTTCGTCGAACCAGTTCAGCACGACGACCAGTGACGGTGGAGCAATCTCGTCGCTCGCACGCAACGGTTCCTTGATCATCAGGAAGCGGCGACCATCCGGCGAGGCGTCATAGGTGCGCCCGACGACATTGCTGTGCGCGAAGAACGGTCCTTCGATCACTTTCTTGGGGATGCCGGCTGTAAATGTGTCTCCGGACTGAACCGGCACCGACATGACGCTGACGGGCGATGGGCTGTTCCCCACCAGGTAAAACAACTCAGCCCCGTTGCGCGACCACAGCGGTCTCGTGCCGCCGCCGTTGGATATGGGCGTTTTTCCCGCATCCACGTCGGGAAATCGCCTCACATAGGTTTCCTTTTGGCCCGTGTCGTTCGACTCGTACGCGAGCCAGCGCCCATTCGGCGATATTTCCGCATTCATCTCGCTGGACGGAGTTTGCACCAACGGTTTGACGGCCCTCTCGCCGGACTGGAATCGGGCCCCGTGCGATGAGCTCTGCCAGCGTCAGCCCCTCAACGAGCTCGAGCACGATCGCGCCTGCCTCGAATCCGTAGATGTGGGCGATGTTCGGGTGGTTCAGCGTCGCCAGCACCTGGGCTTCGCGCTGGAAGCGCGCGCAGCGTTCGGGGTCAGCGATACACTCTGCGGGCAGCACCTTGATCGCGACATCGCGATCAAGCTTGGTATCGCGCGCGCGATGGACCTCGCCCATGCCGCCGACACCCAGCAACGATGTGATGTGGTAACTCTCGATGGATGCACCGACGAGATTGACGCCCAGTCTGCGAACGGCAGATTCGAGGCTTCCGCTGTCGAGAACATCGGTTGGGACGGGTCGGTCGTCAATCATTGCGGGGCCACAGTTCGCGTCATTCGACGATATAACCAGGTCCTGGCGACCTGCCATTCGCGTGTCACGGTTGCTCGGGACAGCGACAGGAGCGCGGCGACTTCTTCCTCCGTCAGGCCGCCGAAGTACCGAAGTTCAACGATCTCTGCCTGCCGCCCCTCGACGAGCGCCAGTTCGTTCAGGGCCTGATCGAGCAGCAGAATCTCGCAGTCTGGCGGCTGGGCGGCGCCAATGTGGTCGTCAAGCGTCACCTTGGCGCCGGCACCTGGCCGTTTGTGAGCCCGATGCTGCCGCGCATGATCGACCAGAATGCGCCTCATCATCTGGGCCGCGACACCAAAGAAGTGCGCGCGGCTCTGCCAGGTGACCCGCTCCTGACCCACCAGCCGTACATAGGCTTCGTGCACGAGAGCCGTGGGCTGCAGCGTGTGATCCTGCCGCTCGCGCCGCAGATACGCGCCTGCCCTACGCCGTAACTCGCGATAGACCAGCGGCACCAACTCCTCGCCCGCGCGAACATCTCCCTTTCCCCACGCTCGGAGCAAGTGGCTGACGCCGCCGGACTTGGGCGACATATAAATCTCAGTTTTTCTGTGGGTAGGACCTCTTTTATACGCCCCTGCCCCCAGCGCGTCAAACGCTGGTCGCAACGGTGAGGCATTTTCGTCCCTGTTCACGCGTCTCGTCCCAACCGCGCCCTGACCGGCGCGCTAAGGGAGGGACGATATGCCTGGGTGGACGGCGGCGATGCTCGTGGTCATGCAATTGCCGGTGTTCGCGGAACTCCGATCCAGTGACTCGCGAATCATCGAGCAGATCGCGCATGCCACCGGGCAGTCGCAGACGTTCCGCCAGGCTGACACTTCACCGCGCGACGATCCGAACACGTTGCGTGTGTTCATCCTCAATCACGTCGAATTGCCGCACGACGTCGCGCGAGAGGCGCAAAGTGTCGCTTCGGAAATCTTTCTCGCAGCCGGTGTAAAGGTCTTATGGATCGACAGTCCGCGCCAGAGCACCTGGCCGCGCAGATTCTGGCCTACCGTCATTCTGGTTTCAGCACCACCAGCACAGGCGCGACTCCACGAATACGCCATGGGCAGCGTGCCAATGAATTTGAGCAAATCCGCGACGATCGCGTACGTATTTTACGCGCGGGTGCAAGATCTCGCCCGGCAAATCGACATCACCACAGCTGTGGTGCTTGGTCATGTCATGGCGCACGAAATCGGTCACGTACTCCTGGGCCGTGGCAGCCATTCATCAGCAGAAATCATGCGCGCCGAGTGGGATCGGCAGCAAGTAGAGCAAATCGGCAGAGGCTGGCTCTCGTTTACAGCAGATCAGGCCGAGGCGATTCGCGCCAGACTGTCGACTCTCGACGAGCGACTGTCGACTTGCGACTGCCTAATCCCCAATCCCTAATCCCTAATCCCTGTTCTTAAGCCCCAGATCATCCAGCATCCGCTCGTCTTCGCGCCACTGCTCTTTGACGGCGACCCGGAGGTCGAGGAAGACGCGGTTCTGCAGGAACGTCTCGATCGCATGGCGCGCCGACGTGCCGATCTCTTTGATCATCTCGCCGCCCCGGCCGATGACGATGGGCTTCTGCGATTCGCGCTCGACGAGAATCGTCGCCCAGATGCGCGTCATGTGGTCTTCCTCGGTCGGCTCCTGGAACTTGTCGATGAGCACCGCGGTTGAAAACGGAAGCTCGTCGCGCGTCAGACGCAGCACCTGCTCGCGCACCATCTCGGCGACCATATTCCGTTGGGGCTGGTCGGTCAGATAATCGGCCGGGTACAGCGCGTCCCCCTCGGGCAGCGCGTTCAGGATCACTTCTTCAAGGCGATCGACGTTGTCGCCGGTCAACGCCGACACGGGCACGATGGCTTCCCACTCGCGCTCCTGGCTCAGCTGATCGAGCACCGGCAGCAGCTTGTGCTTTTTGACGAGGTCGATCTTGTTCAGAATCAGAATCGTCTTCGCTTTCGTGTTCTTCACAAGATCGAGGAGGTAGCGCAGTCCCGCACCGGGGCTCTCGGACCCGTCAATCACCACACACACGACATCGACTTCACGAAGCGTCTCGACGGCGCTGCTGACCATCCGCACGTTCATGCGATGCAGCGGACGATGGATGCCGGGGGTATCGACGAAGACCGCCTGCCCTTCGGGATAGTTCTTCACGCCCATGATGCGGTGGCGCGTGGTCTGCGGTTTGTCTGACACGATGGCGAGCTTCTCGCCGATGATGCGGTTGAGGAGAGACGATTTGCCCGCGTTCGGCCGGCCAATGAGGGAGACAAATCCCGATTTCACGTTATTCTCGCGCGTTGCCGATTTCTTCGCGCTCGTTGTCCTCCTGGCCAGACGCCCTGGTGATGCGCACCTTGCGCACCCGCCGGCGCTCGGCGTCGATGACCTCGACGCGTAGACCATCGATATCGAAGGTTTCGCCGATGGCCGGCACGTGGCCGAGGTGGCTCAGGAGAAAGCCGCCGACGGTCTCGAACCCCTCGCGCTCGATGGGCACGTGCAGCCGATCGGCGATCTCATCCACGTCGGCCGCGCCGCTGAACACGAACGACCCGTCAGGCTGCTCGACGACCGGCTCCGCCTCGACGTCGTACTCGTCGCGAATCTCGCCGAAAATTTCCTCGACCAGATCTTCGAGCGTGACGAGTCCGGCGGTGCCGCCGTACTCGTCGACCACGATCGCGCTCTGTATGCGCTGGTGCTGGAACTCCCGCAGCAGCTCGCTCACAAGCTTGGTCTCGGGCACGAAGTGCGCCGGACGCAGATGGTTCGTGATGGGCGCGTCCCCCTGCAGCGAGTCGCCGAGCAGAATCAGATCCTTCACGTAGACGAACCCGAGGATATTGTCGAGGTTGTCGCGGAACACCGGGATGCGCGAGTACTCCTGTTCACGAAACAGCGCGCGCAGCCCGTCCAGCGTCTTGTCGGCCGGGATGGCGACGATATCGGGGCGCGGCGTCATCACTTCGCGGACGAGCGTGTCGCCGAAATCGACGATCGACTTGAGGAGCTTGCGCTCCTCCTGCCCGGACGATGCGCCGGAGTCCCCCGTGGCCGTGCCGTTGATGACTTCCCCATCGTCGTTCACATCGTCGCGGTTCACCGACACGGGCGCGTTGCGTTCGTTGCGCGAATGACTGAGCAGGTGCAGCATCCCGTACGTGATGGGCTTCAGCGGCCGGCTGATCATGCGGAACGACGGCAGCAGCAGCTCGAGCACGCGCTCGGGGTCTCTCGACACGATGAGGAACGGCAGCAGAAATTCGCAGACCGCGCCGAAGGCCACCATTGCGCCCGCCAGCAGCACGACCGATCCCGGCCCCGACAGCCCGATCATCAGCGCCAGCAACAGGACGACAAACCCCTCTATGAGCCCCAGGAGCGTGCGTAAGGGGAGGAACAGCAGCAGGGGTTCCTGGAGGTAGCGCTCGAGATCGGGCGCCCTGCCGCTGCCCTCGGCCAGCAGGCGGAGCGACACGCGCATCAGGGCATTGAACGCCGCCTGAATGGTGCCGAGGTAAATGGCACCGCACGCCAGCAGGAACAGGGTTAACGGAATCATGAAGACCGTGCGATTAGCCCGAGAGGCAGCTTCGCCTTACGACGCAGCCGTGCTTCCACCCGAGCCATCCGCCCGTTGTCACTGTCATGATCGTAACCGAGAAGGTGCAAAAGGCCATGTAGGGCAAGGACCCTAAGCTCGACGGCAAGCGAATGTCCCAGGAATCTGGCCTGTTTTTGGGCAATTCCGCACGAAATCGCGATATCCCCAAGGTATGTGCCCGCCCCTGGGAACGAGAGCACGTCGGTCCCTTTGTCCTTCCGGCGATATTTGCGATTGAGCGCTTTGACCTTGGAATCCGGAAGGATGGCGATCGCAACGTGACCGCGAGCCGAGCGTGGCGCGATGCGGGCGAGCCACGACCCCAGTCCTTTCGCGCCCGCATGTGTTCCGCCTTCCTCGACCACGCTCACCTGAAGGCTCAGACCTGCCCGCCCTTTCCGGTAAACGATTCGTATGCTTTGACGATCTGCTGCACGAGCTTGTGGCGCACGACGTCGCGGTCGTCGAAATGGATGAACGTAATCCCTTCGATATTCGACACGACCTTCATCGCCTCGACGAGCCCCGAAATGCGAGCGCTCGGCAGGTCGATCTGGGTAATGTCGCCCGTCACCACGGCCTTCGAGCCGAACCCCAGGCGCGTGAGGAACATCTTCATCTGTTCCGATGTGGTGTTCTGCGCCTCGTCGAGGATGACGAACGCGTCGTTCAGCGTGCGCCCGCGCATGAAGGCGATCGGCGCGATTTCGATGGTGCCGCGCTCGATGAGCCGCTCTGCCCGCTCGACTTCGACCATGTCGTAGAGCGCATCGTAGAGCGGCCGCAAGTACGGGTTCACTTTTTCCTGCAGATCGCCCGGCAGGAAGCCGAGCTTCTCACCCGCCTCGACCGCGGGGCGCGCCAGGATGATGCGGTTCACCCGCTTCGCCAGGAGATACGACACGGCCTGCGCCATCGCCAGATACGTCTTGCCGGTACCGGCAGGCCCGATGCCGAACACGATGTCGTGCTGCTCGATGGCATCGAGATACCGCCGCTGGTTGACGGTCTTCGGCACGATCCGCTTCTTGCCGGACTGCGTCTGCGTGCTTTTGAGAAAGTACTCGCGGAGATCGATATTGGGGTCGCTGCCGATCAGCTGCGCCGCGGTTTTCACGTCGCCGTTCGACATGCGGTACCCTTCCTGGATCAGGGTGCCGAGTTGTGTGAACAGGCGCTCGACCCCGCTGACCTGCGCGGGCGGGCCGTCGATGATGACGTCATGTCCCTGCGTCCGCACGCGGACGCCGAACTGCGACTCGAGGTGTTTGAGATTCTCGTCGTGAGTGCCGAAGAGCGTTTCGATCCCGGATTCGGGAAGCGTGATTCTTGCCACGTGTAGGTAGTATAGCCCCGTCTATTTGGGTCGCTGGCGAATCTGGATGTGCAGTTCGCGCAGCTGCTTCTCGGTGACCGGCGACGGCGCTCCCATCAACAGGTCTTCCGCGTTCTGCGTCATCGGAAAGGCGATGACCTCGCGGATGTTCGGCTCTTTCGCCAGCAGCATCACGATACGGTCGACTCCAGGCGCCAGGCCGCCGTGCGGCGGCGCGCCATATCGAAATGCATTCAACATGCCGCCGAACCGCTTCTCGACTTCTTCGGGCCCGTACCCGGCGATTGCGAACGCGCGCAGCATGATGTCCGGCCGATGGTTCCGAATCGCTCCGCTCGAGAGCTCGACGCCGTTGCAGACGATGTCGTATTGGTACGCTTTGATCGAGAGCGGATCCTGCGTGTTGAGCGCCTCGAGCCCGCCCTGCGGCATCGAGAACGGATTGTGGCTGAAGGCCACATGGCCCGTCTCGGGATCGCGCTCGTAGAACGGAAAATCCGTGATCCAGCAGAACTTGTACGTGTTCGACTCGATGATGTCGAGCTCGCGTCCGAGATGCGCGCGAAGCCCATCCACAGGACGGCCGATCTTGCCGGCGTCTTCCGATACGAAAAAGATGGCATCGCCCGGCTTTGCGCCCGTGGCCGCCGTGAGCTCTGCCCGCTTGTCATCGGACAGAAACTTCGCGATCGGACCTTTGGCCTGCTCGGCCAGCACCAGATACGCCACGCCCGCGAGCCCCAGCGCCTGCCCGGCCTCCGTCGTCTTGTCGAAGAAGCTGCGTGATTTGTCCGCCGCGCGCGGCGCGACGATCGCGCGGACGACATTGCCGGCGGCCACCGCCTTGGCGAAGACGGCAAAGCCGGACTCGCGGAAGATGTCCGTCACGTCCACGGCGCGAATCGGGTTGCGCAGGTCGGGCTTGTCGCTGCCGAACGCGGTCATCGCCTCTTCGTACGGGATGCGCGGGAACGGCGGCTTCGTGACCGTCCAGTCCGAGAACTCCGAGAAGAGATCCGACAACACCGGCTCGATCGCGGCAAACACGTCGTCCTGCTCGACGAACGACATCTCGAGATCGAGCTGGTAGAACTCACCCGGCGACCGATCGGCGCGCGCATCCTCGTCGCGGAAGCACGGTGCGATCTGGAAATACCGATCGAAGCCCGACACCATCAGCAACTGCTTGAACTGCTGCGGCGCCTGCGGGAGCGCGTAAAACCTGCCGGCGTGAATGCGGCTCGGGACGAGATAGTCGCGCGCCCCCTCGGGTGAGCTCGACGTCAGAATCGGCGTCTGATACTCGAGGAATCCCTGATCCACCATGCGCCTGCGGATGCTCGAAATGACCTTCGACCGCAGCACGACGTTGTTGTGAATCTTCTCGCGCCGCAGGTCGAGGAAGCGGTACCGCAGCCGCTGCTCTTCGGGAATCTCCTGCGTGCCGGCCACCTGGAACGGCAACACCTCGGCGGCCGAGAGCACCTCGAGCCGCTCGGCGACCACTTCGATGCGTCCGGTCGGCAGCGACGGGTTGATGTTCTCGTCGGTTCGGGCGATGACCTTGCCCGACACGGTAATGACGCTTTCCACCTTGACGGCTTCGGCCGCTTTGAACGCGTCGGAGTCTGGCGTGAACACGACCTGCGTCACGCCGTAGTGATCGCGCAGGTCGATGAAGAGCAGGTTGCCGTGGTCGCGTTTGCGATGCACCCAGCCGGAAACCCGGACCTGGTGCCCGACATGTTCCGGGCGAAGCTCGTCGTTCTTGTGCGTGCGGTACTTGTTGCCTGTGCTGCTGGTCACGTTATCGCTTTCTTGATTGCGCCTGCGGCCTCGCCGCGCTTCACCGTTTCACTGGTCTTCGTCGCCACGTTACGCAGCGACACGGTGCCGTTCGCCATCTCATTGCCGCCCAGGACGGCGATGAACTTCGCCCGGCGCTGATCGACGTATTTAAAAATCCGATCCATCTTCTTCGCCACGTCCGGATACAGATCGACTCGAAGCGCACCCGAGCCGCGCAGCTCGGCCGCGGTCTCCATCGCCGCCGGCAGCGCGCCTTCGTCGAGCGCGGCGACGACCACGTCGATCGACGCCTGCTCCACCTCGGGCGGGAACATCCCGCGCTCCTGCATGACCACGAGGATGCGCTCGAGACCCAGGGAAAAGCCGCACGCGGGCACCTCGGTGCCAAGGAACATGCCGATCAGATTGTCGTAGCGGCCGCCGCCGGCCAGGCTACCCGGGAGATCCTTCACGTTGATCTCCATGATCGTGCCGGTGTAATACCCGAGGCCGCGCGCGAGCGACGGATCGATACGAAGCTTGCCGGCCGCTTTCGTATTGGCCGTCAGGCGAACGATCTGGCGCAGGTTCTCGACGCCGTTGTCACTCGCGCCCGGAAACTGTGCGTCGAGCGAATCGAGCCACTCCGGCTGGTGCTGAACACCGATCCACGCGCTGATGCCCTCGATCTGCACGTCGGTGAACCCCTTCTCGGCCAGTTCCTTCGCAACGCCGTCCTTGCCGATCTTGTCGACCTTGTCGATGGTGATCAGGACCTCCGCGTGCCGTTCCGGCGCAACCGGAATCTGATTCAACCATGCGGCTATGAACTTCCGGTGGTTCACGCGAATCACGCAATCGTCGAATCCGAGGGCCGTCAGAATCTCCGACACCGCCGCGATCTGTTCGGCCTCCACGACGGGCGAGGTCGACCCGACGCTGTCGATGTCGCACTGGTAGAACTCGCGGTAGCGGCCGCGTGCCGGGCGCTCGGCGCGCCAGACCGGCTGAATCTGGTAGCGCTTGAACAACTTCGGCAGCTTCGACTGGTGCTCGGCCACCACGCGCGCGAGCGGCACCGTCAGGTCGTAGCGCAGCGCGAGATCCGCCTGACCGCTGGCCTCGTGCTCGCCGCGCTTGAGGATCTTGAAGATCAGCTTGTTGCCTTCGTCGCCGTACTTCCCGACGAGCGTCTCGATGTTCTCGGCAGCCGGCGTCTCGAGCGGCTCGAACCCATACCGATCGTAGACGCCCCGGATGATGCCGACCACATACTCGCGGCGGCGCACATCTTCCGGCAGAAAATCGCGCATGCCGCGCGCAGGTTGCGTCGACATTACATGTAATCTTTGCGGTAGCCGACGTAGCGCTCGGCGTAGTCGCGGATGCCGGCGACTTCGTCGTCGGTCAGCTGGCGCCTGAGCACCGCGGGGCGCCCCATCAGCAGCGAGCGGGCGGGAAACGTCTTGCGCTCGGGCACCAGGGCCCCGGCCGCCACGATCGAGTCCTCGCCGATCTCCGCGCCATTCAGCAGCATCGCCCCCATGCCGATCAGCACGCGATCGTGAATCGTGCACCCGTGCAGAATCGCGGCATGGCCGACCGTGACCTCGTGGCCGATGCGCGTGGGGTGTGTCCCGCGCATCACGTGTATGACGGTGGCGTCCTGGATGTTCGTCCGGTCGCCGATGCGGATGGTGTTCACGTCGCCGCGAATGACGACGTTCATCCAGACGCTGCTCTCCAGCCCAATCTCGACGTCGCCGATGACCTGGGCGCTCTCGTCGACATACGCGGTCGGATGGACCTTCGGGAGGATGGATCGGTACGCGCGGAGCACGGGGGGAATTATAGCTTGGAGGGATTGGGGACTTGGGATTGGGGATTAGCGCACACGGCCTGCCTGAAGGCCGGCACTACGACTGTCGTAGTGCCGACCTTCAGGTCGGCTAATTCGTGCTCTGCGAAGCAGCCGGCCGCCGCGGACTCGGGCCGCCTCTGAGCGTCATTAAGTGATCTCTGATCGCCCGTATCTGCACCTCGGCATCTCCGCCGAGCTGCGGGAACGACGACTTCGGATACGGCGGCGTCGGCCAGTACTGCGGCATGCGCGTCCCGGGCTGAATCCGGGCGGGGTTCCGCAGCCAGTCGAGAATCCACTCCGGCTTCAGGCGCTCGTGCGTCATGCGCAGGTCGGGCGCAAGGTTCGAGACCGGCTGATCGGCCGGGATAGAGCCCAGCACGTGGCAGGTCTGGCACTTCAGCACCGTGAACAGGTCGCGTCCCGGGCCGGCCATCCTCGTCAGTTCCGCGTGGTCGTACGTGCGGAACGACCCGATCGAGTCGCCCGTCGCCTCGAAGTAATCGATGATGGCGTTCAACCGCCCGTCATCCAGCCCGAAGGTCGGCATGCGCACGTTCAGCCATGGCCGAATCGTGATCGGTGCCTGAATGAACGCATAGATCCAATCCGGCTGTACTTTGGCGCCTTCAGGCGTCAACGGCGGCGGCGCGAGCGTGGGATCGGTCACGAGCGTTCGATAGTCGCCGCCATCCCCTTCGATCTCATGACAGCCGACGCAGTTCTGCCGCCGCACCAGCGCGCGCCCGCGCACGGTGTAATCGCGCTTCGCCGTCCGAGGCGGCAGCGCCGACGCGGGCTGCACGTCGCGCTGGAAGCTCATGATGGCCGTGCGCAGCCGCTCGTTCTCGACGTCGCTGAAATGGAAATCTGGCATGCGCAGCTTCTCGAGCGGCTGCAGCACGCGGCCCTGATCGAACGAGCGCGGGTCCTTCAGCTTCTGGTGGAACCACTCGAGTTTCGTGTGCTCGATGTCGATAAATGCAAAATCGAAACGCGTGACGAGCTTGCTGCCCTCCTCCGACAGATCGGTGCCAATCGGCTGCGTCGTCTCGAACCCTTTGATGTCGTGACAACTGAAGCAGCCCTGCCGCGTAATGACGCGCTGGCCGAGATCGAGCAGCTTGGCGTTGGTGTCCATCTTCGCGAGGCGCGTCTGCGCCTCGGCCAGCGGCATGACGTTTTGCAGGTAGTCGAGCAGCACCGCATCTATCTGCGCCTGCGTCGGCGTCACAGGCGCCGCCATTCCCGCGGGCCCGGTCAACGTCGTCAGATACGTCGCCACGTCAGCCACCTGGGGGTCGGTGAGCCGCAGGTCGGGCATGTACGTGCCGGGGTTGTAGTGCTTGGGATCGCGAACCCAGTTATAGAGCCACGCATAGGTCGTCTTGCTGCCGACGCTCTTCAGCGGCTGACCGAACGTGCGGCGCGTGCCGACGGCAGCGCGATCGTTCTCGTCGATGAGGTGGCAGCCCAGGCAGCCGATTGAACGCACGATCTGCTCGCCCGCCTTCGGGTCCCCGCGCGGCGGCGAGGCCACAGCCGGGGTGTAGGTCTCGCTGTTGGCGAACAGGTACGCGACCACCGCGTTGATCTCCGCCTCGTTGCGCGGATGCTCGGCCGGCGCGCTGCTGTTCGAGTTGTACCAGATCTTCGGCATCCAGGTGACGTTCTTGATCGCGATCGGATCGCGGATCCAGTTCTTCACCCAGTCCTCGGTCAGCTTCCCGCTGATCCTGGTCAGGATCGGTCCGGGCTTGCGCAGGTTCTCGAAGCCCTTGGTCTTGTGGCAGGCGTAGCAACCCGCACGCTCGTATGTGGCGTACGCCACGGCCAGCTTCGGGGCGTTCGGGACGTAAATCTCCTGTCGATGGCACTGCACGCAGGACGCTTCCGTCATGTTCGTCGGCAGCATCGGGTAGTCCCACATATGCGGCTCGTGCCAGTGGTACTTCTCTTCCCACTCCTGCCGTTGTTTCGGATTGCCCGGATAGTGCGAGGCGTCGTTGAAGCTCGTGGACCCGCCGAGTCCCTGGTGGCACACAGTGCAGCCGGTCGTGGCGAGCGGATGCGGTGAATCGCTGCCGACGTACGCCGAAAGATTCGGGTGGGTTCTGTACGGCTGCGGATATTTCTCGTAGCCGCGGCGATCGATGGCCAGGTGGCACGTCGTGCACCGATCCATCTTCATCACGCGCGCGAAGTTCACGTCGTCGACGACATTTGGCGTCACGACCTGGCGCACGGTCAGCGTCGGCGCCATGAAGTCGAGCAGCGGCGCGTTGCGGAAGTAATCCTTGACGAAGCTCGGCTCGATGTTGGCGACGACGCGGTTCAGGCGAGTCTGCTCGAAGTTGACCCCATCGAGCTCCTTCTGCAGCCGGCCGACTTCAGACGTGTACTTCCCGAGCTCGGCCTGCAGCGCCGTGCGCTCGGCCTCGATCTTCTGGACTTCGAGGTTCAGCTCATTCAACCGCTGCGCCTCGCCCTCGATCTCTTTCTGCTGCTCGCCGACGCCTTCGGGATCCTTTGTCCGCGCCTCTTCGAACGCGTAACGGTGGACGTCGTATTCCGCCTTCGCGAACTGCGCCGCCTTGCTCGCGCGGAACAGGCGCCGATCCACGTCGGCCAACCGCTCGTTCACGTCGTCGATGCGCTCGCGATTGCCTTCCATCGCCTTCTGCGCCGCCGCGAGCTGATTGGTCAGCCCCGCGAGCTTCGCCTTGTCGATGCCGCGCGAGTTCGCCGCGAGCTGCTGCCGCGTCACCTCGATCTCGAGCTGCGTGAACTGCCGCTGCGTGTTCTTCCAGTCGCGATCGAAGTCGTCCCACACCATCCAGATCGTCGAGATGAACAGGAAGATGCTCGACGCGGCGAAGACGACGTTCAGGAAGTCGATGTCATAGGCGTGCCCGACAGCCTTTTTTTCAGCCATAGCGTCTCAGATATTGAAGAAGATCTCAGGAATCGCCACGATGTACTTCAGGTTGAAAATCCACCGAAGCAGCATCTTGATCGGCAGCGACATCATCATCAGAAAGAGGAACACCGTCACATAAAACCGCGGCGGGCCCAGCTTCGCGTAAAACGATTTGAACGCGCCCTTCGCGAGCACGACGGGTAAGACCGCCACGTAAATCAGGCAGAGGATGATGCCCGGCAGCTCTCTGATGAAGTAGTTCGTCGGCATGCCCTGCCCGAGCATCCGCACCCAGAAGTACTCGGACAGATCGACGTTGGTCAGCGCCTCGAGCTTGTGCGTGTCCCAGTACTCGAACGGCCCGAAGAAGTTCCAGTTCGGCCCCCGCAGGAACGTGCCGAGCACGATGAGCGACGACCAGAGGATGACGAAGCCGAACAGGAAGAGCGTAATCTCGACCTTGCGCTCGGCGAACGTGTAATAGCCGTTCCCCTTCGGGTTCGTGTCGATGTAGGGAATCGCGATGAGGCCCACGATGATCAAGCTGGGCAGCACGACGCCGGCCAGCCAGGGGTCGAAATAGACGAGCATTTCCTGCAGACCCAGGAAGTACCACGGCGCCTTCGACGGATTGGGCGTCACGGCGCGGTTCGCGGGCTGCTCGAGCGGCGCCTTCAGCAGGATCGACCACACGATCAGCAGCACCGTGCACAGGGTCAACGCGATGAGCTCGATGTAGACCAGATCGGGCCACACCCACACGCGATCGGATTCTTGCTTTTCAATCGGGCCCTCACCCTTCGCAATACGCTGGTCGTTCAACACAGCTTCGCGCATCGAATACCAGGTGAAGAACACGAGAAGAAAGATGAGACCGACGATCGGCACGTTGTCGGGCTTGGTGATGATGAGCTGGAAGTTCGGGTCCAGACCGCCCAGCGCGAAGAACAGCGTCAGGAAGATCAGCACGCCGTAGCCGACGGCCTTCGAGATGAAAATCTCGCGCTTCCAGACCATCAAAACGAGCGCCACCACCATAAGACCGAAGTACAGGCGCGGGTCGGCGATAGCGTTGAAGAAGCGTTTAACGAAATTCGTGATGAAATCCATAGTTTTGCTACCGGCTACTAGCTGTAGGGCTCAACTTAAGTTGAGCACTACCGTAGTTGAGCACTACCGTAGTTGAGCACTACCGTCGTTGAGCACTACCGTAGTTGAGCACTACCGTCGTTGAGCACTACCGTTACAAGGGCCCGCTAATCCCGC
>CAYHHH010000072.1:0-22499 GCA_964356125.1 uncultured Bifidobacteriaceae bacterium | reverse complement strand
CATCGTGGAAGGAAGATCAGAACAACGCCTCACACACAAAATTCCTGACACCCCCGCAGATCACGGTCCGACTGAAGTCGGACCCTACCGATAACCACGCGACACGAACCCCACGAACCCCACGAACCCCACGAACCCTACGAGCCCACCAACCACCAACCCTTAACACCGCTGTCCAGAAAGCATTCACTTCACGTAGGAATTCCCTCCGCTGAAGTGTCGGTTTGGTGCTAGCCCTAATCCCGGGATGACGCTTGCCGGGATGTTCAAAAAACTCAATGTTGGCAGCCTCCTTGCTATAGCCAGAGCATGTTCGACGAGCCGGGAAAATTTGTGAGAGCACAAAATGAAGGTGCGTCGAGAGGAAGTGTGATGAGGAGAAAACAGCAGACCGTCAGAAAGGCCGGGCGACCGCCGGGTGGAGTCGATGGACAGCGCGTCCGCGACTATCCGCAGGTCAGCATTCGCGTTCCGCCGAAGTTGTACGCGCAGCTCGCCGCGTTGACCCGCACGACGGGGTTGTCGCGTCTCGAGATTTTCATTCGCGCGATCGACTGCTACGAAAGTTCGCTGCGAGTGCAGCGTCGCCGCCGCAAGGCCGCCTGATGCAGCAGCGCGCCGGCCAGACCGGCGCGCCGCTCGCTTTCCAACCGCCCCTACTTCCAGTACACTTGCCTTCTCCGGTCGGACTAACTCTTTCTGAAGGGACTGCGTCATGAAGAAGGTGCTCGTTCTCCTCGTTGTGGCCGCGTGCGCGCTGCCGATGTACGCCGGCGCACAGCAGGTGGACAACGCGAAAATGCTGCAGGCGTTCTCGGCGCAGGCGCGCCCCGACTGGGGAAACCTGCAGGTGATCCTGCTGAACGATCGTACGGTCGAGGCGTTGTTCGGCTCGTCGCCCGCGAAGGCGGCCTTCCGCACCAAGGCGCGCATGACAAGCGTGTTCTTCATCCAGGGCACCGCGAACAAGGAGTTCGAGCTGAAGCCGGAAGTCACGGTGACGCAGAAGGGTGAGACGCTGACCGGTAAGGTCACGCCGATGAAAAATTTTGTCGCCGGCAAAGTGAAGAAGGGCGACCAGATACAGGGGCTCGTCGAGCTGGAGAAGAAGCTGGACCTCTACGAGTCATTCAAGGTGACGGTTGGCGGCCAGGCCGTCGACTTTAACTTCAACGACGACGATGTGCGCGACTACGGCAATCGCTAAGGCAGAGCAAGTGCGATGATCTCCGCAGGACGCCCGACAGCCGCCACTGAAACGGCGATGTACTGCTTCTTGTTGACCATGTAGGTCATCGGCACGCCGGTGGTGTTCGCCGGCAGGAGCGTTTCCGAGACGATCGCGCCGGTCGCTTTGTCGTAGGAGCGGAACCACGATCCCTGCTCGCCGTTCACCGTGACCAGCGGACCGCGCTCGCCGCCCCACAGCAATGTTTTCGTCACCATGATGCCCAGGCGGCCGCCGCGGCCGGTCCGCGGAATCGTGACCCCCTTCAGCCGCTCGTGATTCTTGATGTCGTCGGGCGTGTCGCCGACCGGCTGCATCCAGACGTGATCGCCCGTGTTCATGTTGATCGCGGTGATGCGCCCGTAGGGCGGCTTGATCAGCGGCAGTCCGAATACGGTCGTCGGTGGAAGGGGAGTGCCTCGCGCGGGCCCGGCACCCCGCGCACCCGCCTCCGCGCCTGACGGCGCTACGGCGGGCAAGCCTCCCGCACCCCGGCCGCCACCACCGCCACCACCTTGAATGAAGTTCATGTTCGATCGCGCGGGATCGTTGATGAGGCTGAGGCGCGTCGGATTCGTCGTCGAGAAGATATAGACGATGCCGGTTTCGGGATCGAAGGCGCCGCCTTCCCAGTTCGCGCCGCCTGTTGCATTGGGCAGCATCAGCGTGCCGGCCTTGCCGCCTTCATCAGGCGTAATTGGCGGCGTGAAGATCGGACCCATCTTGTGCAGCCCTGCGATGCGCAGCGCTTCGGCCTTGAGCTCGGGCGTCCAGTCGATCAGATCGCTTTCCGATACGCCCTGACGATCGAACGGCGCGGGCTTCGTGACAAACGGCTGCGTCGGCGAATACCATTCGCCCGGCACGTTGCCTTTTTCGACGGCCCGCTCGACGATCGGCCACACCGGTTGTCCCGTCATCCGGTCGAACGTGTAGATCCAACCCTGCTTCGACGGCACGCCGATCGCCTTGATCGGTTTTCCATCGACGGTGATATCCATCAGGATGCCGGGAGCGGGGAAGTCCCAATCCCAGATGTCGTGATGGACCGCCTGAAAGTACCAATAGCGCTTGCCCGTGTTGAGGTCGAGGCTGACGATGCAGTCGGTGAAAAGATTATTACCCGGCCGATGCCCGCCGTAATAGTCGCCGGTCGCCATTTCCGTCGCGAGGTACACGCGATTAGCCGCTTCATCGATGGTGATCGCGCCCCAGTTGCCGGCGTTGCCCGTGTACGACCACGAGTCGTTCAGCCATGTCTGGTTGCCCTCTTCGCCGGGCTGCGGAATCGTGTGGAAGATCCACAGGCGCTTGCCGGTGCGCACGTCGTAGCCGCGGACGTAGCCTTTGACGTTCTCCTTCGTGCGCGGGGCGCTTCCCGGCGTGTGCGCGGCGCCGACCACGACGACGTTATTGCCGACGGCCGGCGGCGCGTTGAGGCCGATGTCGGCCGTGTCCAGATTCAGGCCGGGCTGATCGAGATCGGTCTTGAGATCGACGATGCCGTTGCGGCCGAATGATGGAACGGGTACGCCGGTCTTCGCATTCAGCGCCACGAGCTGGTACCCCGGCGTCACGGTGAGAATGCGCTCGTCCCCCTTGCCGTCGGTCCAGTACGCGACGCCGCGTCCCGATCCTTGGCGCGGCGCGCTCTCACCGCGCTTGCCTTCGTTCATGCGCCACATCCACAACTGTTCGCCCGTCTGGGGATCGATCGCCACGACCGCGCGCCGCACGCCGGCCTGCGCGTACATGACGCCGTTGACCACGAGCGGCGTGACCTGCATGTTGTAGTCGGCCCGCGGGCCGTAGTTGTCTGTTTTGAACCGCCACGCGATTCGGAGGTTCCTGGCGTTGTCTTTGTTGATCTGATCGAGCGGAGAGTACTTCGTGCTGCCGGGTTCACCGGCATACGACCGCCATTCACCGTTCGTCGTGCCGTACTGCGCGGCGAGCGATGCGACGGCGACGACGAGCAAACCTGCGACCGTGAACAACCTGCGCATGGAGCCTCCTAGGAACCAGAACGAGGAATCGGAATGTGGAACGCGGAACCGCGAGCGCTACGGTAACGTGAGCGCGAGCAGCTCGGCAGGTTTTCCAACCGCGGCCACGGCGATGACGATGTATTGCTTGCCGCCCGACATGTAGGTGATCGGGACGTTCGTAACGTTTGCTGGAATCTGCATCTCGGACACGATGTCGCCGGTCGTCTTGTCGTACGAGCGGAACCAGGAGACCGTCTGGCCGCCGACGGTGTCGAGCGGGCCGCGCTCGCCGGCCCACAGCAGCGTCCTGGTCAGCATGATGCCCGTGCGCCCGGGACGTCCCGTGCGGGGAATGGTGACCCCCTGGAGCATCTTGTGGTTCCTGATGTTCTCGGGCGTACCGCCGATCGGCGCCATCCAGACGTGATCGCCGGTGTTCATGTTGATCGCCGTGACGCGCCCGTAGGGCGGCTTGATGAGCGGCAGACCGAACGCATTCAGCGGTGGTGCCGCATCGGCAGCCCCGCCCCCGCGCCCACCGCCACCGTCGATGAAGTTCATGTTCGAGCGCGCGGGATCGTTGATGAGCGAGCGCCGGTTGAACTCGGTCGACGAGAAGATGTACGCAATCTTCGTTTCCGGATCGAACGCGCCCCCTTCCCAGTTCGTACCGCCGTTGTTGCCCGGCATCATGAGCATGCCGAACTTGCCGTCCTGTCCACGGTCGATCGGCGGTTCGAACAGGTTGTCGCTGTACTTGTGCAGATTGAGCACGCGCAGCGCTTCGGCTTTAATCTCCGGCGTCCAGTCGTTGACGTCGCTCTCGCGGATGCCCTGCATGTCGTACGCGGCCGGCTTCGTCGGATACGGCTGCGTGGGCGAGTACCATTCGGTCGGCACTTTGCCGCGCGGTACCGGCCGCTCGTCGATGGGCCACACGGGCTGTCCGGTCACGCGATCGAAGGTGTAGAGAAACGCCTGCTTCGACGGGACCGCAACGGCTTTGATCGGTGTGCCGTTCACGGTGATGTCCATCAGCATCGGGGCCGTCGGAAAGTCCCAGTCCCAGATGTCGTGATGGATCGCCTGGAAATACCAGAGGCGCTTGCCCGTGTTGAGATCGAGGCAGACGACGGTGGCTGAAAAGAGATTGTTCCCGGGACGATGTCCACCGAAGTAGTCGCCAGTGCCGTCCTCAGTCGCGAGATATACGCGGTTGAGCTCTTCGTCGATCGTGATCGGGCCCCAGTTGCCGGCGTTGCCCGTGTACGACCACGAATCTTTTTCCCACGTGTCGTTCCCGAACTCGCCCGGCTGAGGGATCGTGTGGAAGATCCAGAGACGCTTCCCGGTGCGCACGTCGTAGCCGCGCACGTACCCCTTGACGTTCTCCTTCGTCCGCGGCGCGCCGCCGGGCAGGTGAGCCGCGCCGACGACGATGACGTTGTTGCCGAGCGCCGGCGGCGAGTTGAGCCCGATGTCTGCGGTCTCGAGATCGATGCCGGGTTGATCGATTTCGGTCTTGAGGTCGACGACGCCGTTGCGTCCGAACGACGCGACGGGCACGCCTGTTTTCGCGTTGAGTTGAACCAGGTGATAGCCGGGCGTGACCGTCACAATACGGTCGTCGCCCTTGCCATCGGTCCAGTACGCAAGGCCGCGGCCTGAGCCCTGGCGCGGGGCCCCCGCTCCTCGCTTCCCCTCGTCCATGCGCCACATCCACAACAACTCTCCGCTCGCCGGATCGAGCGCCACGACGCTGCGGCGCGTGCCCGCCTGGGCGTACATCACGTTGTTCACGACGATCGGCACCGACTGCATGTTGAAATCGGGGCGCGGCCCGAGGTTGTCGGTCTTGAAGCGCCACGCGATGCGGAGGTTCTTGACGTTGTCCCTGCTGATTTGATCGAGCGGCGAGTATTTCGTGCTTCCCGGCTCTGCGGCATAGGATCGCCATTCGCCGTTTTTCGCGCCCGTCTGGGCGGCAAGCGGCAAAGTGGCGCACAGCAGCAAGCCGAGAATCGACAGCCTTCGCATGGGTCTCCTCGAAGTCCGGCTGAAGCCGGACACTACGTGCTGAAAGCGAGGTCGAGATTATAGCGATAAAATGAGGCCCGCACACATGGGAGAGCGGACGAAGAAGCGCCTGGTCGTCAAAGTTGGCACAAATACGCTGACCGGAGGCGAGGACCGCCTCGCGCGGCCCGCGATGATGGGCATCGCGCGCCAGATCGCGCGGCTCGTGCACGACGGCCATCAGGTGGCGCTCGTCTCGTCCGGCGCCATCGTGGCGGGCCGGCAGGCGCTGTCCGTGTCGCGCAATGGCAAGGACATCCCGTTCAAGCAGGTGCTCGCGGCAGTGGGGCAGACCAAGCTGATGCAGATGTGGGACGAGCTCTTTTCGAAAGAAGAGCTCATCGTCGCGCAGACGCTGCTGACGCGCGCCGATCTGGCCGACCGCCAGGGTTACCTGAACGCGCGCAACACGCTGCTCGCGCTGCTCGAGCGCCAGGTCGTGCCGATCATCAACGAAAACGACGTCGTCGCGACTGAGGAAATCAAAATCGGAGACAACGACAATCTGTCGGCGCTGGTGGCGAACCTCATCGACGCGGACCTCCTGATTCTGCTGACCGATCAGGAGGGGTTGTTCACGGCCGATCCGCGGCGGCACTCGACGGCCACGCTCATACACGAGGTGCCGGTCATCTCGGACGAGATCCTGGCGCTGGCGGCGGGCGCGGGCACCTCGCGCGGCACCGGCGGAATGCTGACGAAGCTCCAGGCCGCGCGGCTCGCGACAGAATCGGGCGTGACCGTACTGGTGGCGGGTGGAACGACCGACAATGTCCTTGTAAGGTCCGTCAAAGGAGAGCCGGTCGGCACGCGTTTTCCGTCGAATCGCACCCGGATGGAAAGCCGCAAGCGGTGGATTCTCGCGGGGCTCGCCGGCAAGGCCGCCGCGCACATCGATGCGGGGGCTGTCACGGCGCTCGGACGCGGCCGCTCGCTGCTGCCCGCGGGTCTCGTCACCGTGAAGGGGCCATTCGACCGGGGCGACAGCGTCAACATCGTCGGCCCCGAAGGCAAGGCCGTAGGGTGCGGGGTCGCGAACTACAGCGCGGCCGACCTGGAGCGAATTAAGGGATGCCGGTCGGCCGAGATTACGACGATGCTCGGGTACAACTTCGGGGACGAAGTCATTCATAGAAATAACGTGGTCATGCTCTGATGGGGATCGTAGGGATCGTGGGTCGCGTGGGGAAGGCGGAATGACATCAGTAACAACTGACGAGCTGGTCGATAAAGCCGCGGGCGCCAAGGCCGCGTCGATCGTGCTCGCGCAAGCGACGAGCGATCTCAAGAACCGCGCGCTGGCGGCGATCGCGAACGCGATCTGTGCGCGCGAGAGCGAGATCCTGGCGGCGAACGCGCAGGACTGTGCGAACGCGTCGGCGCGCATCGAGATCGACCGTTTACGTCTGACGCCGCAGCGCGTGGCGGGCATGGCGCGCGACGTCGAGGCGGTTGCGCGGTTGGCCGATCCGATTGGCGAGCGGTTCGATCGGCTCACCAGGCCGAACGGCCTCGCGATTTCGAAGCGGCGCGTGCCCCTCGGCGTCGTCGGCGTCGTGTACGAATCGCGCCCCAATGTGACGAGCGACATCGCGGCAATCTGCATCAAGACGGGCAACGCGGTGGTGCTGCGCGGCGGCAGCGAGGCGCTTGCGAGCAATCGCGCGATTGCCGCCGCCATTCAGGCGGGCCTGAAAGAGGTGGGATTGCCCGAGACCTCGGTGCAGCTGATCACGTCCACGGATCGCGCGCTCGTGCAGCGGATGCTGAAGCTGCGCGAGTACATCGACGTCATCATTCCGCGCGGCGGCGAGGGGCTCATCAAGGCGACGATTGAGAACGCGACGATTCCGGTCATCGAGACCGGCGCCGGCGTCTGCCACACGTACGTCGATCGGGCCGCCGATCCGGCGATGGCGCTGGCGATCGTCTTCAACGCGAAGGTGCGGCGCCCGACCATCTGCAACGCGCTCGACACCTTAATCGTGCATCGAGACATCGCTCCGTCGTGGCTGCCGCAGATGGCAGCCGAGTGGAGCAAGGCGCGCGTGGAGATTCGTGCCGACGCTGAAGCAGCGCGGGTGTTGAGCGCTGCCGGGGCGGCATCCATGCCGGCGTCGCCAGAGGATTTCGGCAAAGAGTTTCTCTCGCTGGTCGCCGCGGTGAAAGTTGTCGGCAGCCTGGATGAAGCGCTCGACCACATTCGGGCGCACGGCTCGGGCCATTCCGAAGCGATCGTCACCGAAGACGCGCAGGCCGCGGAGCGGTTTCTGAACGAGGTGGACGCCGCTGCGGTGTTCGTCAACGCGAGCACGCAGTTCACCGATGGCGGCGAGTTCGGGTTGGGTGCTGAGGTGGGCATCTCGACGCAAAAGCTTCACGCGCGCGGGCCGATGGGATTGCGCGAATTGACCACATACAAGTGGGTCATCGAAGGGACAGGACAAACAAGGCCTTGACTACGCAAAAGGTGCTGGGCGGAAAGTCGATCGCGTTTATCGGCGGCGGCGCGATGGCGGGCGCCATGATTGGCGGCCTGCTGAACTCGCACGCGGTCGAGGCCAGGGCGATGACCGCGAGCGATCCGCACGCCGACCGCCAGCAGGATCTCGAGAAGCGGTTCGGCATTGGCACGACGAGCGACAACCTGAAAGCGGCGAAGGGCGCCGACATCGTGATTCTGTCGGTGAAGCCGCAGATGCTGCGCTTCGTGTTTCGCGATTTGTGCGGAAAGCTGCGCAAGGACGCGCTGGTGCTGTCGATCATCGCCGGCGCGCGCGTCGAGTCGATGTCGCAGGGGCTGAAGCACGCGTCCATCGTGCGATCGATGCCGAACACCCCGGCTCAGGTGGCCGAGGGGATGACCGTGTGGACCGCGAGCCCGGCGGTTACGGCGGCGCAACGCGCAGAGGCGCAGGCGATTCTGCGCGCATTCGGCAAGGAGCTGTACGTCGCCGACGAGGCGTTCCTCGATATGGCGACAGCCATCAGCGGCTCGGGACCCAGCTATGTGTTCCTGTTCATGGAAGCGCTCATCGACGCGGCCGTGCATCTCGGATTTTCGCGGGAGGATGCGCGGACGCTCGTGACGCAGACCGTGCGTGGCTCGGCTATCTACGCGGAGAGCTCGCCGTCGCATCCCGCGGAGATGCGGAATCTCGTGACCTCACCCGGCGGCACCAGCGCGCACGCGTTGTATCAGCTCGAGAAGGGCGGGTTCCGCACCCTGCTGTCGAAAGCCGTGTGGGCCGCCTTCCAGCGCAGTGTGTCGTTGTCTGCGCTCAACAGCGCCGTTCAGCCCTTCGAAGAAAAAGACGAACCCGAGGGATAAGCCCCTTCCCGGAGCAGCCGCGAGGGTTTCATCGGCGGGTGCTTCGTCAGCTTGAACTCCTCGATGGCGTGCTTGCGGATGTGTTCGACCGCTTCGTCGAGGCTGTCGGTCACGAGGAACAGCTTCAGGTCGCCGGCGCTGACCGTGCCCGCCTTCACCATGTCCTCGAGCAGCGCCAGGAACCCCCGCCAGTAGGTTGCCCCCATCAGCACCACGGGGAAGTGCAGAATCTTCTTTGTTTGAATCAGCGTGAGCGCCTCATTCAGCTCGTCGAGCGTGCCCAGCCCGCCGGGCAGTGCGACGAAGGCGTATGAGTACTTAAACAGCAGCACCTTGCGCACGAAGAAGTACCGGCACGTGACAATGCGATCGCAGTAGCGGTTCGGGGCCTGCTCGAACGGCAGCACGATGTTCACGCCGACCGAAGGGCCGCCAGCTTCCCGCGCGCCGCGGTTCGCCGCTTCCATCAATCCCGGCCCGCCGCCCGTCATCACGGTGAACCCCATGCGGGCCATGGCCTTGCCCATCTCGATGCCGAGCTGGTAGTACGGATGACCTTCTCGAATGCGCGCCGACCCGAAGATCGTGACGCATGGTCCGCAGAAGTGGAACGCCCTGAATCCCGCGATGAAATCTTTGACGGCCGTGAAGATGAGCCGCGCCTCGCGGATGCGCGAGTGCGGGCCCTCGAGCAGGATCCGATCTTCAGGCTGCGGGGAGGTCTTGACCGGGTTATCGGTCTGTTTGGGCTCCATTACAACACAACCTCTTCGGCGAGCATGAAGAGGAGCGCGCCCAGGAGGGCAGCCATCACGACCGCGATCAGCCCAGTGATGATGCACACCACAACCGCGCGCGCGGTGCTCGTGTAATCGAGTGCCTGCCGGATCGCAATGACGATGGCCACCAGCATCCACGCCGTCGAGATCACGTAGATGGTTGCGCCGACCACCGGAACGATCCCGAGGATGCGAAGCATTCCGGGCGACGCGCCGAAACCAATCGTACGCAGCAGCTCGCCGACATTTGTTTCTGTCTGCGGCTCCGGCATGAGGTACACGCCAACGATGTAGGTGGCGATTGCCCAGAATACCCAGAAGAAGAGCGCGAGCATGACCCGGTGAAGCACTGGTGCGTCACCGGCCGTCAGGCCAATGCCCGCTGCGACGTTCGATAGCACGACGATCAGCATCGCCTGGCCGGTTGCTGTGCGGTCGGCTTCGATTTCCTCGAAGACCGGGACGTCAAGCCTTGCCGCGCCGATCGCTCTCTGGAGAAAGGTCATCCGTAACCGTCAACTCTCTTCGTTCCGTGGCATAGGCGTCGACGAAGCTGATCGCGGTGGCCATGATCACCGGACCCAGCACGAGACCAATCAAACCGAAGGCCGCCATCCCGCCGAGAAGGCTGATGAAGACGAGGAGGCCGTTCATCTGCGTGCGGCCGGCCAGCAGATACGGCCGCAGGAAATTGTCGATCAGGCTGATGCCGCCCGCGCCGATGGCGAGCAGCACCACGCCGCGCCCGATCTCGCCGGTCAGCAGGAGCCATATGGAGACCGGCAGCCACACAATCCACGCGCCGAGCGGCAGCAGCGAGAAGAACGCCATGATCACGCCCCAGAACACCGGAGCGCCCAGCCCGAGAAGCGCGAACGTGAGGCCGCCAACCGCCCCCTGCACGAGCGCCACGATCATGCCGGAGCTGATGCTGGCTTTGATCAGCTCCGCGGTCTCGCGGATGCGCCCTTCTCGGAACGAGGGATCGAACGGCAGCACGCGGCGCAGCCGGCTCATGATGGCGTCGCCGTCGCGGAAGAAGAAGAACAGCGCGAACAGCATGATGATCACGTTGACCACCACATAGACGATGCCCTGGGCCAGCAGCCCGGCGCCTTCCGTGACGAACCCCGCGATCCTCGACGCGCCCATCTTCAAAACAACGTCGAGATTAGGCACGTCCCGGCCGAACCGCTGCCGCTGCAGCCAGCTCCACGCGCGCTGCACCCGCTCGAGCCCGCTCGAGCTGCCCGCCGCAAGGTCGACGGACCCGAGCGTCTGCCTGGCCTCGTCGATGAACGCCATCACGAGGAGGACGAACGGCACCACGATGATGAGCGCCACGGCGCCCGTGCTCATCGACGCTGCGACCGCCTTGCCGAAGCGCGCCTCGAGCTGCTTGTGCCGCGCATAGAAAAACGCGGCGAAGATGGCGGCCCATGCCAGAGGCCACAGGAACGGCTCGAAGAGCTGATAGAGCAGGTAACCGAGAAGGAGAACGCACCCGTAGAACAGCAGCGTGGTGCTTCGCTGCCGCGCGATTTGATCCGGCATCTGCTACGAATCTGACACCGACACGGGAGTAATTCAAGTGGTGGGTGGTTCGTGGTTCGTGGTTGGTGGTGAACCACGTTAGAATGTCGCGATGCGACGAACGCACGCGGCCGCAGCCGCGGCCCTGCTGCTGGCTGCTTCCGCCGGCGTCCTCGCCCGACCGCAGGAGGGACGTATCACCGCTCATCTCTCGTCCGGTGGCGGCATCACCGACGTATCGGGCATCAAGGTTGGCCAGGTCACCCGTACGGAGCGGCCGACTGGATGCACCGTGATCCTTGCCGAGGCAGGCGCCGTAGCCGGCGTGGATGTGCGCGGATCTGCACCGGGCACGATCGAAACCGATGTGCTGAACCCCCTGAATCTCGTGCAGCAGGTGCATGCGGTGTTCCTGTCGGGCGGGAGCGCGTTCGGACTCGATGTCGCCACGGGCGTGCGCAAGTACCTTTACGAACGGAAGATCGGGTTCGAGACGCGCGCCGCCAGGGTGCCGATCGTGCCCGGCGCGATTTTGTACGATCTCGGGGTTGGTAACCGGCCCGACATCTGGCCGACCGCCGACTGCGGTTACCGCGCGGCGCTTGCAGCGGCCGGCGGGACGGTCGAAGAGGGCAACGTGGGAGCGGGCGCGGGGGCCACGATTGGCAAAACAGGCCCAGGCGGAGCCATGAAGGGGGGGCTCGGAACCGCATCGATCGCGGTTCCATCGGGCTCCGATACGCTCGTCGTCGGCGCGATTGTCGCCGTCAATGCGGTGGGTGACGTCATCGACCCGCGCAGCGGCAGCGTCGTTGCGGGCGTCCGCACGCCCGATGGGAAAGGGCTGGCCGATGCGCGCCGGTTGCTGCGCTCCGGCGCATCTGCCCCCATCAAGGCCGGACAGAACACCACAATTGGCGTCATCGCCACCAACGCGCGACTCACGAAAGTGCAGGCGACCAAGGTCGCGCAGATGGCGCACGACGGCCTTGCCCGCGCGATCTACCCGGCGCACACGATGGGTGACGGAGACGCGATTTTTGCCCTGGCGACGGGCGGCATCGACAACAGCGACGTGTCACGCATCGGCGCGCTGGCCGCAGAAGCGATGGCCGACGCGATCGTCCGCGCCGTTCGCAAGGCCAAAGGGATTCCCGGATTTCCAGCAGCAAGCGATCTCAAATAACAACGGAGGCGACATGGCGGCGAAGCGTCACCGCATTGCGGTGATTCCAGGCGACGGTATCGGTCAAGAGGTCATTCCGGCGGCGGTGACGGTGCTCGAAGCGGTGGCCGGGCGCAGCGGATTCACGTTCGATCTCGTGGAGTTTCCCTACGGCTGCGCGTACTACGCGAAGCACGGCCGCATGATGGCGGCCGACGCGTTCGATCGCCTCGCCGAGTTTCCCGCGATTTTTTTCGGCGCCGTCGGCGACCCGTCGGTCCCCGACCACATCGCCGTCTGGGAGCTGATCCTCCCGCTGCGGCAGCGGTTCGATCAGTACGTGAACCTCCGGCCGATGCGGCTGTTTCCCGGCGTCACCTCGCCGCTCGCGAATCGCGGCGCCGCCGACATCGACATGATCTGCGTGCGTGAGAACTCCGAAGGGGAGTACGCCGGCATCGGCGGAAAGATTCACGCGGGAACGCCCTTCGAAGCCGTGGAGCAGGCGGGCCTCTTTACGCGCCACGGCATCAGCCGCATCGCCCGCTACGCGTTCGAGCTGGCGTCGAAGCGGCCGCGGCGCGAGCTCGCGAGCGCGACCAAGTCGAACGCGCTGCAGCACTCGATGGTGTTGTGGGACACGGTCGTCGACGAAGTGCGGAGGGATTATCCGAACGTGGCCTTCAAGAAGTACCACGTCGACGCGCTGGCCGCGCGCATGGTGACGCACCCGCAGACGCTCGACGTCATCGTGGCGTCGAACCTGTTCGGCGACATCCTGACGGACCTGGGCGCCGCCATATCGGGCAGCCTGGGGCTGGCGGCGAGCGGCAACATCAATCCCGAGGGGAAATACCCGTCGATGTTCGAGCCGATTCACGGGTCTGCACCCGACATCAAAGGGAAGGGGATTGCGAACCCGATTGGCGCCATCTGGGCCGGAGCGCTCATGCTCGACCACCTTGGCGAGCACGCGGCGCACGACATGATCGTCGCGGCCATTACGAAGGTGCTGTCGGGCGGAGATACGAAGACGCCGGATATGGGAGGCAAGGCGAGCACAAAGGAAATGGCCGCTGCAATACAAGCGGCCATCTGAAACGAGAAACTGAAATCTAGAAACTAAAATCTAGAATCTGAATCTGAATCTAGGCTGTCGCTTCAACGCGCTCGGTGTGGGCCATCGATGCCGAAGGCTCCACAAGGAGGCGAAGTCCGTATCCCTCGGGCGTGCCGGTCGACTTCTGGAACTCGCCGGCGCGGTAGACGGCGGACAGCACTTTTCCTACGCGAAGCGCCATCGGCAGGCCGTCGACGTTGCGTGCGTCGCGCTCGAGCTGGAACGTGACCAGCCGGTAGAGCGGAATCGACGTCGGCTCGCTCCACTCGATAAAGACCCCGGTGTCGCTGACGTCGCGCGTCACGACGCTGGCAAACCGCGTGGTGCCGCGGGCATCCTTCCACGTGACGCGCCCTGGCAGGGCGATCGACTGGCGCTCAGACCGGCGGGCGGTGACGGTCGTCCTCTTCGCAGCGATGCTCAGTGTTTGCATTTTGGCCTCTCGTAATCCAACCGACGCCGGTCTATATATCAATCGACAGGCCAACAGGTTAGCCGCTCGCACGCGCATGCGCTAAAGTTCTGTAAAATATAGTTAATTAAAGACTTATATGAATTCTGTCGTTACAGTGACAGGTTGCTGCGAGGTGTGGGGTGCGATACTAAGTATCCAATCACCCTTGCAGGTGATTACTTCGTATCCGCAAACGGGGTCGTTTCGAAGCCTAGCCGGCGTAATTTAAGGTACAGACCTCGGCGCGTCAGCCCGAGCGAACGCGCCGCTTCTGAAATGTTGCCGCTGCTCTGGTGGAGCGTGGCTTCGATGATTTCCCGTTCGAGGCCGTCGACGGCTGCCGCGAGTGAGGTGCACGGAAGGCGCGCGGCGGCGCTCGGTCCCTGACCGATCGCGTGCTGGCGGATAGCGGCAGACGTAATCTCGGGCGAGAGGTGCTCGGGACCGATCCCCTGTCCCGGCCGGCTGAGCGCCACAAGACGCTGGATTTCGTTGCGAAGCTGACGCACGTTGCCCGGCCACCAATGCTGCGCCAGCAGCTCGAGCGTGTCGGGCGTCAGAAACACGTCAGGCTTGCCGAGCCTCTCGGAGATCTCGCGCATAAACAAGCTGGTCAGATGCGGAATCTCTTCGCGCCGATCGCGCAGCGGGGGAATCAGAATGCGGATGACCGCCAGCCGGTAATACAGGTCCTCGCGAAACTTACCCTCGGCCACGCGCTGCTCGAGGTCGGCATTCGTTGCGGCAATCACGCGCACGTCCACGCGCTGCGGGCGCGTCTCGCCAATCGGCATGATTTCCCCCTGCTCGAGAAAGCGCAGCAGCTTGGGCTGCACGTCGAGCGGCAGGTCGCCGATTTCGTCGAGGAACAAGGTCCCGCCGGTCGCGGTCCGCACAAGGCCGAGCTGATCGTTGACCGCGCCGGTGAAGCTTCCGCGCCGATGCCCGAAGAGCTGGCTGTCGGCCAGCTCTCTCGTGGTCGTCGTGCAGTTGTACGGGAGAAACACCGCCGAACTGCGCAGTGAACCGACGTGAATCGCGCGCGCGACGAGCTCTTTGCCGGTGCCGCTCTCACCGGTGATCAGCACGGTGAGCTCGTTGCCCTGCAGGCGCTGAATCTGCTCGACGACGCGCATCATCGCCGGGCTGGCACAGAGGAATCCCGGCAGCAGCGGCTCGAGCGGCTGCTCGTGCGCGATTTCGGCCGGCGCCGTCGGCCGCTGTCGAGCGCTGCAGAGATCGAACCCCTGCGAGGCGATGGCGGCGATCATCCGCAAGCGGCGGCGCAGCGGGTCGGCGACGGGGCGCGGCGAGAGAATGGCGACGAAGCGCGGACCGTCGATGTCGCGTCCGGTCTGCTCCGATACCACGAATCCGGTGCCGTGCGAGCGGCCGATGGCGCGCATGGCAATCGCGCGCGCGCGGTCGGCATCGCCGCCAGTCCACGCGACCAGACGCAGATCCCCCTCCTTCGGCGCAACGAACACCACCGCGCAGTCTGCGTCGAGCGTGTCACGAACGGCGGCTGCGGTTTCGTGGCCGAGCAGTTCTGGAAAGGCCGCCGCGTCGATGAGGCGCCTGACGACCGCATCGTCTGATCCGATGGACGCCAGTGGGTCGGTGGCTTCCGCCGTCGGCAGCTCCGATGAAGCCTTGTGCGTCTCGACGAGATCGCGCGCAGCGCCGAGCGACTCGAACAGCGACGCAGCGACCGTGAACTGATGTTCAGCCTGCGAGCGCGCGCCCACACGGCTGGCAAGGCGGCCGAGCGCCAGGTGACTCAACGCGCTCTGGTAGCCTTCGCCGATCAGCTCGAACACGCTCGCGCTTTGCGCGATATCGTGGTACGCCTCCGACAGGCGCTCGGCGGATCCGTGCAGCGCGCCGCGTAAGCGAAGAAACTCACCCCACGCGCCCGGCATCGCTCGGGCGTCGATTCGTGCGCCCACGTTGGCGAGACGAATTTCAGCTTCGGACGCACGTCCGGCAGCGATGAGCGATTCTGACGCGATGAGATCGGCTTGGATCGCTTCGGTCGGCGGCGCCTTCGCCACGATCTCATTGGCCAGCCTGAGCGCTTCTTCCGTGGCGCCGCGGCGAGCTGCAAGCTTCGCTTCGAGCACACGGATCGACCACTCGTACCAGAGGCCGGTCTGTGCCCCGTAGCTGCCGTAGGCGTCGCCCGCGCGCCGCAGGTAATCACCGGCAGACTCATGCGCACCCCGCATCAGCGCGATCTGCGCGAGGGAGTCGTACACCGCACCGGTAATTTCGTTGAACTGTGTCTGCCCACGCGATTCCAAGGCCCGAAGGAGAACCTTCTCGGCGCGCTCGAGTTTGCCCAGGCGCACGAGAATCTGTCCGAGCGTCGCGAGACAGAGTGCGAGCCCGCGGCCCGGCCCGTTCTGTTCCTGCAGCGCTGCGGCCCGCTCGGAAAGCGCGACCGCCTGTTCGTTGCGATGCTGAATCAGCGCCACATTTGCCTGGTTGTTCAGGATGATGCCGAGCACATCCTGCGCCTGCACCGACGCGGCAAGGCGCTCGGCCTGCTGCAGCGCGGAGATCGCTTCTTCGAGGCGTCCGCTTTGCGCGAGCACCACGCCGGAGAGGGAATGCAGCAGCGCGAGATATCGCCGGTTTCCCGCCGCGTGCAGCGCCGGTGCCGCTTTCGCGATGTGCTCGCGCACGATGGCCGCGTCGCCGACCTGCTTGTAACAGTGCCCGAGCTCGTAGTGCGCGAGGCCGATGGCTTCCGAGTCGTGCGCCTGCTCGGCATGACGCAGGGCGCGGCCGAGCAGCGCGATCGCGCGCGACTGCTCCCCCTTGGCAAACGCGACGCGTCCATGCAGGCGCCACAGTGTCGAGAGCAGTGCGGGGGGAAGATCGTCGCGGGGGGAGTCGGGTGGCCGGCCCAGCGTGGCGACCGCCTGTGAGACATCGTCGCCCATCAGCCAGGCCTCCGCGAGCGCGCAGCGCAGGCCGAGCTCGTCTTCGTTCTTCACGCCAGACGACTTCAGCGCCTGCGTGAGGATGCCGATCGCATCGGCGTGGCGGCCACGCTCGAGCGCCGCACGCGCGCGTGCCAACGCCGGCTGAAAGGCGATGGTGACCACGGACGGGAGTATACGACGTCAAGGGTAAGATAGAGAGGATTGAATCGCGTTCTCCTTTCCCTCGTTGTGCTTGCGGCGATCTCATGCGGTCGTTCTGAGCCTCCCGTGCGCTCGGAGGACGACGCACCTAGCGCACCCAACGCACCCAACGCCCCCAACGCCCCTAACGCCCCTAACGCCCCTGTCGCACCTAGCGCACCTAGAATCGTTGTGCTCGGCGATAGCCTCACCTCAGGCCTTGGCATTCCGAGAGACCAGGCGTATCCGGCCGTGCTGCAACAGAAGCTGCAGGAGGCGGGGAGCGCGATCGAGGTCGTCAACGCCGGTGTGTCGGGCGACACCACGGCCGACGGGTTACGACGCGCGACCTGGGCGCTCGAAGGCGATGTGCGGTTGCTGATTCTGGCGCTCGGCGCGAACGATGGCCTGCGTGGGTTGCCGCCGGCGCAGATGAAGGCGAATCTGCAGAGCATCATTCACCGCGCGCGGCAACGCGCAATTCAGGTGCTGCTGGTCGGCATGGAAGCGCCTCCGAACTACGGGGAACAATACGCCGCGTCGTATCGTCAGGTCTTTCATGATCTGGCGCGGGAGAACACAGTGACGCTGGTGCCCTTTCTGCTCGAAGGCGTGGCGGGTATTCCCGATTTGAACCAGTCCGATGGCATCCATCCCACCAGCGCGGGCGCCGCTCGCATTGCCGATCACCTGTGGCCGATCGTGGAAACGATGATCGAGAAATGATCGAGCTGCGCGGGGTTTCGAAAACGGTCACGAGCGGCGATCACCTGCTCACCATCCTTCATCCGATCGATCTGGCGGTGCCGTCGGGGCAGCGGCTGGCGATCGTCGGACCGTCGGGGAGCGGAAAGTCGACGCTCCTCGGATTGATCGCGGGTCTCGACTCGCCGTCGAGCGGCTCGATTCTGATCGACGACACCGACATCACCGAGCTCGGCGAAGATCGCCTCGCGCGGCTGCGCGGCGAGAAGATTGGCTTCGTGTTCCAGTCGTTTCATCTCATTCCATCCTTGACGGCCCTCGAGAACATCCTCGTGCCGATGGAGATTGCCGGACGGCGGGATGCGGCGGCGCGCGCGCGCAGCCTCCTCGGCGAAGTCGGGCTTCAGGATCGCGGCCATCACTATCCGTCGCAGTTGTCCGGCGGCGAGCAGCAGCGCGTCGCGATCGCGCGGGCGCTGTCGAACGAGCCGGTCATTGTGCTCGCAGACGAGCCGACGGGAAACCTGGACAGCGCCACCGGTCATCACGTGATCGAGCTGTTGCTCGGCATCAACGAGCAGCGCGGCGTCACGCTCGTCGTCGTGACGCACGATCAGGAAATCGCCGCCATGGCCGACGCGCGCGTGTACCTGCGCGACGGCAAGGTGTCCGAACGGGTAGGGGCCTGATGCGGTTCGTGCTGATGACCGCTCTTCGCGAGACGCGATCGGCCTGGAAACGGCTGGTCTTCTTCTTCGTGTGCATCGCCATTGGTGTGGGGGCCATCGTGGCGCTGCGCTCCGTCATCCAGAGCGTTCGGTACGTGCTGTCAACCGAGGCACGGTCGCTGATGGCGGCGGACATCTTCCTGTCAACGGACAGGCCGTGGCAGAGCGGCACGCCCGAGCGGATTGCCGCACGCATCGCGCGCATGCCGAATTCCCAGCGGATCGACTCGATCGAGATGGTGACCATGGCGCGGCCGGTGGAGGTGAGCGCCGGCATCACGAAGGTGGTCGAGCTTCGCGCGGTGCAGGCCGGCTTTCCGTTGTATGGCCGTCTGACGCTGCAGGATGGCCGGCCGTACTCGCACGCGCTGCTGCGGAACAACGGCGCGCTCGTGCGGCCGGAGCTCCTCGCGCAGTTCGGCCTGTCGATTGGCGATGCCATCTCAATCGGCAAGGCGCAGTTCGTCGTCCGCGGGGTCATTGGGCTCGAGCCCGGCCGCTCGCTCAGCGCGTTCAGCCTCGGGCCGAGGGTGTTCATCGATTACGACGATCTGGACGAGACCGGCCTCATCACGTTCGGCAGCCGCGTGTCGCGTCAGATGCTGCTCCGCGTGCCCGAGACCGAGATCGACGACCTCACCCGCGATCTGCAGACCGAGCTGCGGCCGCAGTTCGTGCGCGTGCGTTCTTATCGCGATCGTCAGGAGCAGATCGGCGAGGACTTCGAGCGCGCGGAAAACTACCTGAGTCTCGTCGGCCTCGTCATCGTGGTGCTTGGCGGCATCGCCGTGTCGAGCGTCACCCGCGTGTTCGTGCGGCAGAAAATCAAGAGCATCGCCGTCATGAAGTGCGTGGGCGGCACGAGCCGTCAGATTCTCAGCGTGTACCTGCTTCAGTCGCTCGCCCTGGGTATCGTCGGGAGCCTGATCGGCGTCGCGCTGGCGTGGATCGCCATCGCGGTGATTCCCGACGACATGAATCAGATCGGCACGCTGACGGTCGATTACGGATTGTCGTGGTCGGCGGCCGCGCAGGGACTCGGCGTGGGTGTGCTCGTGTCGCTGTTGTTCGCCATGGTGCCGCTGCTCGAAGTGCGGCAGGTGAAGCCGTCGCTGCTCCTGCGCCATGAGACAACAGGAGGCCGCCGCGACTGGTTCCAGATCGCGGCGACGGTCGTCGTCGGCGGCGCGCTCGTCGCGCTGGCGTCATGGCAGGCGGCGTCGATCAGGGTGGGACTGATCGTATGCGCCGGATTCATCGGGGTCACCGTGGTGCTGCAGGGCGTGGGCTGGCTGCTGACGCGGATGACACGGCCGCTTGCGCGATCGTCGTGGTTTCCGATGCGGCAGGCGGTGCTGCACCTCAGCCGGCCGGGCAATCAAACGCGCGTGATCTTGCTGACCGTCGGGCTCGGCACGTTCTTCATCATGGGCGTGCGCGGCCTGCAGGTGAACCTGTTGAATCAGTTCGCGCTGCAAATCGGTGACAACACGCCGGATATGTTCCTCGTCGACATCCAGCAGGATCAAGCCGTCGACATGAGGGCGTTTCTGGCCGAGCGGCTGCCCGGGGACTCTCAGCCCGTTCTCATCCCGGTGTTGCGCGCGCGCGTCACGGGCAAGGGAGGAAACCTGGACGAGGTGGAAGATCTGCAGGGGCGCGGGATGCTGTCACGCGAGTACACGATCACCTATCGCGGCCAGCTCGAGTCGAACGAGACGCTGATCAAGGGAACGTTCCCGAGGCCCCTAATGGGGCCCCAAGATGCCTCACTCCCGGAAGTGTCAATCGAGGAGGGCATCGTCCAGCGCTTCGGCATCGACGTCGGAGACGTCATGCGGTTCGACGTGCTGGGGCGCGCGATGTACGCGCGCGTCAGCGGCATCAGGCGCGTCGAGTGGCGAGAGGGGCGCAGCGGCGGATTCATGTTCGTGTTCGGGGCGGGCACGTTCGAGGCCGCGCCGCACTGGTTTTTCGCGCCCGTGCGCGCCAATCTTGCCGACCCGGCGCAGCGCGGCAGGTTCACGCACGATCTGGTGGTGCGCTTTCCGAACGTCTCCGTCATCGATCTGCGCGAGCTGCTCGAGTCGGTGCGCAAGGTCTTTCAGGTCGTCACGGTGGCGATCGACGTGGTCGGCACGCTGGTCGTTCTGACCGGCGGCCTCATCCTCGTGGGCGCGGTGGCCGTGACGAAATTCCAGCGCGTCTACGAAGCGGCGATTTTCAAGACGCTCGGGGCCAGCTCGCGGGCGATCGCGGCGATGCTGATGGTCGAGTACGGCCTGCTGGGGACGATCGCGGGCGCCGTCGGCTCGTTCGGCGCGCTCGCGCTCGGCTGGGGCGTCAGCCGGTTCGCGCTCGACATACCATGGCGGCCTGTGCTGCACGAGAATCTGGTCGGTACGGTCGCCACGTCGCTGCTCATCATGATCATCGGCGTGGCGGCCAGCGCCGATGTGCTCAAACGCAAGCCGCTTGCGGCCCTGCGTGCCGAATAGTTAAAATAGCGAGTTACCGCAAAGAGCCGCGAGCGGCGCGGGGCGATGGGGCCCCGCAAGCGAGCGGCTGGAGCGGGGCGGGGGGCCCCCGCGACTAAAAATGGACATGACGCCCTTCAAAGAGATGCTGCTGCGGAAACGGGGAGACATCCTCTCCGGCGGGGGGCGCGATCCGCTCACCGTCACGCTCGACACCAACACGCGCCAGGGGGACCTGGCTGACCAGGCGACGGGCAACAACGAGGTCCATATCCAGCTGAAGCTCAAGCAGACGGACGCCAAGATTCTGCAGGCCATCGAGGAAGCGCTCGAGCGGATTCAAAAGGGCACCTACGGCGCCTGCCGCGACTGCGGTGAGCCGATCGCCGAAGCGAGGCTCAACGCGATTCCCTGGACGCGCGTCTGCATTACCTGCAAGGCGAAGCAGACGACGTGAGCCCGGCCGAGCTGCTGACGCTCCTCAACGACTTTCATCGAGACACGCTCGAGCTGTTCAAGGCGCGGCAGACCAACGCGCAATCGGTCGCGGCCTACGACGCGAACAACGGCTATCAGCAGATCCTCGGGCGTCAGGAAATACACCTCCAGTGGGTGCGCGATGCGATTGCCGCGCTTGGCGGCACGGCCGCCGATTCGCTCGATCAGGTGAGCGGCAAAGCGTCGCGCGACACGGCCAGGTCGATTATCGACGCCGATGCCGCCGCCCAGAAGGCGTTCATCGATCGCTGGGCTCCGCGTCCTGCCACGGTGACCAATGCCCGGCACCGCAAGATGCTCGAGCTGATTCTCGGAGAGATGAAGGAGCACCTGCGTGTTCTGCAGCAGGCAGCTGAGAGCCGCGCCGACCTTCTCGGCCGCCATTCAGCCGGGAAAGTCCTTCGCGGCACGGTGATGGCGGCACGACCGAAGAACTAGGTGCGCGTCGCCATCTCCCTCGGCAGCAACCTGGGCGATCGCCGCGCCCATATCGAGTACGCCATCGACGCGCTCCAGCTCGACCTCAGCGACCTCTCGGTCTCTTCATTCCTCGAAACGCCGCCCGCCGGTGTCGGACCCGAGCACGGGACGTACGTGAACGCGGCGCTCGTCGGGCGCACGCAGCTGCCGGCGCGTGTGCTGCTGGATCGGCTGCTTGAAATAGAGGAAGAGCGGGGCAGGGCGCGGCCATACCCGATGGCCCCGCGCACGCTGGATGTGGATTTGATTCTGTACGGTGACGCGATCATCGAGGAAGACGGGCTGTCGGTTCCTCACCCGCGCTTTCGCGAGCGCGACTTCGTCCTGCGCCCGCTCGCTGAGATCGCGCCAGACATGCTCGATCCCGTGACGAAACTGACTATCGCTGAGCTTGTGAACAGAAGATCAGAAGATCAGAAGAATTCTTTTTAGAAGGAACCTTCTGTTCTTCTGACCTTCTGATCTTCTGTTAGCTTTATTCGTAGCGCAGGGCGACGATCGGATCCAGCGCCGCCGCTTTTTTTGCCGGATAGAACCCGAAGAAGATGCCGGTGATCGCCGAGAATCCGAACGCCATCACGACCGCGTTGGGGGGAACCGCGGTCGGGAACTCCCAGACGCGCGTCGCCAGCTCCGCCATCCCGAAGCCCATCGCAATGCCGATGCCCCCGCCCAAGAGGCTGATGACGATCGCCTCGACGAGAAACTGAAGCAGCACGTCGCGCCCCTTGGCGCCAATCGCCAGGCGGATGCCGATCTCGCGCGTGCGCTCGGTCACCGAGACCAGCATGATGTTCATGATGCCG
>CAYHHH010000071.1:7832-22519 GCA_964356125.1 uncultured Bifidobacteriaceae bacterium | reverse complement strand
GCGATCAGCTTTCGCAAGACCACCGCGAGCGGCTTGTAGTGATCGTTCTCGCCCACGAGCACGACGCGCTTCGCCTGGTTCCGCGCGTCGATCGCCGCGCGGAACTCGTCGATGCGCAGAAAGGCCGGCTTCTCGACGAGCACGTGCTTGCCGGCGCCGAGCGCGCGCAGCGTCAGGTCGAGGTGAAACGTCGGCGGCACCGCCACGACGACCGCGTCGATGCGCGGGTCGTCGATCGCCGCCGCGTAGTCCGCATAACTTCCCGCGCCCTGGTATCGCCGGCAGTACTGCTCCGCCTTGCCGCGATCGCGGCTCGCATAGCTGCAGACGATCTGCGAGGTGAAGCCCTTCAGATGGCGGCTATGCACCTGCGTGATGAACCCGCAGCCGAGAAAGGCGAGGTGAAGGGGAGCCGGCACGGTGGGATTGTACCAGTCCCCGAACCAGGCCCGCCTTCGCGAAGCGCTCCGGCGAGGTCCGCCGAAGCCTTGGCGGCGGCGGAGATTAGGGATTGGGGGATTAGGTACGTAGGCCGGGTCTTGTTTTGCAGACCCGGCGCCGTGCTCGCTGTTACTTGCCGAAGCGGACCAAATGTGTCCGGCTTGTCGAAAGATCGCGTGGGCCCTTCATAAACCGACCGACGGACCGGCTGGCCAGCATGAGTGCGCTCTGTTGTCGGTCGGACCTCTTTTCATCCTGCCGCGTACGAGTATTTGCCTTCATTTCACGAAAGACTGTACTACGAGATGACATAGAACGCCTCGACCCGAACGTCGTGCTCAGAGACGATGAGGTCGACAGTCGCACCAACTCGACTTTGTGACGCCGCAGAATGCCCCGCGCAACCAACTCGCGTGCGTTCCCGGGAGTCAGTCTGCAAAAACGCGGCGCGGCCGTGCATTTCGTGAGCGCGGGGACCCCCATCCCCACGCATAGCCAGGCCTTGCCGCGTTTTTCTCCGTTCGTCCGAATTCGCGTATCTACGGGATCGCACGCGAGCTGGTTACTCGCGGCATTGGCGGAATGTGACAAAGTCGCACCAAACCGAGTAGTACCGTTTTCCGGCGATGCGCCTCATGGTTCGCTGTCGGTTCCCACGCTTCGCAAGTCTCGCATCAGTCGCTCGAATGCCTTCGCGTACGAATCCGGTTGCTCCCAATGTCGGAAGTCGCCGATATGCCGTGTGCGCCGAATCTGAGCCGCCCAAGCTGCGCCGGTTTTCATGATGGAATCATCAAGTGTGATGGGGAATAAAACAGCGCGACTTGCGAGTTGTTCCTTCTCAAAGGCAGCTTCAACTTCAGCCTCAACCCATGCACTGGAAATCGATGCGGCTGATAGGATGACAAGTAATTTTTCGTAGGTACGGATCGACTCGTCTATGCGTTCTCTGAACTTGTCACCGATCTTCAAGTCCTCCGGCGCGAACCAACACCGAACTCCCTCAGCCTGCAAATCCGCGTAGAGCCGGTTCGCTATCGTTTGGTCTTGACTCGAGTGGCTCAGAAAACACGAATAGAACTCAATTGGTCTGCTTGTGAGAGATTTCGCATACTCGATAACCGCATCGCTAATGCCGGAACCGCGCAGGAATAATTCAGGAATCCGTCCTTCGGAGATCATGAGCGAGTCAATCCCGATAGTGGATGGCCCCTCGTGGATGACGTCTTCAAGACCGTCGATTTTCCTAAAATCCACCGCTCCAAAGATCGTTCCACGAAGTCGGCAACCAGAAAAGTCAGCGCCGGCGAGATCTGTTGCATGGAACACTGCGCCATCGAGAACACTGCCGCGTAAACTCGTCTCTCGCATGTCTGCCCGGCTGAAGTTGCAACGAGAAAGGCGCGCGCCACTAAGATCTGAGCTCCGTAGTTCTGCGCCATTGAAGTCGCTGTCGTACGCGCTCACTCCGGAGAGAACCGCTCCATGCAGCCGGGCCGCTCCAAGGTTTGCGTAGGAGAGGCTGGCGTTGGTGGCGTCTACGCCACTCATCTCTGTATTGAGCACGCTCGCGTACGACAAGTTCGCTTGGACGAGCGACAGTGCCGAGAGGTCCGCATCTTCAAGATCTGGCCGCACAAACGGATTCACTCTGCGCCACTCGTTCCAGGCTGCGACGCCGGCGCTGAGCTTGGCTAGGTGTTCTTCGTTCCATTCCGGCATTAATAGATCTCCTGCACGGCTTCCATTGCCGCACCCATTCTACGAGCAGGCGGTGGAGGCCGTAGGCATGGCCTCGCTCTTTTAACACTGTCGCATTCGAGAAGCCGCGCGCAATCAGCTCGCGTGCGATCCCGTAGACACGCGAATTCCAGCGAACGGAGAAAAACGCGGTAAGGCCTGACTGTGCGTGGGGATGGGGGTCCCCGCGCTCATGAAATGCACGGCCGCGCCGCGTTTTTGCAGACTGACTCCCGGGAACGCACGCGAGCTGGTTGCGCGCGGCGGTTCTCCGATGACAAGTTCTCAGAGGATCGAATTCGGCCGAACAGGCATTAGAATTCCTGCATGCCGCGCAGCGTCGCTCCTCCTCACGTCCTCAACATTAACGATCTCCGGTGGCTGGCGAAGAAGCGCCTGCCGCGCGTCGTCTTCGACTACATCGACGGCGGCGCCGACGCGGAAGTGACGCTGCGCGACAACGTCAAGGCGTATGAGGAGCTGACGTTCCGGCCGCGCGGCGCGGTGGCGATTCCGTCAACCGATCTCAAGACGACGATTCTCGGCGTGCCGCTCGAGCTGCCGTTCATCCTCGCGCCCATCGGCAGCAGCCGCATGTTCTACCCGAACGGCGAAGTGCTCGCGGCGCGCGCGGCGGGGAAGGCCGGCACGGGCTACATCCTGTCGACCCTGTCGGGCACGCCCATGGAGCAGGTGCGCGCCGCGACGAGCGGCCCCGCGTGGTATCAGGTGTACCTCTGCGGCGGCCGCGACGCGTCGATCGCCATGCTGAAGCGCGCGAAGGCGGCGGGCTTCACGGCGCTGGTCGTGACGATCGACACCGGCGTGCCTGGCTCGCGCGAGCGCGATCTGCGCAACGGCATCAAGGAGCTGCTCGGCCGCGGCGTGTCCGGCCTTCCCTATCTCGGCCAGATGATCGCGCGCCCCGGCTGGGTGGCCGGCATGTTGTCGGACGGCGGATTGATGTCGTTTCCCAACGTGCTGCTGCCGACCGGGCCGATGCCGTATGCGGACGTCGGCAAGACGCTCGAGGAATCGGTCGTCTGCTGGGACGATCTCAAATGGATTCGCGATCTCTGGGACGGCAAGATTGTCGTCAAGGGGGTGCACACCGGCGAGGACGCCGAGCGCGTGGTCGCCGAAGGCGCTGACGCGCTCGTCGTCTCGAATCATGGTGGACGCCAGCTCGACGGCGTGCCGGGCAGCATCCGCTCGCTGCCTGAAGTCGTCGCCGCGGCCGGCAGCACGATCGATGTGCTGGTGGACGGCGGCATCCGCAACGGCGGCGACGTCGTGAAGGCGCTGTCGCTCGGCGCAAAAGGCGTGCTGATCGGCCGCGCGTACGCCTACGGCCTCGCCGCGGCAGGCGAGCCCGGCGTGGCGCGCGCGATCGAGATCCTTCGCACGGGCATCGTGCGGACGATGAAGCTGCTCGGCGTGTCGTCGGTGAAAGACCTGAACCGATCGTGCATCGATGTGCCGGCGGGCTGGCTCCCGCGGGATTGACTGTAACTAAAGATCTATAGATCTAGGGATCTATAGATCTGAAGATTCACCGAGGTCCGATGGCTACCATGGATCAGATTGATTACAAGATTTACGGCGACGACATGCAGTTCGTCGAAGTCGAGCTCGACCCCAACGAAGCGACCGTCGCGGAAGCCGGCGGCATGATGTACATGGACGACGGGATCGAGATGGAGACGGTGTTCGGCGACGGATCGCAGCAGCAGACCGGCATCATGGGCGCGCTGATGGGGGCGGGCAAGCGGCTGCTGACCGGCGAGTCGCTCTTCATGACGGTGTTCTACAACCGCAGCAGCCAGAAAAAGAAGGTCGCGTTCGGCGCGCCGTATCCCGGAAAGATCATCGCGATCCACCTCTCGGAAGTCGGCGGGGAGCTCGTCGCGCAGAAGGACTCGTTCCTCGCCGCGGCAAAAGGCGTGAGCATCGGCATCGCGTTTCAGCGGAAGCTCGGCGTCGGGCTGTTCGGCGGCGAAGGGTTCATCATGCAGCGGCTCCAGGGCAACGGCTGGGCGTTCGTGCACGCCGGCGGCACGCTGCACGAGCGCACGCTGGCGCCCGGCGAGCTCATCCGTGTCGACACGGGCTGCATCGTCGCGCTGCAGCCGTCGGTGAACTACGAGATCGAGTACGTCGGCAAGATCAAATCGGCGCTGTTCGGCGGCGAGGGATTGTTCTTCGCCACGCTGCGCGGCCCTGGAAAGATCTGGCTGCAGTCGCTGCCGCTGAGCCGGCTCGCGAATCGAATCGTCGCGGCCGTGCCGGGTCTCGGCCGGGGCGGTCGTGAAGAGGGATCCATTCTCGGAAAGATCGGCGGGCTGATCGACGGTGACAACAGCTAGCTGGGTGCGAGAGGTGCGATGGGTGCGTTAGGTGCGAGAGGTGCGGCGCTCGCCGTGCTGCTGTTCGCGTGCCCGGCGGTTGCCGCGGCGCAGAGCGATCTCGAGAAGGCGCGCGCGTTGTACAACGCGGGGCAGCTCGACGCCTCCATTGCGGCGGCGGCGGTCGCGAAGCACAAGCCGGCGGCCGCTTCGTCGGCGACGCTGATATCCGCGCGCGCTCGGCTCGAGCGCTTCCGGCAGACGAACGATCCGAACGAGCTGATCGCGGCGCGAGCCGATCTCGGGTCGCTGAACCCGGCGATGCTGGCGCCGCAGGAAATCATCGAATGGCAGGTCGGGTTGGGCACGGCCCTCTTCCTCGACAATCAGCCCGGCCCGGCCGCAGAGATGTTCATCACCGTGCTGCCTACCGCGCGCGGGCGGCTGCCGGCGGCGGAGCTCGACAAGCTGCTCGAATGGTGGGCGAGCACGTTGTCTCGCGTCGCCGAATCGCAGTCTGGCGCCGCGCGTAAGGAAGCGTACGGCTCGATGCTGTCCGCGGTGCGAGCCGAGCTCGAGCGCAACCCGCTGTCACGACCGACCGCCTACTGGCTCGTCGTCGCAGCGCGAGGCGCGGGTGATTTCGAGGGGGCGTGGAACTCGGCATTCACCGGATGGATTCGCGCCGGCGCGCAGCCCGACGGCAAGCAGCTTCGGAGCGATCTCGACCGCTTCGTCACCCAGACGCTCATCCCCGAGCGGGCGCAGGCCCGTACCGGCCAGCGCCTCGACGCGCGGGTCACGCAAGCCGAGATTGCCGCCCTCTCCGAACAGTGGCGTACGCTCGCGCAGCACTGGGACCCTCCCGCGCCGTAGCCTCGGGTTATAATTTTTCCTTCGCCACACGCTTATTTTGAAAGGATTCGTGTCCATGCGTCACTCTTGGCTTCGCGTCGGCGCGCCTCTTCTGGCTGCGCTGCTCATTACGGTCTGGGTCGGTACCGGCTTCGTGTCGGCGCAGGGCGCGCCGGTGCGCATCAACGGCGCCATCGACAAGCTCGCGCGCGGCAAGTCGCTGGCGGGCGCGATCATGTACGACTTCTCGCTGTACGCGGCGGCACAGTTCGCCTCGTCCGATCTGGATTTCATCATCATCGACATGGAGCATCGCGGGCTCGACTTCGAGCGCCTCGAAACGTTCCTGTTGGGCACGACGAACAAGGCCGAGATCGCGAAGCAGGGCAACCTGCAGGTGCGCGTGCCGCCGATCGTCCGCATCCCGACCTACGGCCGCGCGCCAAACGAGGCGATCGTCAAGCAGGTGCTCGACATGGGCGCCTTCGGCATCATGTTCCCGGCGATTGAAAACAAAGCGCAGGCCCTCGAAGCGGTCTCCGCAGCGCGGTATCCGCAGTTGAAGGGATCGAAATATCCCGATCCCGTCGGCCGCCGCGGCAACGGCAACATGCCGGCGGCGTGGTTCTGGGGATTGACCCGGCCTGAATACGGCGCGCGCGCGGATGTCTGGCCGGCGAATCCGCAAGGTGAGCTGCTGCTGTTTCTTCAGATTGAAACGGCGGAGGGCGTGAAGAACGTCGACGAGATTCTGTCGGTGCCCGGCATCGGCGTGGTGTTCGTCGGACCGAACGATCTGTCCTGGTCTCTGGGCGTGCCCCAGGGAACACCCGAGCACAATCAGGCCGTGCAGACGGTACTGAACGCGGCGATGAGGCGCAATATCCCGGCGGCTATCACGGTGACCGAGACCGACGTGGTCAGCCGGCTGAAGCAGGGCTTCCGCATCGCGTCGCTGCCGAGCGGCGGCCTCGAACAGCCGATGGATGCGACGCTGAAGATCGCGCGCACGGTGATCGGCAGATAGATTGACGGGGTTGCTCATTGGTAGATTGGTAGATTGGCAGATTGGTAGATTGGAAGATTAAGAAAATGCGTACACGGAGTCGGGGGGACGTTGCAGATTCTTCCGACTCCGCTTAAGGCCCATCGTTTCTCCGAACAATTTTTCACACCCGGTGCGGGCATCGAATCTGCTCTTGCCGGGGCATGTCAGAAAAATCCGAAGAACTGAAAGCGCGGACTGAGGCATTTGCGATTGCCGTGGTGAAATTCTGCGACACGATGCCGAATAGCATGGCCGGTCGACGTATTGCGCAGCAATTGCTCGACGCAGGTACATCCGTGGCGGCGAACTATCGCGCCGTCTGTCGCGCGTATACGAGCCCGCTATTCATCTCGAAATTGGCAATCGTGGACGAGGAGGCTGACGAAAGTGAGTTCTGGTTCAGGATAATCCGCAAAACTGGTCTGCAAAGCGAGGCCACGGTGATAGGTCTGGAACAGGAAGCGCACGAGCTCGCGTGCATCTTCAGCGCGTCACTCCGCACGGCCCGCATGAATGCTAAAAGGCGCAGGGAGGCTAAGCGAAAGAAATCGCGCGGTTAATCCGTAATCTACCAATCTGCCAATCTGCCAATCTACCAATGCAGGATCATTTCAACCCATCAGCGAGCGTCTCTGCTTTCTCCACCGAGGACTCCGCGAGTAGCAGATTGTTCTCTGTCACCGCCGCTTCCGCTTGCGACAGGAAGCGGCGCGCTGAATCGTAGTCGGCGCGCTTACCGACGTTGAGACCGCCGCGATCGATGGCGTTGAGTTTGTTGCGGGTGCGGACGAGGCGGTCGCGCACCTGTGCCGCGGTCGGCGTGCGTCCGGCAGGGCCTCCGGGGCGGAGCTCCGGCGGCGGAGTCGTGCGTGGCGGCTCCGGCGGGGCGACGGTCGAGGGTTGGGCTGCCGGCGGCCGCGATGCAGGAGTCACAGCCGGCCGCTCGGGTGCTGATGGGGTCTCCTCGATGACCGCCGGAACCGGATCCATCGCCACCCGTGGCGGCGGCTCAGGAATCTCGAGCGGCATTTTCTCCGACGAGCGCGCAGGGTTCGACGCGCACGCGCTCAGCGCGAACCCGGCTGCGAAGACGGCGGCACGTGTCGCTGTGCTAATCCCCAATCCCTAATCCCCAGTCCCTCATCCGTAATCTTCCAATCTCCCAATCTTCCAATCTCCCAATTCCATTATCACCCCAGTGGCATCAGCAGGCGGAACGTGGTCCCCCGCCCTTCCGTCGACTGCACTTCGATCTCGCCGCCATGCAGCTGGACGATGCGGTAGACGATCGACAGACCGATGCCGCTGCCTTCAGGTTTGGTCGTGTAATACAAATCGAAAATCCGATCGAGCGTGTCGGCCGAAATACCCGCGCCGGTGTCTTCGACGGTGAGCGCCAGCCGTCGATCCTTTTCGGCGCGTGCGCCCATGGTCAGCCTGCCGCCGTCGGCCATCGCCTGGCAGCCGTTGAGCGCCAGGTTGAGCAGCGCCTGCCTGAGCAGGGCAGGGTCGGCGCGGAGCTCGGGCAGCCCGTCCGGCGCGTCTGTTCGGCACGTAATGCCGTTGCGTCGCGCGTCCGGCTCGACAAGCGCGATCACTTCCGCGATGAGCGCCTGCACATTCACTGGATGCGGCTGCAGCTCTTCGGGGCGGATGAAGCGCACAAACCCGGTAATGACGTCGTCGAGGCGCCTGATTTCCGATCCGATGACGTCGAGGTGCTCCCGCGCACCGTCCACCTCGGGCGTCGTGTCGTCGCTCGCCTCGAGCCCGAGCACCGTTCCCACGGGCGCGCGCGAGGTGTGCTGCAGCTTCAGCAGGTGCTCGCGCACCAGCTCGAGGTGGATGGTCATCGCGTTCAGCGGATTTCTGACTTCGTGCGTCACGCCCGCCATCAGCCGGCCGAGCGAGCGCGCCGCCAGCTTCTCGCTGATGGCCCGGAAGGATTCTCCGACCCCTTCGAGCTCTTCGTCTGGAGGCAGATCGATGCTGCCGACCTTTTCGCCGCGACCGAGCCTCATGAGGCCGCTGTTGATGACGTGAATCGGGCGCAGAATCCGCGTCGCGAGCAGGAGGCCGACGAGAATCGCCGCCGCCGACAGCAGCGCCGTCGTCAGCAGCATCGGGCGCAGCGCCTCTGTCAGCTCGTCGCGGATCAGCACGGGGGACAGGCCGACGCGAATCGCGCCGAACGGCGCATCGCCCAACTGCAACGGCAGCGATATCTCCAGCGCGCGGTCCGCATAGATGCTGCGAATCTGCGCGAGCGTGCCGCTGTCGAGCACGGCCGCGAGATTCTCGCCTGGCTCGATCTTCTGGCCTTCGGCCGCGGGAAAGTTGTGCGCGATGGCGACGCCGTCGTTGTCGACGACGGCGGCGTACGTGATGTTGCGGCCGTAGACCGCGGTCGATTCAAGGATGGAGCGGATGCCCTGATCGGTGCGCAACGACTCTGCGGGATCGCCGCCCGCCGCAATCGCGTCGCGCGCGCGCTGATAGATCATCCGGCCGATCAGATCGCCGATGCCGCGGCTGTCTTCGAGCCCGACACGCGCGAGGTTCGCGAGATGCTGCACGCTCAGCGCCGTCATCGCGAGCGCAATCAGCAGCGTGACCGCGGCGGTTTGCCTGGCTCGTAAGCTGACGCGCATATCCCTTCAGGGTTTTTCGGCTTCTTGACGGAACCGCTTCAGCTTGTTGTGCAGCGTCTTGACGGTGACCCCCAGAATCTCCGCGGCGCGCGTCTTGTTGTCGCGCGTGTGCACCAGCGTCATCTCGATGAGGCGGCGCTCGGCTTCGTCGACCGTCATGCCGGGCGTCAGCCCCGCCGACTGAATCGACTGAATCGACGGAGGCGGCGGACCCGAGAGATCGCCCGGAAGATGGTCGGCCTCGACGAATTCCCCCGGGCTCAGGATGACCGCCCGCTCGATGACGTTGCGCAGCTCGCGGATATTGCCCGGCCACGAGTACCGCTGCAGCACGCGCATCGCGTCGGGCGAGAGCGCCCTCACGGACCTGCCGTTGCGCGCGTTGAACTCGGCGATGAACGTTTCGACGAGCAATGGAATGTCTTCCGCCCTGTCGCGCAGCGGCGGCACGCAGATGCCGATGACGTTGATGCGGTAGTACAAATCCTCGCGCAGCGTGCCCTGCTGAACCGCCTTCGCCGGGTCGACGTTCGTTGCGGCGATCAGCCGCACGTCGACCGCCTGCTCCTTCTGGCCGCCCAGGCGCCGGATGGTGCGCTCCTGCAGCACGCGCAGCAGCTTGGCCTGGATGCCGGGGGAGACCTCGGCGATTTCATCCAGGAACAGCGTGCCGGTGTGCGCCAGCTCGAAGCAGCCGGGGCGCCGATCGATGGCGCCGGTGAATGCGCCCCGCTCGTGGCCGAAGATCTCGTTTTCGAGGAGCGACTCTGGAATCGCGGCGCAGTTGATGGCGATGAACGGGTGCTTGTTCCGGCCGCTCAGCTGATGGATGGTCTTGGCGACGAGCTCCTTGCCGGTGCCCGACTCGCCGTAGACGAGCACCGACGCCGCCGTCGGCGCGGCCTGCTCGATGACGCGGTAGACCGACCGGAGGGCCGGCGCGTTGCCGACCATCTCGCCGAAGCGGCCGTGGTCCTGGAGCTGCCGCCGCACGCTCGCGACCTCGCGCAGCGCGTTCTCGCGCTCGGCGACGTGGGAGAGCAGCGTGCGGAGCCGCTGCGGATCCACCGGCTTCGTCAGGTAATCGTAGGCGCCTTCTTTCATCGCCGACACGGCCGTGTCGACGCTGCCCTGCGCGGTAATCAGGACGAAGGTGAGCTCGGGCAGCTGCTCCTTGACGCGCTTGAGCAGTTCGAGGCCGTCCATGCGCGGCATCACCATGTCGGCGAGCACCGCCGTGGGCCGATACGTGGTGATTTTGTCGAGCCCTTCCTGCCCGTCGGCGGCGGCCTCGGCCTCGTATCCCCAGGCGCGGACCAGCTCGGTCAGCCCGCGCCGGGCCGAGGCATCGTCTTCGACAATCAGGACACGCATTGGGTCTCAGAATACAACGGAGTGGAGGGGTAAGGGGCGAGGGGTGAGGGGCAAGCTAAGGGGCAAGGGGTGAGGGGCGATTTCCCCTTACCCCTTACCCTTTACCCCTTTTAGGCCAGTACTCGAATCACGACTCGCCGGTTCTGCGCGCGGCCGTCGCGGGTGGTGTTCGGGCTGACGGGCTTGTCCTCGCCCCAACTGATGACGTTCATCTTGTGCAGCGGCACCTGATGCGCCTCGTAGAGGTAGCGCTTCACGGCTTCGGCGCGTGCTTCACCGATGCGGCGGTTCACCATCTTGTCGCCGCTCGAGTCGGTGTGCCCTTCGATTTCGACGTAGCTGCCGCGCGGGTTCGTTTTCAGGTCGGCGATCATCTCGTCGATGCGGGCCTGCACGGTCGGAGGCAGCGCCGCCGATCCGAACTTGAACTGCCCCTGGTCTTCGCTGATCACGACTTCATAGACGAGCCGCTTGGTCGAGGCTTCGACCGCCTCGGCGCGCGCAGCGGCCGCAACGGCCGCGGTGTTCGCCGTATTCGCCGTGGTCTGCGCTTCCTTCGCCCAGATGCCCGCCTGGTCCGCCTTCGCGTCGACCTCGGTGATGCGCCCGGCGTTCTGCCGCGTCTCTTCCTGTGTGGCTTCGAGTGACTGCGACATCGTTTCGACGCGCGTGCCGACAGCGTCGACCTCGGTTCTCACGAACTTCTTGGTGGCGCACGCGGTGGTGGTGCCGACGACGATCGTGCCGACTGCGAGCATATTGACGATTCGACGGACCTGCATAAGACCGATCTCCCTTTGGAATGTGAGGCGTCGCGCCCCACTTTGACAATCTGGCCTGAGAGAACAGCAGGAACCGTGCCGACGGTTTTTGAACAGAAGATCACAAGATCAGAAGGTCTTTTTCGAAAAACGTCTTCTGATCTTCTGACCTTCTGTTCCGGGAAGTGGACGACCCGGAAAAAAGTTCTTCGACCCGGAAAAAATTACATAGTGCAAAACCGGAAACACGCGTTTTCACAGGGTGTCACGCTGGTATGCGGTTTGCCATAGCAGGCGGCGCGGCGTCGGCTTAATCAAAAACACGGCAGGTCCGTGAGCTGGGGGAGCTGGGCCGATACCGCACGCAGGGGCATCACTATTCCATGGTGGTGCCCCTGTATTAATCTTCCAATCTGCCAATGGTGAATTCAGCTAACCCACATGTATCCGTGGGCGCAGCTCCGGATCCGGCTCAGCCTGTCTGAGGACTTCGCGCGTGACAGGCGCGGTGTCCCCTTCGCCGAACGCCAGAAACTTCAAGAGGTACGCAATCGGATTGCCTTCCGTCCAGCCGAAGTACGCGTGAGGGATGACGCGCGTGCGATCGCGGATGAACAGCAGCAGCGCCGCGATGGCGTTTGGAATCGCGGGGCTCGCGCACCGCAACACCCGGTGTCCGCCCACGTTCGCTCCTTCGACGACGAGCACCTCGCTGAAGAGCGACGCGTCGGAGGGCTTGACCTCGACGAACAGCACGTGCGCGCCCGGCGGAAGATGGTGGGATTCCGTCGCGTCGCGCAGTTTGCGCGCGTACTCCTCAGGCAGCCCGGTATCGGGCCGGTTCGCGATGATGCGGATCGGCACGTTCGCTGCCTCGTGCAGAAACTCCGCCGCCATCGCATCGGCCGTGACGCCGTGCACCCGCAGCTCGGTCGATCGCAGGACGCGTGAGATGAGCGATGTCACGACGATCGTGACGATGAACCAGGCGGCGATTTTCACGCCGTCCGGCCGCTCGATGATGTTGGTAATGGTCGTGTAGATGAAGACCACTGTAATGACCGAAAAGAACATCCAATCGCGGGCGCCGGTCTTCCGGCGCGCCAGCGTGACGGCAACGGCAGCCGATGTCATCAGCACCAGCACTCCTGTTGCATATGCGCCCCCTTGCGCTTCGACGTCGGCGTTGAAAATCACCGTAATCAAGAAGGTGATCGCCGTGAACAGCGCGACAAGCGGACGGGTCGCCCGTGTCCACTCGGGCGCCATGCCGTATCGAGGAAGGTATCGCGGCACCAGGTTCAGGAGCCCTGCCATGGCCGATGCGCCGGCGAACCACAAAATGGCGATCGTGCTGATGTCGTAGACGGTGCCGAAGACGAGCCCGAGATGCTCGTGCGCGAGATAGGAGAGCGCGCGCCCGGCGGCGTGTCCGCCGGTCTGGAATTCTTCCGGCGGAATCAGCAGCGTCGTGACGACGGCGCTGCCGATGAGCAGCACAGACATGATGAGCGCCGCCGTACGAAGCAGCTTTTGCGTGTTCGCAATCCGGCCCGCGGGCTTGTCCGGCGAGTCCCCCGGATTGCCTGCGACGAGCGGCATGACAGCGACGCCGGTCTCGAACCCCGAAAGCCCCAGTGCGAGTTTAGGAAACACCAGGAGCGCGAATGCGAGCATGACCATCGGATTGCCGTGCTGGGTGAAGAGCGCGTTCGTCCACCGCGGAACGTATTCGGGATGCCGCAGCAGTTCCTGAACCCCCCAGGCGATGATGACGACGTTCAGCGTGATATAGACCGCGACGATCACGACGGCGAGGCCGATGGCTTCCTTGAATCCCTTCAGGAACACGGCGCCGAGCAGGGCCAGCAGCACCAGCGTCAGCCCGACGGGATGATCGAGGACTGCCGGGACGAAGGGATTGTGAATGAGGTGCTCGGTCGCGTCGGCTGCCGACAAGGTAATCGTGATGACGAAGTCGGTCGCGGCAAAACCGAGCAGGACGAGGACGAACGCCTTTCCGCGCCAGCGCGGCAGCAGGTCTTCGAGCATGGAGATGCTGCCTTGACCGTTCGGGCTCGACTCGGCGACGCGGCGGTAGACGGGCAGCGCGCCAACGAGCGTCAGCGCGACGAGGATGATGGTGGCAATGGGCGCCAGCGCGCCGGCCGCGAGAAACGCGATGCCCGGCTGATACCCCAGCGTCGAGAAATAATCGACGCCCGTGAGGCACATGACTTTCCACCACGGAGCGGTGTGGACGGGCGGCGCGTGCGGGCCTTCGACCGGCCGTATCCCCTCAAAAAACCAGTCGTGAAAAAGACTCACTGTGATTCCTCGCGCTCGAATTTGTAGGCGAACGCGAAGGCAGCTGCCGTGGCGAGCGCGCAGTCAACCTGCCAGGGCAGCCACAGCATGAAGTTCCAGAGCGAGGCCACGCTCGCAACCATCACGATGATGGCCGACAGCCTGATGACAACGATGGACGCACGGGTAGGAATGGCCATGATTAGCGCTCCAGGTGAAAAGGCACGCTCGTGACGATCGTGTTCGGTTTGAAGAGTAGCGCTCCCTTGATGAGCAGCGCCCGCTGATTGTGAAACAGGTGATGCCACCAGCGCGCAGGCACGAATTCCGGCAGCACGACCGTCACGTAGTCGTCCGGATGCGCCTCGGCGAGCTGCCCGAGGTATTCGAGCAGCGGCTCCATCAGCGATCGAAATGGCGAGGCCAGCACCACCAGCGGCAGACCGCGCCCCCATGTGTCCCAGTCCGCCCGGATCTGCGTCGTGGCGGCCGGATCGACGTCGATGTACACCGCGCGCACGTCCGAAGAGAGCGTGCGGGCGTAGTCGAGCGCGCCGATCACCGCGCGCTGGACGCCGCTGATCGGAACGATCACCCGGTTCTGGTGGCGCGTTTCGGGCTGATAGTCGGTCAACGTCAACTGCGCCGCCACGGCGTTGTAGTGCGATCTGGTGATGCGGAAAAGCACGACCTGAACGGGAATGAGCAGCATGATGATCCATGCGCCCTCGTGCGCTTTCGTCACCGCGACGACCAGCAGCACGACGCCCGTGACGAGCGCACCGACGCCGCTGATCGCCGCATTGGTTCGCCATCCTGGCCCCCCACGTCGGCGCCAGTGAACGACCATGCCGGCCTGGGAGAGCGTGAACGACACGAACACGCCGATCATGTAGAGCGGAATCAGCGCATGCGTATCGCCGGCGAAGATCACGAGGAGCATCGCCGCGAATGCGCTGAGCCCGAGAATGCCGTTCGAAAACGCGAGGCGATCGCCCTGATTCATGAATTGGCGTGGCAGGTACCGATCGCGTGCGAGGATTGACGCGAGCCTCGGGAAGTCGGCGTATGCCGTGTTGGCCGCCAGCACAAGGATGAGCATCGTCGCCGCTTGAACCAGGTAATAGGGAATGCCGCGTCCGCCGAACACGCCGCGCGCGAGTTG
>CAYHHH010000071.1:0-7732 GCA_964356125.1 uncultured Bifidobacteriaceae bacterium | reverse complement strand
GCGGCGAAGATGTTGCCCGACTCCCGGATGCCGCGCAGATTCCCCAGCATCAGGATCGCCAGGAATGCCAGCGCCAGGGCGACGCGATGATCGATCCAGTGCGGGAACGCCGATGTCAGCGCGGCCACCCCGGCCGCGATGCTGACGGCCACGGTCAGGATGTAGTCGATGAGCAGAGCCGAGGCCGCGATCAGGCTGGGCAGCTCGCCGAGATTTTCACGAGCGACGATGTATGCGCCGCCGCCGCTTGGATACGCGTGGATGGTCTGGCGGTACGAGAAGACGACGATGGCGAGGATCGAGGCGATGACGAGCGCAATCGGGCTGGCGAACGCCAATGCGCTCACGTTGACGAGGATGAGCACACGAAGGATTTCTTCGGTCGCGTAGGCGACCGACGACAGGGGATCAGACGAAAGGACCGCCAGGCCGGTCGTGCGGGACAGCCGTTCGTGGTGCGCGAGATGCGACGGAATCGGCTCGCCCACGACGAGCCGCTTGATCTGGCCGAATAACCCTTCCTCAGACACGATCGGGCCTCTGAAAAGCGCCTTCTGGTCTTGCCCCGCCGTAGCGCACGAAGCGCGGAGGCGGGTCGCCCGAAATACAAAAAGCCGCAGCGCGCTGCGGCTTTCAACCAGTAAGTGCGCTTCCGTTAAACGCCGACGGGGTTAGCTGCCGGGCTCGGACTCGGAAGTGTCCTATGGCGTTTTCGCCAATGCGCCCCTGAGGCATCGTGCGCCTCCCTGGGTCCCCCGCGTTCCGCGTGTGGCGCGAAACTTAGGCAGTACCCACGAAATTACGCCTGTTGGGATGCGCTGTCAACTTCGCTACAATCCGCGAGATATGAAGCCCTTTCTCGTCGTGCTGCTGTGTAGCGTGCAAACTGCTGTCGCGTGGGGCCAGGAGCCTCGTACGGAGATCACGAAATGGCAGGACGGCAAGCTGGCCGCCGTCTCCATCACCTACGACGACTCGACCATCAATCAGTTCCGCCTCGCGGTGCCGATGATGAACGAACGCGGGTTGCCCGCGACGTTCTTCGTCATCACCGGTGAGATCCCCGGCTCGCGGAACCTGCCGACGTTCGTCGGACGGCCAATCATGGAGATCATTCGCGAGAGTGCGACGGTGCCGACGAACAAGGCAAACGCACTCGAACGGTCGTCGATGCTGCGGTACCTCGGCGAGATCCAGCGCGTCGGCGTGGTGCTCGAGCGGTTCCGGCCGAACAGCGCGGGCGCCCTCATCGAGAGAGGGGAATTCGCGTCGTTCGACGCCGTGCTCGCGGCGCTTCGTCAGACCGGCGAGACGTATGCCGTCGGCGCGAAACCCCACGTGCGTGTCCGCTCGCAGGAAGACGGGCGCCCTCCCGCGGTCCAACCCGGCGGTCTGACGTGGAACGAAATGCGCCAGGTCGCGAAGCAGGGTCACGAAATCGCGAATCATCTGGTGTCCCACGCGCACACCGCAGGGCTCGACGAAGCCAACATCCTCTACGAGGCGATGAAGGCCGACGAAGATCTCCGCGCGCAGATGGGAGACATGCACACGTTCTCGATCGAGGCGTCGTACGGCATCCACGATGCGCGAGTCGAGAAAATCCTCGTTCCGCGCTTTCCGTTGACGCGCAACTGGGTGACCGACGCGTTCATGGACGGCATTCTGCGTGGAGATAAGCGCGATCCCGCGTCGATGACGAAGGCATACGTGCAATGGCAGCGCGGTGTGATGACAAAGACGCCGGTCGGCCAGATGACGGGGTGGGTCGACACGTCACTGGCGACCGGAACATGGCTCGTCCTCGTGATTCACGGCGTGGAAGGCATTGGGTACGAGCCGGTGCCGGCGGCCAACCTGCGTGCGTACTTCGACTACATGAAGGCGCGGGAGAATCGACTCTGGGTGGCGACGTTCGCCGATGCGGGAAAGTACGCGCGCGAGCGCATGGCAAGCCGTGTGACGACGAAGCAATCCGGGGAGGCGATCGAAGTGACTGTCAGTCACTCGCTCGATCCGAAGTTATACGACCTGCCGCTGACCGCGAAGACGACAGTGCCCGCGGAGTGGAAATTCGTGCGGGTCAGGCAGGGCAACACGACATCAACGGTTCCCGTTCAGCGAGTATCAGGCGGCGCCTACGTCGTGTACCGCATCACGCCGAACGGCCCCGCTGCGCGACTGCAGCGAATCAATTAGAGATTCAGTAGGGCTCAACTTAAGTTGAGCCCTACTGATTAAGTTGAGCCCTACCGATACTTGAATTCGAGCACGGACCCCGGGTTCGCGAAGGTGCGCACGCTCGCGCCCGAGGGATCCGTCGTGCGGCCGAGGCCGTCGTCGTCGGTCACCATGTAGAACGTGCGATGGTCGCGGCCGATCGCGATGTCGCGATAGCGATTGGCCGTGCGGAACAGTTCCTCGTTCGGGCCCACGGCTGCGCGGCCATCCTCGCTCATCTTCACGCGGTACACGCGGCCCATCGTCATGCCGGTCTGCAGTATCGAAACCGCCCAGCCTGGAATGCCGTTGGCCTGTGCCGTGTAAATGTCGAGCCCGCCGGCGGCGATCGTGGCGCCACCGGATTTCTGGAAGTCGTGGTTTTCGGCGACCGTGAAGAACGTCCGCAGCGGCGGAACGAACGTGCCCTTCCATTCATCCTCGCGCTGGCTCGGCACCGAAGGCGGGACCCCGAACTCCTGGAATTTCAGGGCGGCGCACGCGACACCTTTGGACTGCGACCAGTTCGCGTACACATAACCGCGATTGTCGCGGTAGCCCGCGACGTGCGGCCATCCATAATTGCTTCCCGCGGCAATCAGATTCAGCTCGTCATCTGTGCCGGGGCCATGCTCCGACGAATAGAGCAGCCCCGTCGGACCAAACCCGAGGCCCTGCGGATTTCTGTGGCCGTACGTATAGATGTGGCTGCGGACGCCGTTGAGCGTCGGGTTGTCGGCGGGAATCGATCCGTCGAGATTGAGCCGCAGAATCTTGCCCACATAGGTCGACCAGTCGCGTGCGGCCACGTGCACCGCCGTCGGCAGATCCTGCGATACGTTCGGCGTGCAGTAGTTCGCCAGCCAGTTGCCGCCGTTGTCGCCGCGCGTCAGGTACAGCTTCTGATCGGGCCCGAAGGCGAGACGCCCCCCGCCGTGGTCGTCGTGCGCCGGCAGGTTCGTGATGATGTCGACCGGATCGCGGAGCGTGAATGTCGCGGTGTCGTACGTGTAGCGCCGCACCTTCAAACGGCGCGCGAGCGCCGGCCCGGCGTCGACGTCGTAGGTGTACGCCACGTAGACGTAATCGCGCCCTGCGCCTTTCAAGAGATCGGGATGCAGCGCGAGACCGAGGACACCTTCATGCCAGCTTCCCGCGGGATCGTAGCTCTCGTCGACGGTGAGCGCCGGCGTGACGGCCCCCGTTGCCGGGTTCACCCGAATAACACGACGGCCCGTGCGTTCGGTCACCCAGAGATGATCGTCGGGCCCGACGACCACTTCCCACGGCATGTTGAGTCCGCTCGCGACCACGCGAAATGTGAAGGGCGGCTGCGCGGCAACGGTCTGAAACAGTACCTGCGCGAGCGCGGCGAAGATGGCAAGATGGCGAATCATGTATACGCCCCGTTATACACCATGGCTTGCCGCGGCGGCGCTTTGCACCGCGATGCTCGGCTGCGGCGCGCCGCAGCCCGCGCCCCAACCCGCGACTCCTGCGGCGAGCCCGTTTCAATCGGACCTCGCGTTTCTCCGTCAAAACACGGATGTCATCGTCCTCTCAGACCCGTCCGGCGCGGCGCAGGTCGTGGTTGCGCCGGAGTATCAGGGGCGCGTGATGACCAGCACGACGGGCGGCGCCGACGCGCCGAGCTTCGGGTGGATCGGTCGCGCGGCGATCGCCGCGCGCCAGCGACAGCCCCACATCAACGTCTTCGGTGGGGAAGACCGTTTCTGGCTCGGTCCCGAAGGCGGACAGTTCGCGCTGTACTTCAAGCAGGGCGATCTATTCGACCTCGATCACTGGCGGGTACCTGACGCCATCGATTGGGGGGAGTGGGACGTCGACACTCAGTCCGCCGGCACGGTGCGTTTCCGCAAGCGCATGTCGTTGACCAACTACTCTGGGACGCCATTCGATATCGAGGTCGATCGCACGGTGCGGCTGCTGGCTGCGGACGACCTCGCCACGCATCTGGGTGAGCCCCTTGGATCGGGCGTGCGCATGGTCGCATTCGAATCGTCGAACACCGTCACCAATGTCGGCCCGGAAGCATGGAAGCCGGCAACGGGTCTCGTGTCGGTCTGGATCCTCGGCATGTTTACGCCGTCGCCCGAGACCACGATTGCCATTCCATTCGTCGCGGGTCCCGAGTCGACGCTCGGCCCCGTGGTCAACGATGCGTATTTCGGAAAGGTTCCCGACGATCGGCTTCGCGTGAAGGAGCCGGTCATTCTATTTCGCGGCGACGGGCAGTATCGCAGCAAGATTGGCCTCTCGCCGCAGCGCGCGCGCCCGGTCGCCGGCAGCTACGACGCGCAGCGTCGCGTCCTCACGCTGGTCCAGTACACGCGTCCGTCCGGCGCCGAGGCCTACGTGAACTCCATGTGGGAGATTCAGCGCGAGCCGTTCAAAGGGGACGTGGTCAACAGCTACAACGACGGCCCGCCCGCGCCGGGCACGCCGCCGCTGGGCCCTTTTTACGAACTGGAGACTTCTTCTCCAGCGCTCACCTTGGAGCCAACCCAGCAGCACACTCACGTGCACCGAACCTTTCATCTCGTGGGGCCAGAGGCCGATCTCGACCGGCTCGCCCGTGCCACGCTTGGCGTGGGGCTGGCGGATCTCACCGCCGCGTTCTCGGCAAGCCGGCGCGTGAATTAACCCGCTACCGCCGCCGCCTTCGCTGGACTGGACGTTGTGGAATCGTCCGCCCTGTAAAGAACTCGAAGGCGGCGGCACCTATGTGTGCCGCTGTTCGCTCCATCGTCGCGATGCTCGATCCATCCGCGATATAGACCACCAGCACGACGCGCCCCGCGATTTTGCTGCCCGGCGGCAGCGTGATGATGCCGGCATCGTTGATGACGACGGCGGTGGTGCCGGTCTTGTGCGCGACGGGCGTGTCCGGCGGAAGGCGTCCCGTGATTCGTCGCGTTCCCGTTTTCGTCTGCAGCAGGTGTCCCATCAGCAGATCCGTTTCTGCTCGCGGCAGGAGGTCGCCGAGCTGCAGCCGGCCGAGCAGCTGCGCCGTTTCATACGGCGTGGCCGTGTCGCGCTCGTCCACGAGATAGCGTGCCCGCCCCCTGGTGACTGACTCACGATCGGCGTCGGCCAGCAACGTCCGCTGAATCTCTATGGTCCACTGCTCGGGCGGGGGCGCGCCGGTGACGCCTGCCATGTCCAGCAGCAGCTGGCCTTCGGTGCGATCGACGTTCATCAGATGAAATCCCATCGCACGCAGGCGCCGCTCGACCACGTCCGCGCCTCCGACGACCTTCAGCAGCGCATCCGCGGCCGTGTTGTCGCTCTCGATGATGGCGAGCTCGAGCAGCTCGGCGACCGTCCGCGACACGCCGCCTTTCGGATGCCGCCGCTCGATGGCGCAGCACGGCCTGATGTCGCTCGGCGCAAGCCACACCGCACGGTTCAGCGTGAGCGTGCCTTCCACCACCTGCTTCAACACCTCAATCGCGATCGGCAGCTTCACGATGCTGGCCATCGGGAAGCGCTCGTGCCCCCGCACATCGATCGTGGTGCCAGATTCCAGGTGGATCAGCGCGACGCCCACGCGGCCGCGCGCAGCTTGGGCAATGCGCTGGAACGTCGTTTCGAGCGCCGCCACATCCGGTTTCTGGGCAGCCGCCGGCGAGGCGAGAATCAGGATGAGTGAGAGCGAAAGAAGGGCGCGCACCGTCGGCATGTGTGTGGGGCTGGTGCAATCGATGTGCCCAATAATCCGCACCCGACGCACCCGACGCCCCCGACGCCCCCAACGCCCCTAACGCACCCGTTCAGAGTGCTACGATCCCCGTCATCCCGGAGGGAATATGACTGGTCGAAGGTTCGCCGCATTTGTCGGACTCGCGCTCGTGTTGTCGTCGGTGCCCTCCAGCGCGCAGGAGCAGCGGGCGCAGCCGGCGCCGAAGACCGTGTTCGAGCGCAACTCTCAGCCCATCGATCTCTTCAAGAGCGGCCTCGGGACGTTCACACGCCCTATCTCCTCATCGAATAAGGACGCCCAGGCATTTTTCGATCAGGGCTTCCAGATGATGTACGCCTTCGCCAAGCCGGAGGCGATCCGCTCGTTCCGCGAGTCGTGGAAACGCGACCCGAACTGTGCCATCTGCTACTGGGGCGAGGCGTGGGCGTGGGGATCGTACTTGAACGCGCCGATGAGCCCGGACGAAGCGCCGCACGCGTACGCCGCGATTCAGAAGGCGTTGGCGCTGAAAGACACACATGCCACGGCGAAAGAGCGCGCCTTCATCGACGCGACGGCCGCGCGGTACGTCGAGACATTCGATCCCGCGAAGCGCGTCGATCGGGACAAGGCCTACGCCGAAGCGATGGGGCGCGTCGCCGATACCTATCCCGACGATCTCGAGGCGGCCACGCTCCACGCCGACGCGCTGTTCCTGCTCGAGCCGCGGCGCGGCACGCGCGACGTCACGAGCCCGAGCGTGCGGCGGCTGCACCGCGTGCTCGAGCGGATTCTCGCGAAAGACTACGCGAAGCTCACGGGCGATTCGTTCTATCAGGTCCTCACGATGATCCGGTTCGGCCGCTTCGACGAAGTGCTCGACGTGAAGAACCGCCCGAACGACGAGCTGCTCGGCGGGTTGTGGGATTTTGCCAGGGGTACTCGCAGCTGAAAACAGGCAACGCCGACTTCGCGAAGGTCTATCTCGACCGTGTCAGGAAAGCGGCGGAGACGTCGAAGGCGGTCTTCCGGTTCCATACCGCGAAGCAGCTGCTCGGAACCGTCGCCGGCATTCTCGAGGGGGAAATGTTGTGGAGCGCGGGCGATCTCGCAGGCGCCATCGCCGTCTTCGAGCGCGCCGCCGCCATCGAGGATGAGATGGCCTACGACGAGCCGGAGCCGCTGCCGTTTGCCGCGCGCCACTGGCTCGGCGCCGCGCTGCTCGAGGCGAAGCGCTACGCCGACGCCGAACGCATCTATCGCGAAGAGCTCGCCACCAAAAGTTGGTCACGTGCAGATACGTGGATTCGGCTATCACGATTCTGATTTGGCGCGTGATCCTCACGCTGGCGCGCGCACTCCTCGAGTCCAACGGGTTCACCGTCGTCACGGCGGTTGATGCCATGTCGACGTTCGATGTGTTGAAGGACGCAGACCCCGCGCTGATACTGATGGACATTCAGCTGCCCGGCATGGACGGATGGGAGCTGACGCGCCGCCTCAAGAAGAACATCGCGACGAGTCACATTCCGGTCATCGCGCTGACTGCCTACGGCAAGCACGGCGACGCCGAGCGCGCGCGCGAAGCCGGCTTCTCCGAGTTCGTCGCCAAGCCCGTCAGCACCCGCCAGCTTCCCGCAATTATCCGCAAGCACGTCGGCGGTTAGCGGCTTAGTAGAGCCAGGCACCGAACGCCCAGCAGATGAGCGCGTTGGTCGTGCCCATCGTGAAATCATCGGTGCCGCGAGGCGAGTAGAGCGCGGCGACCGTACCCTCAACGGATTTCCTGTTGACGTCGCCGATGCCCCA
>CAYHHH010000070.1:0-22722 GCA_964356125.1 uncultured Bifidobacteriaceae bacterium | reverse complement strand
CGACGCCAACAAGACGACGGAGCTCGACGTGCTGCGGCCGGTGATGGAGGCCGACCTCCTCGTGCTGGACGATCTCGGCGCGGAAAAGACGTCGGAATGGGTCGAAGAAACGCTGAACCTCATCGTCAACACGCGCTACAACGAGCGGCGCGCGACGATTTTCACGTCGAACTATCCCGATTTGCCGCCCGACTCGAGCCCCACGATCGTGACGCTCCACGACCGCATCGGCTTCCGCATGCGCTCGCGCCTGCACGAGATGTGCGATTTTCTCGATCTCGAAGGGGCCGACTACCGGATGCTGCTGTCCAACGAAGGGGTGCCGGCGTTGAAGCGCAACTGGGAAGAGCGCCGCATGCGAGGCAAGCTCGAGCAGGTCAGCCGCGGGAATCGTCAGGCCAAGGCGCAGATGCGTGGCGGTGACGGCAAAGCCGATCTAAAGTGGTCTGGTGGTCGTGCGGGCTCCAAGCCTAATCCCTAATCCCCAATCCCCAATCCCTGGGTTGTACGTTCACGTTCCCTTCTGCAGCTCCATCTGCAATTACTGCAACTTCAATCGAGGCCTCTTCGACGAATCGCTGAAATCGCGGTTTGTCGAGGCGTTGCTGAGGGAGATGCGCGAAGGGGTGAGGGGCGAGGGGCGAGGGGCAATTACCCCTTACCCCTTTCCCCTTGCCCCTGACACGTTGTACTTCGGAGGCGGCACGCCGTCTCTTCTCACGCCGGCCGAGATCACATCGATCGTCGACGAGAGCCGCCGTTCGCTCGGGCTCACCGCAGACGCCGAGATTACCCTCGAGGCGAATCCCGAAACGGTCACCGCCGGCACGCTGGAACAATTTCGCAGCGCCGGTGTCAATCGTCTGAGCTTCGGCGTCCAGTCATTCCTCGACGAAGAGCTGAAGCGCCTGGGGCGTCTGCACTCGTCGAGATGCGCGGTGCAGGCGGTCGAATCGGCGCGCGCGGCCGGGTTCGACAACGTCAGCATCGACCTCATGATGTGGCTGCCAGGCCAGGACGTGGCGCAATGGCTTGCATCCGTCGATGCGGCCATCAGCGTGAATGCGGATCATCTGTCGCTCTATATCCTGGAGGTCTACCCGCATCTGCCGCTCAAGCAGGAGATCGATCGCCATGGCTGGACGCAGCAATCCGATGACGCTGCGGCTGAGATGTACGAGTCGGCACTGGCAAGGCTCGATGCCGCGGGCTACGAGCAGTACGAGATCTCGAACGTCTGCCGCGCGGGCCGCCAATCGCGCCACAACGTGAAGTACTGGACCGACGGCGCGTGGCTGGGGTTCGGCCCGGGTGCGCATTCCACGTGGCGCGGCGCGCGCTGGCGCAACATCGCGTCGACAGAGGAGTACACGCACAAAGTCGGCGCCGGCGAATCGGTCATCGTCGATCGGCGCGCCCTGAGCACCGACGAGCAGCTGGGCGACGCGCTGTTTACCGGACTTCGCCTGAGCGGCGGCGTCGATACCGACCTCCTGTCGTCGCGGTATGGCGTTGATGTCTGGGGGCGGTTTGGCGAGCGTCTCTCGCCGTTTCTGGATGCCGGCATCCTGTTAAGACAGGAGGGACGCCTGAAATTGACCCGTCCGGGGATGCTTCTGGCCAACGAGGTGATGTCGGTGTTCGTTTAGACTTGAGTTTGTGGGGCGTAACGGTAAATATTAATCCCCCGTTCGACAACTAAGGAGGAGTGAATGCGACTCAGAGTTCTTACGGCACGCAATTCGTTGATGATTGCGGCCTTGGTTTTGGCAGCCCATAGCGCGTCGGCTCAAGCGCCCGCTCCTCCGCCGCCTCGGCATTTCAACGGCGACGCCGGACTTATCCTCATCTACGTGCAGCCCGAGAAGACCGCTCAGTTCGAAGAGGCGATGCAGAAGATCAAGCAAGGCCTCCAGAAGAGCGAGAAGCCCGAACGGAAGGAGCAGGCCGCATCCTGGAAGCTCTTCAAGGCAGGGGCCGGCGCCGCAGGTCAGGTGTACGCGATGATCATGTCGCCGTCGGTCAAGAACGTGGACTATGCGGTGGGCGCGATCCTGGCTGAAACACAGCCGCAGGAAGCGCGGGCGATTTTCGACGCATACGCCGGATCACTGTCCCCGACGCAGGGCCAGGTCGTCATCCCGCTGGATCTGGTCAACGACTTCGGGAAATAACAGAACCAGAGTAGGGGCAAGGGGTGAAGGGCGAGGGGCAATTACCCCTTGCCCCTTACCCCTTTCAGAATGCGAGATTCAGTCCCGCATAAATCCGCTGGACGTTCTTGTGTCTTGGAGTGCCTCTGAGCGTGAACACGCGATAGTCCACGCGCACGCGGATCGGGCCGGCCAGGTTGATCTTCACGCCGCCGCCGTTGTTCAACAGGAACGCTGTTTCCTGATCGTTCCCAAGCTTCTCGCGATAAATCCCCGCGCCGGTCGTCGCATACAGTTGAAAGCCCGGCAGGCCGAAGGTCTGCGCGAAGACGTTGCCTGAGGTCGTGCGCAGCGCGGGCGTGCCCGTGGTCAGGTCTTCGGCGGAGTTGGCGTACTCGAACTCGAACCCGACGACGAGCAGGCTGACGCCGGCAGCGAAGCCGCGCGTCATCGCGCGATCGTCGCCGGCCGTGTTGCGGCCGACGAACGCGGTCGCGTCGGCACGCGCGATCGACGGCGCGACGGCGATCAGCGTGAGAGCGAGAACAGCAAGTCGCATCTTCATGGTTCTGGCATTGTACCAGTCCCGTTGCAGAGTACAAGCCCCCGATGGGAACAGGAGATCAAGAGATTAGGCGGCTAGGTGATGCATCGACGAAGACACGAAGACACGAAGGAATTCTCAACACGGAGACACGGGCAGCCGTCGACGGCGTTGGCCGTTTTGCGGCCAACGCGCGCGAACACAAGAACGGAAAATACAAGAAGGCCTGCGTTCGTGAGCTTCTTGTATTTCCCGCTCTTGTGTTCGCGCGAGCGCGCCTACGGCGCGCGTCGACGGCTGCCACGGAGCCCGCTGACGCCGCCCACGGAGAAATGCATGCTTTCTCTGTGCGTCTCCGTGTCCCCGTGCCTCCTAATCTCCTGATCTCCTGAGATATTTCAGGCATACGGTCGCAGCATGATAAATTCCGCGGGTTGTCCGCTCTCGCAGATTTGATCGTCTCCGGCGACGCACGCGGTATCGCGCGCGGCATCTCGCTCGTCGAGAACGACGCGGAAGGAGGCCCCGCGCTCGTGCGCGAGCTGTTCGCGCGATCCGGACGCGCGTTTCTCGTCGGCATCACCGGCGCGCCGGGCGCGGGCAAGAGCACGCTGGTCGACGGCCTCGTCTCGCGGTGGCGCGCGGCCGGCAAGGCTGTCGGCGTGCTCGCCGTCGATCCCACCAGCCCGTTCAGCGGCGGCGCGATGCTCGGCGATCGCGTGCGCATGCAGGCGCACGCGCAGGATGCCGGCGTATTCATCCGCAGCATGGCCACGCGCGGGCATCTCGGCGGCCTGGCACGCGCGACGACCGACGCCGCGCTCGTCCTCGACGCGGCCGGCAAAGACATCGTGGCCATTGAAACGGTGGGCGTGGGGCAGGATGAGGTCGACATCGCCCGCACCGCCGACGTCTCAGTGCTCGTGCTCGTGCCCGGCATGGGAGACGACGTGCAGGCGCTGAAGGCCGGCGTGATGGAGATTGCCGACGTGTTCGTCGTGAACAAGGCCGATCGCGACGGCGCCGATCGCGCGGTGGCTGAAGTGGAGTCTGTGCTTGGTTTGCACACATATGCCGAAGGAGAGTGGCGCCCGGCCATCGTCCGCACCGAAGCGACGGCCGGCCGCGGACTCGACGATCTCATTCGCACCATCGACGAGTTCGGATTGCGTGGAGCGACGATCGAATCGCGGCGGCGCGCGCGTGCCGAAACGCAGCTGCGCGCTATCCTCGCCGCGCGCCTGATGCGGCGCATCGAATCGCGCGTGACGGCTGGAGAAATGGCCAGGCTGGTGGAACGCATCGCCGCGCGCGCTGTGGACCCGTATTCCGCGGCTGACGAGCTCCTGGGCGGGACGTCATGAAAGCGATCCTGGACCACGTCGGCATTGCGGTGAAGGACCTGGAGGCGTCGCTCGTGTTCTTCCGCGACGCGCTCGGCCTTCACGTCGAGACGGCTGAAGAGGTGCCATCGCAGCGCGTGCGCGCGCAATTTGTCTCGACCGGACCATCCTCTCTCGAGCTCCTCCAGGCCACGGCACCCGATTCGCCAATCGCCAGGTTTCTCGAGAAGCGGGGCCCCGGACTGCATCACATCACGCTGAGGGTCGACGACATTCGCGCGGCGCTGGCTGAACTGCGGCAGCGCAACGTCCGTCTCATCGACGAAGAACCGCGACCCGGTGCCGAGGGCGCGACGGTCGCGTTCATTCATCCGTCGAGCGCGCAGGGCGTGCTGGTGGAGCTGAAGCAGGTTGCGGCGACGAGCCCTGCTCCAGAGCTGCCGAAAACGATCCGCCTCGGCGACATCGACATCGTCACCATCTCGGACGGCTTCTTCTATCTCGACGGCGGCGCAATGTTCGGCGTCGTGCCGAAGACGTTCTGGGAGAAGAAGGCACCGCCGGACGAACGCAATCGCATCCGGATGGCGATGCGCTGCATCCTGCTGCGCGGTGCGCAGACGATGCTCATCGACGCCGGCTCTGGCGACAAGATGACGCCGAAGCAGGCGGAGATTTATCGCTTCGAGCGCGATTACAACCTTCAGCACTCCCTGCGGGCGGCTGGTGTTTCACCCGACGCCATCGACGTCGTGCTGGCCACGCATCTGCACTTCGATCACGCCGGCGGATTCACCGAGCGGACGCCCGACGGCACGGTGAGGCCGCGATTCCCGCGCGCGCAGTACATCGTCCGCCGCGGCGAGTTCGAGGATGCGATGCACCCGAACGAGCGCACGAAGGGCAGCTATTTTCTCGAGAACTACAAGCCGTTGGCCGATAATAACGTCCTGCAGCTCGTCGACGACGATGTGGCGATCGTGCCGGGGGTGCGGGTACGCCGCACCGGCGGCCATACGATGCACCACCAGATGGTGCTGATCGAATCGGCCGGCAAGACCGCGGTCTTCGTGGCCGACCTGCTGCCGACGGCCGCGCACCTTCCAGAAGTGTGGGTGATGGGCTACGATCTGTTCCCGCTCGACACGCTCAACTTCAAGCGAGCCTTCCTGCGAGAAGCCATCGAGCGCGAGTACCTGATCCTGTTCGAGCACGATCCGGACATCGCGGCCGGATACATTCGCGAAAAGGACGGGAAGAGGTACATAGAGAAAGTGGCATAGCCGTTTGCCGTTTACCGTCGACCGTTTACCGTAAAACGGCGAACGGCGAACGGCGAACGGTGAACGGTGAACGGTGAACGGTGAACGGTGAACGAGGAGAGACATGAACGTTCAGATAGGTGTCATCGGCGGCAGCGGCCTGTACGACATGGCCGAGCTGACCGACCGCGAAGAGAAGACCGTGAAGACCCCGTTCGGCGATCCGTCGGGCCCGTATGTGACTGGCACGCTGCGCGGCAAGCGCGTGGCGTTTCTGGCGCGGCATGGCGCGGGCCACCGCCTGCTTCCGTCCGAGCTGAACTTTCGCGCGAACATCTTCGGGTTCAAGCTGCTCGGCGTCGAGCGCCTCATCTCCGCCAGCGCGGTCGGCAGCCTGAAACAGGAATACCCGCCGCTCGACATCGTCGTGCCCGATCAATTCTTCGATCGCACGAAGGGCCGCATCAGCACGTTTTTCGGCAACGGGCTCGCCGCGCATGTCGCGTTTGCGCATCCGATTTGCCCCGAGCTCGCGAAGGTCGGCGCCGATGCGGTTGCGGCCGTCGGCGCGAACGTGCACCGCGGCGGCACCTATGTGTGCATGGAAGGACCGCAGTTCTCCACGCTCGCCGAGTCGAAGCTGTACCGCACGTGGGGGATGGATATCATCGGCATGACGAACCTGCAGGAAGCGAAGCTCGCGCGCGAAGCGGAGATATGTTACGTCACGCTCGCGCTGGTCACCGATTACGACTGCTGGCATCCGGACCACGACTCGGTGACCGTGGACATGATCGTCCAGACGCTCATGAAAAACGCCGAGACCGCTCAGCGCGCCATCGCCGAGGCCATCACCAAGCTGCCGGTCGCGCGCTCGTGCGAGTGCGGGTCGGCTCTCAAATTTGCGCTCATCACGCGGCCCGAGGCCGTGCCCGCGCAGGTCAAGAAAGACCTGGCGCCGATCATTGGAAAATACCTTTCATGAATCCGATTCTTGCTGTTGGTTCTGTCGCATTCGACTCAATTAAGACTCCGTTTGGCGAGGCCAACCGCGTCGTCGGCGGCGCCGCCACGTATTTCGCCATCGCCGCGTCGTTCTTCACCGAGGTGCGCATCGTGGCGGTTGTCGGTGAGGATTTCGGCGCGAACGTCGAGAAGGTCTTCGGCGGACGCCAGATCGATCTCGCCGGCCTCGAGAAGGTGCCGGGCGAAACCTTTCGGTGGAAAGGGGAGTACGGCTTCGATTTGAACAGCCGCGAGACGATCTACACGCATCTGAACGTGTTCGAGAGGTTCACGCCGAAGATTCCGGCGGCCCACACGAGCTCGCCGTTCGTCTTCCTCGGAAACATCCATCCGACGCTGCAGATCGACGTGCTCAATCACGTGCAGACGCCGAGGCTGGTCGGCGCGGACACGATGAACTACTGGATTGAGCGGACACCGGACGAGCTGAAACAGGTACTGAAACAGGTCGACGTGCTGTTGATCAACGACTCGGAAGCGCGGGAGCTGGCCGGAGAGGCCAACCTCGTGAAAGCGGCGCGCAAGGTCCAGGCCATGGGCCCGAAAACGCTCGTCATCAAGCGCGGTGAGCACGGCGTGCTGATGACGCGCGAGGGCGGCGGCTTCTTCGCCGCGCCCGCGATGCCGCTCGAGGAGGTGTTCGATCCGACCGGCGCCGGCGATACGTTCGCCGGCGGGTTTCTCGGCTATCTGGCCTCGTGCGACGCGGTCGACGAAGCCTCGCTCGCGAGAGCGATCATTTACGGCAGCACGCTCGCGTCATTTGCGGTCGAGGATTTCAGCGTCGATCGCCTGCTGCGCCTGACGAAGGACGAAATCGGCGCGCGCTTCAATGAATTCAAGAAGCTTACCCACTTCGATGTCGTTTAACAGCAGGGATTGGGGATTAGGCGTCGTCCAAGGGCTCCGAGAGTTCAGTGTCGCGGCCGGCCTGGCGGGGCCACTGAAGGACTCTCGAAGTGCGTTGCCGACGGCTTCAGCCTTTTCCGGCGGGTAGTCTACGACGTAGATACGCAGGCTGACCACGTTGCTGATGGTCCCTCCGCTTGCCTCGACGACGGTTTGGATATTCCGAAAGGCCTGTTTCGCTTGAGCCGCCAAGTCGGTGCCCCCGATGAGCTGTCTATACAACGTCGATGGATTGATGTAGTCCTTCGGCATGCGTCAGCGTCTCACGCGCGAATCCCTAATCCCCAATCCCTAATCCCGACAGGTTTTTATTTAAACTCGGATCCGTCCTTCCAGAGCGCCGCCGGCGGATCGTTGACGACGAGGTACTCGAACTCCTTGCGGAATTCGTCGTTCGAGAGGCCGGCCGTCGCGGCGAGTTTCGCCAGGTCGTGCGGATCGTGGAAGTCGTCCTTCCGCAGCCGAATCATGTAGCGCCGCGCGATGTGATAGCGCGTCGAGTCGATGTCGACGAGGCGCGTCTTCGCGCGGCCCGTTTTCGGGTCGAGCATGTCCTTGAACGGAATCGGCACGAACCGGCCCGCCTGCATCGAGACCATCGCCTTCGAGCCACCCGATAACACGTACTTCGCCGCGCAGTAGCCGAGATCGCGCGTGTATTCCATGTCGAACGGGATGGGATCGGCGCAGCGCAGCTCGTAGCCGATGTTCTTGGCGACGAGCGTCGACTTGAGGCCGAACTCCTTCAGCCGCAGGGAGATCTGCGCCTTCAGGATTTCACCGATGTTGATCTCCGCGATGCGCACGTGGCCGTGCTCGTCGCGCTCGACGCCCTTGAGCTCGGCGAGATCGTCTTCGCTGAGGTGCAGCACGACGCCTTCACCGATCACCGCCACGCCATCGCGGCGTCCGTAGCTCATGCGCTTGATGATCGCGCCGACGAGCGTGTCGACGAGCACCTTCAACCTGAGCGGCGCGGAGAATTCTTCCGGGATCAACGACAGCGTCGCGCCCGCGGCCTTGGCGATGCCGAGGCTCAAGTGGCCGGCGGTGCGCCCCATCGCAATCACGATGTACCAGCGCGACGTCGTCTTCGCGTCGACCATGAGGTTCTTGACGATCTCGACGCCGTAGTGGCGCGCCGTCTGGAAGCCGAACGTGTCGATGTGCGGCGGCAGATCGAGATCGTTGTCGATCGTCTTCGGCACGTGCACGACGCGCAGGCGCCCCTCGCCGTGGTCGGCCAGCTTCATCGCCGAGAACGCGGTGTCGTCTCCGCCGATGGTGATCAGCTGCGACACATTCAAGCGGAGCAGCGACTGCACCGTGTTCTCGAGCAGCGCGGGACTCTTCGAAGGGTTGGCGCGCGCGATGCCGATGTGCGACCCGCCGCGAAAGTGAATCCGGCTGACGCCTTCGATGGTGAGCGGGACGGTGTGGTCGATGTCCCCCTGCATAATCCATTCGAACCCGTCGCGGAGCCCGATGACGTCGACCCCTTCCAGCCGGGCGCGAATCGTCGCCGCGGCAATGACGCTGTTGAGACCGGGCGCGGGGCCGCCCCCACACAAAATCGCCAGCTTGTTATGACTATCCATCTGGCCGGTATTGTAATGACGCGTGCTAGCACTGTGCAATTTCTGCGGGATTTTCTTCAAAGAGGTCCAGTTTTGCCCGTGATTTCGTTGGACGCGTTTTTGCTTCGGTACAGTACGTGCGACTCGAGAAGGAAACCTTCGGCCCGGTCCTCCGGGCAGCCCGCGAGCGAAAGGGCGTCACCCTCACCCAACTGTCTGCCGAGACGAAGCTCAGCTCAGAGCTCTGGGAGGCGCTGGAAGACGGAAACCTGGCCCGCTGGCCCAAGCGCGTCTTCGCGCGCAGCTACGTGCGCGACTACGCCGAGCGCGTCGGTATGGACGCCGCCGACGTCGTCAACGAATTCTGCCGTCTGTTCCCTGAGTGGGGCGATCGCCGCGCGGAGCGGGTGATTCGCGAGAAAGCGCACATCATCGCGCACGACCTCACCTGGGAAGATCTGCCGGCGCCGGAGCATCGCCGTTCCAGCGACCGCGCCGCCGCCGCGGCGCCCGGGTTCTTCGGGCGCCATCGCGCACGCCTGCTTGGCATCGCCATCGACGCGTCGGTCGTGCTGGGCCTCGGCGTTGGCGGCGGTCTCGCCGGCTTCGCCTATTGGCCGTCGGCTGCCGCCGCGGCCCTCACGTACTCGAGCCTCGGGACGTTCATCTTCGGCCGTCCGTTCGGCCTCGTCGCCTCCGAGTGGGTCTTCCGGACACTGCAGGCGATGCCCGTCGGCCGCCGGTCGCTGTCCTCGCGCACCGAAAACGCATAAATCCGGCTGTTTTTTGCCCCACCCCGTTTGTTTCTGATATTCTCTCGCTCCCTATCAACGCGCGGACAAGGAGCGAGTAATGCAGATAGCAGAGCGGGAATCGGGAGCAGTGACGGTCCTCGATCTTTCCGGAAAAATCACCCTCGGCGAGGACGGCAACCTGTTGAAAGACAAGCTGCAAAGCCTCTTGCATCAGAACAAGAAGAACATCCTCTTCAATCTCGCGCAGGTGTCGTACGTCGACAGCGCAGGACTTGGGGCGATTGTGAGCGCGTACACCACGGTGACGCGTGAAGGCGGGTCGCTGAAGCTCGCGAACGTGACCAAGAAGCTGCAGGATCTTCTGTCGATCACGAAGCTGCTGACGGTGTTCGAGACGTTCGATTCCGAAGAAGAAGCGGTTCGCAGCTACAAAAAATAAAAACAGAAGGTCAGAAGGTCAGAAGAAATTCTTTTGAAAATTCTTCCAACCTTTTGATCTTCTGAGCTTCTGTTTTGTGGCTACGCCTTCCGAAACACCACAATCCGGTTCGTGTTGGTCCCCTTCGAGTTGTTGCGGACGCCCCAGCAGTTCGCCGTCTTGGTGAACTGCTGCGCGTTGATGACGACCAGCAGCGGCTCCAGCCCGGATGCGACGCCGCAGGGCAGCACGGCCTCTTCGAGCTTCACCGTGCCGCCGCGCACTTCGCCCACCTCGAACGCCACGTGGCCGCCGGGCCGCAGCACGCGCGCAAGCTCGCGGAATACGCACGTCATCGCCGCCTGCCAGTCGGTCACTTTCCGGTGCATCGAGATCTCGACGGCCGACGTGTCGATGCCGCAGAACCATCCGCGCAGCCAGTTGTCTCCCGCGTAATTCACCACGTCGAGAAACGGCGGCGACGTCACGGCCAGGCTCACTGAGCCGGCCTTCAGCTGCGGCGTCGAGTGCGCGGGGCGCGTCAGCAGCGCCGCGCGGTTGGCCGACCGCAAGAGCGTGGCGCGCGTCGCGGCGTCGCAGTCGGTGAGGAGCGAGTGCGTCTTCGCGAGGATGAGCGCGCGCACGTCGCGCCGCGGCGGCACCTGCTTGCGGCGCGCGTTAATCCTGATCTGCGCATCCACCGACGTCGCCTGGTTCGGCGGCAGCGTGTAGACGGAGAAGAACCCGGGAGAGTGTCCGGTCAGCCGGTTGACGGCCACCATCCGGATCCAGCGGTCGACGCCGTCGAGCGATCCGTCGCGGTCGCGCGCCAGCAGGTATTCGCGCAGCGCGCAGATGTCGCGGAGCGTCTCGGGGTGATAGAACGCCTCGAGCTCCGCCGGATAGGACGCCCCGAACGAGAGATCGAGCGCCCCAAGCCTGTGGGCCACCTCGTCGGCCGTCGGCGGAGACAGGCGCGGCTGTGCGAGCATCGCGCTCAGCGGATTGATGTCGCATCCAGCGGGTGTGCGCCCCGCGAGCGCGGCTTCGATGACCGTGGTGCCGCGACCCATGAACGGGTCGTACACGACGTCGCCGGGCGCGGTGAATCGATCGATGAAAAACCGCGGCAGCTGCGGCTTGAAGCAGGCGCGATAGGAGACCTCATGCAGGCTGTGCGCGGCGCGCTGCTTGCTCGTCCAGAATTCGTTGACGAACGTCTCGACGACGATGGGCCGCTTCTTCGCGAGGCCGACGCTCGTCACCGCACGCGTCGTGCGTCGGCCGTTCCATTGGAACGCCCGCAGCTCTTCGAGGACTCCAGGCCCTGCGTCGGAGGGGCGGGAAAGCGCTGGGGAAGCGGCTCGTGTCACCGAGCCTGTTATCGGTACTACTTCCTCAAAAGTACAGCGGCCGTCAGGTAAATGGCGGCGCCGGTCATCAGCGTGACCGAGAAGCCCCAGTTCATGCCGATAAACACCGCCAGGGTGGCGCCGATGACCGACAAGGCGCCGTTCATCCCCCACGCCCAGGGTACAAGGGCCGAGTCACGGGCGGCCATCAGCCGAATCCCCGCCGGCAACGGCATCCCCATGAGCACGCCTGCAGGCGCGATGAGCAAAACCGTGAGCGCGATGCGCTGGGCGTGCGAGGCGCTGATCGCGGCACGGATGATGGGTGGCAGCGCGACAATGGCGAGAATCCCCACGCCGACGATACCGAGCAGCACGAACTGGATGGTGCGCCGCAGTGTGGCATCGCCGATGCGCCGGCTGACGAGGCTGCCGATGCCCGTCCCGAGCAGCACGGAAAAGAGCGTGACGGTCAGCGAGTAGACCGGATGGCCGAGCAACAGCACGAACCGCTGCAGCAGCGCCACCTCGATCAGCATGAACCCGGCGCCGAGCATGCCGAAGTACCCGAGCCAGCGCGGCCAGTGACTGCCGCGCAGCTCGCTGCCCGACAGCACGAGGGGCCCCACGACGAACAGCGTGACGAACGTGACGGAGATCGCCATCAGCGTCATCAGCGCGCTCAGGCCGTTCCCGAAGAGCATGCTGCGGCCGAAAGCGGTCTGGAACTGATCTCCTATTTTGGTCGTGTGAAAAAAGAACGGGCGGTTGTCGGTCGTCGGCGAGACGTCGTGATGGTAGGCGTCGTAGAACGCCTGCCTGTCGGGCGCGAGGACGAGCTTCGCGTAGTCGTTGCCCGTGTCGGTTTGCCCTGGCGCGTACAACACCGTGAACCCGAGGCTGTTCGACGTCGCGCGCAGATGCTCGACCTCTTCCCCGGTAAAGGCCGACTTCTTCAACAGGAACGTCGCCACGCGATCCTGCTGCACGATGGCCATGTGGTTGGCCGCCGAGCATCCGCGGCTTTCGCACGCCGCCTGCGCGAGCGACACGAGCCGCAGGCCGTCGAACACCCACCGCGTAATCGTCAGGACGCCGCGCGGGGTCAGATGATCGTAGTAATCCTCGAAGGCTTCCTTCGTGTAGAGCGTGTTCTCGGTCAGCGTGTACGCGCCGGCCGCGGTTGCGGCCCATGTGTCGACGAGCGAGGCCTGAATGACATCGTAGCGCTCGTTCGAACGCCGGATATAGCTGCGGCCGTCGTCGACGACGACGTGCACTTTCGGGTTCGCGTAAATCGAGCCCGAGAAGTCCTTGAACCGTCCGAGCATGACGTCGTTCGCGATGATGGGGTTCACCTCGACGCCGTCAACGCGCCCCGCGCCGAAGACGAGCGCCGTCAGCAGATCGCGGCCGCCGCCCGGGCCGATGACCAGCGTGGTAAACCCGTTCCCGGTCAGGGGCGAGGGGCGAGGGGTGAGGGAAGATCTTCCCTCTTCCCTCTCCCCTCTCCCCTCCATCAGGTGAAAGGCGAGCCCTGTGAGCTCGTACTTGAGGTATTCGACCTTCGACAGGTCTCCGTCGAAACGGACGATCGGCGTCGAGGCCGCCGAGTCGATATCCATGAAGCGCGTCTCGGGCTTCTCGCCCTTGTAGAGCGAGCTGAGCGACCAGTCGCCGTGCGACCGGTCGTACACGGCCACGCGTGAAAACGAATTCCACTTCGCGAAGAGCACCGTGTCGTCGTCGTGCCCTTTCGTGTTGGTGACGTCGAAGGGCGCCGACCCCATCAGCTGCAAACCGCCGGGAATGCCGACCGCCAGCGCGGCGATCGCCGCCGTGCGCGCCATCGTCGCGGCAGGCGAGAAGAGCAGCGCGGCAGCGCCGCCGAGCACGGCGGCCAGCAGCACGACGCCCGGCGCGCCGAAGCGATTCAACAGCGGCAGCAGCAGCAGGCAGCCCACGGCGGCGCCGATGAGATCCGCGCCGTAGACGACGTTGACCTGCTTTCGCAGGCGCGTGATCGCGAGAGAGATGACGGCGCCGCCGAAAAAGAACGGCAGCGCGGCCAGCGTGTAGATGGCGATCATCTTCACGAGATTCTCGTGCGAATAATTCAGCCCGACGCGGATGCGGACGAGCGCGGCGAGCGCCAGCACGGTGGCGGCGGCGAACAGCAGCGAGTGCAGCGTCAGCAGGCTTCCGGTCGAGCGCGTGTCGAAGCTGCGGCGCATCACGTACACGTACACGCCGCTCGCGCTGAGGCCGAAGAGCGCGATCGAAATGGCGAGGAACGCGAAGTGGTAATACATCGTGACCGAGAAGATGCGCGTGAGCGCCAGCTCGATCATCAGGATGGCGCCGGCAATCGCGGCGACTCCGGCGAGCGCGCGCACGAAGCGCCCGCGCGTGAGTGCATCGTCGGTGTGGAGGCTCGCGCTCGTGGACATAACCGACGAAGTTTAGCATCAGAGAGTTTGGGGTAAACTGCACCGGTGCCGGCGACCGCAGCGATTCGATCGCAATCACCCAATCACGTGCTCGTCTGCGCAGCCGGCCTGCTCGTGCCAGGCCTCGGGCATCTCTGGCTCGGACGCCGCAAAGGCCTCATCTTTCTGGCCGTGCTCCCCGTGATGTTCGCGCTGGGGCTGTACCTCGAGGGACGGATTTTCCCTGTCGAATTCTCGCAGCCGCTGGTCGCGCTCGCGGCGCTTGCGGACATGGGCATCGGCGTGCCTTACATCGTGGCGCGCGCGATGGGGTACGGCGCCGGCAACGTGATTGCCGTCACCTACGAGTACGGCAACACGTTTCTCATCGTCGCCGGCCTGTTGAACGCGCTCGTCGTCATCGACGCGTTCGATATCTCCATGGGACGGAAATGATGCAGAGTCATTTTGTATTGATGCTGATCTTTTCCATGTGCGTCGCGTCCGTGTTCGCCGGGCTGCTGCGTGAGGACCCGCGCGAGCAGCTCGTCATCGGCGCGAAGATGTTCGGCGGGATGCTGGCGGCCGCGCTGGTAATCGGCTGGCTGATGTTTCCGTTTCCAGTGTAGTGTCGCTCTGGCTTCCGGTCATCGCCTACATGGCGATGCTGTTCGGATTCTCGTCGCTCTCCACGCTCCCATCCCCGCCGGCGGATTTCTCCTTTTACGACGTGCACATCGCCGCCTATGCGGGGCTCGGCGCGCTGACCGCGCGGGCGACCGGCCGAGGGCTGCGCGATGTCTCTTGGCGCGCTGTCGTGGGTGCCATCCTGATTTCGTCGGCGTACGGGGTGACCGACGAATATCACCAGCTCTACACACCCGGCCGATCGTTCGAGGTGCTCGACATGGCGGCTGACGCAATCGGCTCGATCGTCGGCGCGAGCGCCGTGGGGGCGTGGGGTACAATTCGGAAATTGGCAGGTCGGTAGATTGGGAGATTGGAAGATTACGAAGCCATGCTGACGATCGAAGGCTCGCAGAAAGCGCCGGGTTTGAAGTTCGCGATCGTCGTGTCGAAGTTCAACGACTTCGTCACCGATCGCCTGGAGAGTGGCGCGCTCGAAGGGCTCGATTCGGCCGGGATTCTCAGCGACGACATCTGCGTCATCAAGGTGCCGGGCGCATTCGAGATTCCGTTCGCCGCCAGAGAAGCGGCCGCGCGGGGAAATGTCGCGGCGGTTATCTGCCTGGGCTGCCTCATTCGCGGCGCAACAGCGCATTTCGAGTACATCGCATCGGCCTGCGCGCACGGCATCACCGATGCCGCGGCGGCGACCGGCGTACCGATGACCTTTGGCGTGCTGACGACGAACTCGGTCGAGGAGGCGCTCGAGCGGGCGGGTGACGGTCCGGCGAACAAGGGCTGGGAAGCCGCGATCGCGGCGGTGGAGATGGCGACGCTGCAGCGCACGTTGCGGCAGCCGACGCCGACCAACAGCGTGAAGGCATGAGCGGAACCGACGCACCTGCCTCCGGAACGAAGCACCGCATCCGCCATCGCGCCCGCGAGGCCGCGGTGCAGATTCTCTATCAGTGCGAAGTGGGGCAGGCCGACGCCGAAGACGTGCTGCGGACGTTCTGGTCGGCGAACCTGCCCGGCTCCGAAGGCGCGCCAGAAAGCGTTCGCATCTTCGCCGCGCAGCTGGTCCGCCTCACCATGGCCAATCGCGAGAAGGTCGATCCGATCATCGTCGAGACGGCGGAGCACTGGCGCCTGTCGCGGATGGCGGCGCTCGATCGGATCATTCTGAGGCTCGCGATCAGCGAGTTTCTCGACGGCTCCACGCCGCGCAACGTCGTCATCAACGAAGCGCTCGAGCTCGCGAAAACGTTCAGCGGGGAAGAGTCGGTGAAATTCGTGAACGGCATCCTTGATGCGGTAAAGAAAAAAATGCAATGACAGGGCCCATTCTCCGGGCTGCTGGCCTGATATGATTTCGCCGAATGTCAACTGAAGACGAACAGATCCAGCAGCGCCGCGCGAATCTCGCGAAACTGAGCGAGCTCGGCGTCAATCCCTATCCCCATCGCTTCGATCGCACGGCGACCATCACCGACCTCGTTCGCGCCCACGGCGAGAAGACCGGCCCCGACCTCGAAGCCACGCGTATCGACACGACGACCAGCGGCCGCATCCTCGGCATTCGCAACTTCGGCAAGGCGAATTTTCTGGTGCTGTCCGACGGGCGCTTCCGCATCCAGCTATACATCAAGAAAGACTCGCTGTCGGAGCGCGACTTCGAGATCTTCCGCCTGCTCGACTTCGGCGACGTCATCGGCGTCGAAGGGCATCTGTTCCGCACGCGCACCAACGAGCTGACGATCTGGGCGTCGCGCATCGAGTTTCTGGCCAAGTGCCACCTGCCGCTGCCGGAGAAGTGGCACGGTCTCACCGACATCGAAATCCGGTATCGCCAGCGCTATCTCGATCTCATCGTCAATCCCGAGGCGCGCGAGGTGTTTCAGGTGCGCAGCAAGGCGCTCGCGGCGATCCGCGAATTTCTCGACAGCCGCGGATACCTCGAGGTCGAGACGCCGACGATGCAGCCGATCGCCGGTGGCGCGATGGCGCGGCCGTTCCGCACGCACCACAACGCGCTCGATGTGGATCTGTTTCTGCGGATTGCGCCCGAGTTGTATCTCAAGCGCCTCGTGGTGGGCGGCGTGGAGCGCGTATACGAGATCGCGAGGAATTTCCGCAACGAGGGTATTTCGACGCGCCACAACCCCGAGTTCACGATGCTCGAGTTCTATCAGGCCTACAGCGACTACCAGGACCTGATGACGATGACGGAGGAGCTGATCGCGTTTGTCGCCAGGGCCGCAACAGGGAAGGACGAGATCCAGTTCGAGGGAGAAACGGTGTCGCTGCGCGCGCCGTTCGCCCGCGTGTCGCTGCGGCAGGCTGCGGCGGATGCCGCGTCGACGAAGCTCGGGCAGCCGGTTGCCGAATCAGACTTGCGCGATCACGCGAAGGTGAGCGGCCTCGCGGCGCGCCTGGGCGTGGCCGTCGACCCGAAGTTCGGGCCGGGCAAGATCACGACGGCGATCTTCGAGACGCTGGTCGAGGATTCGCTCGTGCAGCCGACCTTCGTCTACGACTTCCCGACTGAAGTATCGCCGCTGTCGAAGCAGCGCCCGGGCGATCCCGACACGGTCGAGCGTTTCGAGCTATATGTCGGTAAGATGGAAATCGCCAACGCGTTCAGCGAGCTGAACGATCCGATCGAGCAGCGGAATCGCTTCGTGCAGCAGTTGGAGGAGAAGGCAAAGGGCGATCAGGAAGCGCACGCGATGGACGACGACTACGTGCGCGCGCTCGAGTACGGGCTGCCGCCGACGGCGGGCGAAGGCGTCGGCGTCGATCGCCTCGTGATGCTGTTGACCGGCAGCCGGTCGATTCGCGACGTCATGCTGTTTCCGCACATGCGGCCGAAATCGAACCCGGAACCCGGACCCCGGAACCCTGATGCCGTTTGAGCTTCAGATCGCGCTCCGTTATCTGCTTGGCCGCCGTCGCCAGGCGTTCATCTCGATCATTTCCGTGGTCTCCACGCTGGGCGTGACGGTCGGCGTCCTCGCGCTCATTCTCGCGATGGCGATGATGACCGGGCTGCAGACCGAGCTGCGCGATCGCATTCTCGGCGCCACCGCGCACGCGTTCGTGTTCAAGACCACAGGTATTACGGACTATCGCGCCGAGATCGAGGCGCTCCGAAAGATTCCACGCATTTCCGGCGCCGCCCCTGCGCTCATCGGCCGCGCGATGGCTTCGTCAGGCGGCGCGGATGCGTTCATCAGCTTCAAAGGCGTGGACCCCGAGCTTGAAAAAACCGTCGTCGACATTGAAAGGTCGATGGTCGCGGGCAAGCTCGAAGATCTGAAGCCGCGCAACGAGGACGACTACGACGGCATCGTGCTTGGGCAGGATCTCGCGAAGCAGCTTGGGGTGAACGTGGGCGACCGCATCACGCTGCTGACGCCGACGGGCACGCTGAATCCGTTTACCGGCATGTCGCCGCGCACGCGGCCGATGCGCGTGGCGGGGATCTTCCGTCTTGGCCTCTTCGAAGTGGACAACACCTTCGGGTTCGTCTCGCTCGAGGCCGCGCAGCGCATGATGAACAAGACGCAGCCCGAGATGATTCAGCTGGCGTTCGACGATATCAACGTGGCGCCGGACGTGGCGGCCTCCATCCCCCAAATCCTGGGCGACCGCTACGTCACGCAGGACTGGACGACGATGAACCGTACGTTGTTCGAGGCCCTGTGGCTCGAGAAGATGGCCGTGTCGATCACCATCGGCCTCATCGTCATGGTCGCGGCGCTCAACATCGTCGCATCGCTCGTGCTGCTGGTCATGGAGAAGACGCCCGACATCGCGATCCTCAAAACGATGGGGGCCACGGCGCGCAGCGTGATGTACATCTTCATGCTGCAGGGGCTCGTCATCGGATTCATCGGCACCGTCATCGGCACAACTGCCGGCGTCGGCATCTCGTGGGTGATGAATCGCTATCAACTCCTGCGGGTGCCTGGCATGGGTGAGGTCTATCAGATTTCCTACGTGCCCTTCACGCTGCTTCCGCTGGATCTCGCGGTCGTCGTCCTCGCGGCGGTCCTCATCTGCTTCCTCGCGACGATCTATCCCTCGCGCCAGGCCGCGAAATTGAAGCCGGTCGAAGCGCTGCGATACGGATAGGGAACGTAGGTCGCGTGGGTCGCGTGGGTCGCGTGGGGGTCGTGGGGGTCGTGGGGGTCGTGGGGGTGGTCGGGGTCGTCGGGTCGTCGGGATGACGGTAGGGTCCGGCTTTAGCCGGACCGTGATCCCGGTAGCGTCCAGCTTTAGCTGGACGTACTGCTGATCAAATTTTTCAACGCGTACACGAGCGATCCCACATACGGGTACTCCTCAACCGTTGGCGCGAGACCTGCCCGGACCGGATTCGCGAGAATGTACTTCGCCGCTTCGATTGTCACTTCCTCATCGCGAAGCACGTGCTCGAACCCATAGCGCTGCCATAAGGCCTTTCGATACTTCTGCGCATAGTAATACCCCGAGTACTGTTTGAACGCTTTGATGAACCGCTTGCAGTCCGAGTCGTCGGCGGTTCCTTCAACCAGCAAATGCAGGTGATCCGGCATGAAGCAGTACGCAGGAACAGCAAACTTCTGCTCGCGCGAAGCGCGCAGAAGTTGCTGCAACAGTAAATCGACGGCGGCGGCATCGGTGAAGAGTCGCTGACGCTGTTGCGTGCAGAATGTCAGTGAATATCGATGGAGGCCGATGTAGTTGAAGCCCTTGAGGTGGCCGGGATTGTTTTTCATCATGCCCGGGCGAAGGGCAAATCGCGCCGAGCCACGGTCCGCCTCAAGGCGGACCCTACCGGGATCACGGTCCACCTGAAGGTGGACCCTACCGACGACCCACCGCACGAAACGACGACCCCGACCCCCCGACTCCTTGACCCCCCGACTCCTTGACTCCCCGACTCCCCGACTTCTCTCAACACCGTTCACGCACTGTTCTGATAACCGGACGATGTGCGCTGCAATCAGGACATTGCCGTCCGCGTAAGTCCTTATTTCCCAAGAAAATTACTGGCATCCACCTTGATGTATAGGCCGGCAGGGGGATGCAGCCATGAGAGCAGCTTTTGGAGCAGTTGGTGGGGCATTGGCGGTTGGCGCGATGCTCGTGTCGTACAACCTGGGCGCGCGGACTTCGTTCAGCGGCCAGATGGCGGCTCCGACCACGCAGATGATGGTCGGCCCGGATGGCATCGCGCGGCCATATCTGGTGCAGGCCGGTCAGCCCGCATTCGGTCAGGCAGTGCCGGGGCAGTACGGATGGTCGCCGTACAGCACGACGACTCCGGGAGCTGTCGCGCCGTACCCGGCGCCGTATCCAGTGCAGACGCAATACGTCACCGAGCGCGCGGTTGCGCAGGCGCCCGTCCGTCGCGTCTCGACGCAGCGGGTGGCCTCTGAGGTGGCGCCGAAGCGGTCGTGGCAGAAGAGCGCGCTGTTGATCGGCGGCTCAGCTGGTGCGGGCGCCGGAGTGGGTGCCTTGATCGGCGGCAAGAAGGGGGCGCTCTCGGGCGCGGCCATCGGCGGCGGCGCGGCCGCCATCTACGACCAGGTGAAACGACACTAAACTAGGGTCGCGTAAGTGGCGTGGGTCGCGTGGGTCGCGTGGGTATACCACGTCCCTACGCGACCTACGCAGCCTACGCCACCCACGATGCCTTTCTTAGCCGCGCGCCACATCAACAAAAGTTATCAGGTCGGAAGCCAGCACCTGCACGTGCTGAGAGATCTCGATCTGTCCGTTGAGCGCGGCGAGATGGTGGCGGTCGTGGGCGCGTCCGGCGTCGGCAAGAGCACGCTGCTGCATCTGCTTGGCGGGCTCGACCGTGCCGACTCGGGATCGATCTCCGTCGGCGGCACCGACATCGGCGCGATGCCGGACGAGGCGCTCACCGCGTTCCGCAACACGCACGTGGGGTTCGTCTTTCAATTCCATCATCTGCTGCCGGAATTTACGGCGCTCGAAAATGCGGAGATGCCGCTGCGCATCGCGCGGATGCCGCCGGCCGAATCGAAACGGCGCGCCGAAGCCGTACTCCAACGTCTTGGACTTGGCGATCGGCTGACGCATCGGCCCGGCATGCTGTCGGGCGGCGAGCAGCAACGGGTCGCCGTAGCCCGAGCGTTGGTCACCGAACCCTCGGTGCTGCTGGCGGACGAGCCCACGGGCGACTTGGACGAGCGGACGGCGGAAGCGTTGCACGCGCTCTTGCGGGAGATGCACCGGGAGCGTCACCTCAGTTCGGTGATTGCGACCCACAACATGCACCTCGCGGCGTCGTGCGATCGCGTCCTGCGGCTGGAGGGGGGGCGATTGGTGGCCGATACGAGGCCTAACGGATAGGAAGGGCAGGGGTTTGGCCGTATAATGCGTATAGGTCGTTAGCGCAGTACTACCACCCCTATTTGCAGGTTAAAACGGATGTTCGAACGCTACACTGAACGAGCGCGTCGCGTTCTGTTCTTCGCCAGATACGAAGCCAGCCAGCTTGGGTCCATCTCGATCGAGACCGAGCACCTGCTGCTCGGTCTGATTCGCGAAGGCAAAGGGCTGACCAGCCGTATTTTCGCCCGCTCGCACCTGTCCCTCGAGAACATCCGGAAGGAAATCGAGGGGCGCACGGTCTTCCGCGAGAAGGTGTCGACGTCGGTCGAGATTCCGTTCAGCGCGGAAACCAAGCGCGTGCTGCAGTTTGCCGCCGAGGAAGCGGATCGGCTGCTGCACAACTACATCGGCACCGAACATCTCCTGCTCGGCATCCTGCGCGAAGAGCGCTCGGCTGCGGCGTCCATCCTCATGGAAAAAGGGATGCGCCTCAATACGGTGCGCGAAGACATCGTCCAGCTGCTGAACGAAAAGACCACGCTGACGCGCGTGAAGGAAACGCCGCTGCTCGCCGAGTTCAGCCGCGACCTCACCGAGTCGGCGATGAAGAACCAGCTCGATCCGCTCGTCGGCCGCGACTACGAGCTGGAGCGCGTGCAGCAGGTGCTCTGCCGCCGCACGAAGAACAACGCGGTGCTCATCGGCGAGCCCGGCGTCGGCAAGACCGCCATCGTCGAAGGGCTCGCGCAGAAGATCGTCTACGGCGACGTGCCGCACTTTCTGGCCGACAAGCGCATCCTCGCGCTCGACATCTCGCTGATCGTCGCCGGCACGAAGTATCGCGGGCAGTTCGAAGAGCGCCTCAAGGCGATCATGAAGGAGCTGACCGACAACCCGAACATCATCGTCTTCATCGACGAGCTGCACACGCTGGTGGGCGCGGGTTCGGCCGAAGGCTCGCTCGACGCGGCGAACATCCTGAAGCCCGCGCTGTCGCGCGGCGAGATTCGCTGCATCGGCGCGACCACGCCGGCCGAGTACCGCAAGTACATCGAGAAAGATCGCTCGCTCGAGCGGCGCTTCCAGGCCATCAAGGTCGATCCGCCGGCCGAGAAGGAAACGATCGAGATTATCCTCGGCGTGAAGGATCGCTACGAGTCGTTCCACCACGTCGAGTACACGCGCGAGGCCATCGAGGCCGCGGTGTACCAGTCGAGCCGCTACATCACCGATCGGTTCCTACCCGACAAGGCGATCGATCTGATCGATGAAGCGGGCGCCCGCGCCAAGCTGCGCGAGGCCGGCTACAGCGAAGAGTTCGGCGAGATCAACCGCAGCATCCGCGTCGCCGTCGAGCAGATGGAGAACGCGGTGTCGCAGAAGGATTTCGAGAAGGCGCAGTTCTACCGCGAGCAGGAAGTCAGCGCGCGCGAGAACCTGCAGTTCGTGCGCGAGAAGTTCGACGTGAAGTCGAGCGCGCGCCGCGTCGCGGTCGGCAAGCAGGAGATCGACGAGGTCGTGTCGAAGTGGACCGGCGTGCCGCTTGCGTCCATTAATCAGGACGAGGGCGACAAGCTCTTGCGCATGGAGGCCGAACTCCATCGGCGCGTCGTCAGCCAGGAGAAGGCGACCTCCGCCGTGTCGCGCGCCATCCGCCGCTCGCGCGCGGGATTGAAGAACCCGAATCGTCCGACCGGCAGCTTCATGTTCCTCGGGCCGACGGGCGTCGGCAAGACCGAGCTGGCGCGCGCGCTCGCGAACTTCCTGTTCGGCAGCGACAACGCGCTCATCCGCTTCGACATGTCCGAGTACATGGAGAAGCACTCGGTGTCGAAGCTCATCGGATCGCCTCCGGGATACGTCGGGCACGAAGAAGGCGGACAGCTGACGGAAAAAGTGCGGCGCAATCCGTACTCCGTCGTGCTGCTCGACGAAATCGAGAAGGCGCACCCGGACATCTTCAACATCCTGCTGCA
>CAYHHH010000069.1:0-22921 GCA_964356125.1 uncultured Bifidobacteriaceae bacterium | reverse complement strand
GCGGGGTTAGCATAGTGGTAATGTTCTGGCTTCCCAAGCCAGCTAGGCGGGTTCGATTCCCGTACCCCGCTCCATCACAAGTGCGCGTCGCCCTTTGCTTGTTGGACAATTTTCACGCCCGCGCTCGCGCCCACGCGGCTGGCGCCGGCATCGACGAGACTTTTCAACGCTTCGTAGTCGCGTACGCCACCAGCCGCTTTCACACCGATATCAGGTCCGACGACGCGCCGCATCAGCTCGACATCCGCCACTGTTGCGCCGCCAGGCCCGAATCCTGTCGAGGTCTTGACGTAATCGGCGCCCGCCGCCTTCGCCAGCGCACACGCTGAGATCTTTTCCTCGTCGGTCAGCAGGGCCGCTTCGATAATCACTTTGCTCAGCACGCTGCAGTCTCTGCATGCAGACGCAACGGCGGCGATGTCGCGCTCCACGACACCGAGATCGCCCGACTTGAGCGCCCCGACGTTGATCACCATGTCCACCTCGCTGGCGCCGTCGTAGATGACGCGGCGGGTCTCGTACTGCTTCACATCCGTCGTCGTCGCACCCAGCGGGAATCCGACGACGGTGCAGACGCCGGTGGCGCTGCCGCGAAGCAGCCGGGCGCACAGGGAGACCCACGTCGGGTTGACGCATACCGTGGCGAAGCCGAACTCCCGGGCTTCCTTGCAGAGCTTTTCGATTTCCTGGCGGGTGGCATCGGCCTTGAGCAGCGTGTGATCGATGAGCGCCGCCACATCGGATGGCACTTTCTCGCCCGCATAGAGGCCCAGCCTCGAAGCGCCCGCACCGATGACGCCGCGCACGCGATCGGGACAGCAATCGTAAAGCATCGAGTGACAGTCGCAGGTGCGCGTCCGCCCGCGCGCCAGCGCCGCCGCCACTTCTTCCGCGATGATTCGTTGCAGGTCAGCCCATTGCATATGTGTCTACGGTCCGCCTGAAGGCGGACCCTACCGAGGATGTTACCCCTCGCCCTTCACCCCGTGCCCCTGTCCTCGAGCGCCCGAATTTTCGCGAGTCTTCGTATGTAGCGCGGCTCGGTCATCGCTGTATTGATCCAGACGTTGACCACGTCGAGCGCATCCTTTGTCTGAATCAGCGTCGAGCCGAGACTCAGCACGTTCGCACCGTTGTGCTGCCGCGCATATCGCGCCATCGTCTGGTCGTGGCATACCGCCGCCCGTACTCCTGCGATTTTATTCGCGGCAATCGCCGATCCAATACCGGCGCCGTCGATGACAATGCCCGCGTCAGCCTCACCGCGGGCAACCGTCTTGGCCACGCGCGCCGCCGTGTCGGGATAGTCGACCGGATCGGCCGTGTGCGTGCCAAGGTCGTCCACGGCGATGCCTTTGCCGCGCAGCGCTGCGAGGATGGCTGCCTTCAGCGCGAGACCGCCGTGGTCGCTGCCGATGGCGACACGGCGAATCTCAGCCGCAGGCGCGAGGCCGTCATCCGATCGATCGAGCACGTCTTCCGAGACGACTGTCACCCTGCGCGCTTTCAGCGTGTCGGCCGCCAGCGGCGTGACGTGTCCGCCCTTGCGCAGCGCGACCGTTTCGCCTGCATCGAGCAGGCGCGCATCGGCTTCCGTGATGATCTCGAACCGTTTCATGTTATCGTTCGCGCCACTGTGACCACGCTATTCACCGCAGAACAGATTCAACGCCGCATCGCCGAGCTGGCCGTCCAAATCAACGCCGAGTATCCCGACGGCGAGCCGCTGCACTTCGTGGCCGTGCTGAAGGGCGCGTTCATGTTTCTCTCCGACCTCGCGCGCGCGATGTCGCCGCGCCCGGTCACGCTCGACTTCATCGCGGTCTCGAGCTACGGCGCCGCCACCAGGAGCTCGGGAGAGGTGCGGCTGCTCAAGGACCTCGACACCCCGCTGCAGGGGCGCGACGTCATTATCGTCGAAGACATCGTCGATACGGGGCTGACCCTGCATTATCTGCAGGACGTGCTGCGCGCCCGCGAGCCGAAATCGCTGCGCACCGCCTGCCTGCTGAGCAAGCCGAGCCGCCGCAAAGTGGACGTCGTCGTGGAATATATCGGATTCGAGATCGAAGACAAGTTCGTCGTCGGCTACGGTCTCGACCATGCCGGCCAGTTCCGGCACCTGCCGTTTATCGGCGTCCAAGAGTAGGTTCCCGCCTTCGCGCTTCGCGCTTCGGCGCGGCAAGCCTACTTCCCCACTGCCGACCGCACGGCGTCGGCGAACTTGCGCGCGTCGGCGAGCACCGCGGGCTCGTCGAGCGTCAACATCTTTCGATCGCGCATCAGCACGCGGCCATTCACCATCACGGTTCGCACGTCTTCCCCGCGCGCCGTATAGACCAGGTGCGAGATCGGATCGTACATCGGCGTCATCCGCGCGCTCGAGGTCGACACGACAACGAGATCGGCGCGCTTCCCCACTTCCAGCGATCCAATCTGCTTCTCGAGGCCGAGTGCTCTCGCCCCGTTCAGCGTCGCCATCTCGAGCACCACTGTCGCCGGCAGCGCCCGCGGATCGCCCGTCTTCAGCTTGTGAAGCAGCGCGGCGAACCGCATCGCGTCGAACATGTCGAGATCGTTGTTGCTCGCGGCGCCGTCGGTGCCGAGCCCTACTCTCACTCCGGCCGCTAGCAACTCCGGCACCGGTGCGATACCGCTTGCCAGCTTCATGTTGCTCTCGGGGTTGTGCGACACGCCAACCCCGTGGCTCGCGAGCAGCTTGATGTCCGCCGCGTCGGCCCACACCATGTGATTGGCCAGCGTGCGCGGCCCCCAGAAGCCGATCGACTGCAGATACGCCACAGGGCTCATGCCCGAGTGGGCGTGTTTCGAGTTGGCGAGCTCGGTCTCGGTCTCTGCGACGTGAATGATGACGGGCACGCCGTATTTCGCGGCCAGCGCTCGTGAGGCGAGCAGGTCCTTCGCATCGAGCGTGTACGGCGCATGCGGCGCGACTGCGGGGACGATCAGGTCGTCCTTCGCGAATTCCTTGATGAACGCCTCGGCGCGCGCGAGACCTTCCTGCGGCGTCTTCGCATCAGCCACGGGAAACTGGATGATCGTCTGCCCGAGTACGCCACGCATACCCGCAGCTTTCGTCACTCGCGCGATCTCTTCCTCGAAGTAGTACATGTCGGCATGCGCGGTCGTACCCGACTGGATCATCTCGAGCGCCGCCAGGCGTGTGCCGGCGCGCACCATCTCGCGAGACACGGTCTTGGCTTCAGCCGGAAAGATGTACTTCTCGAGCCACTCCTGCAGGCGCAGGTCGTCAGCGAGCCCGCGGTACAGTACCATCGGCGCGTGCCCATGCGTGTTGATCAGGCCGGGGATGACGATCGATCCGACCGTGTTGATTTGCTCGGCGGCCTTGAACCGTGCCGCAATATCCGCCGCCGACCCTACGGCAACGATCGTCGTTCCGTCGATCGCAACCGCTCCAGGGTTGTAGATATGTCTCGCGGCGTCGACCGTGACCACTGCCCCGCCGGCGACGATGGTAGTGACCTGACGCGGTTGGGTTTGTGCCGCGGCCGTGATAACGAACACGACACTTGCAAGCCAGCTGAGCCGTAGCGACTTCATCGGGCGATTCTACTAATCCCCAATCCCAAATCCCTAATCCCTCCTGTGTTGTATAGTCCCCGCATGTCAGTCCACCTCGTCCCCCATCCGCTCATTCACGACGCGCTCAGCCTGCTTCGCGACATCAACACCGACACCGAGCAGTTCCGACAGGTCGCCAATCGCATCAGCGTGCTGCTGGTGGCCGAAGCGCTGCGCGATTTGCCGACTGAACGCGCGGTCGTGCAGACGCCGCTCGAGAAAGCCGAAGGGCGCCGCGTCGCGCGCGATGTGGTCGTGGTTCCTGTGTTGCGGGCCGGACTTGGAATGCTGGATGCCGTGCTGGAACTGCTGCCGGCCGCGCGCGTTGGGCACATCGGCCTGCAGCGTGACGAATCGACTGCGGTCGCCTCGCAGTACTACGCGAAGCTGCCGAATAATTTGCCCTCGAGTTATGTCGTGCTGGTGGATCCGATGCTCGCGACGGGCGGCAGCGCCGTCGCCGCGCTCGACGTGCTGAAGAAAGCGGGCGCGACGACGATCAAGGTCGTCTGCATCGTCGCCGCGCCTGAAGGGATCGCGCTTGTCGAAAAATCACATCCCGACGTCGAGATCTACACGCCCGTCGTCGATCGCGAGCTCAACGCGCAGAAATACATCCTGCCCGGGCTCGGCGATTTCGGCGACCGGCTGTACGGAACGCTGTGAATTAGGCTAAAATTAGTGCGTCCGAAGGTTGGGCGCTTGGCTCAGCGGTAGAGCATCGCCTTCACACGGCGGGGGTCACTGGTTCGATTCCAGTAGCGCCCACCAACTTTCCCAATAGCTCAACTGAAGTTGAGCCCTACGCGGCGGCTGAGCCCTACGACAGGACGGCTGAACCCTACGACAGCAGGGGACTCTTCCGACTCCTTGACTCTTCCCGACTCCCCGACTCTTCCCGACTCCCCGACTCTTCCCGACTCCCCGACTCTTCCCGACTCTTATTTCTTGGCTTCAGCCAGTAGCGCGCCGAGAATCTTCGCGTATTCCTCGTCAGCCGCCGCAAACGCCTTCGCGTATTCGGCGTCGGAGATCTTCTGCTTGTCGTTGTCGCCGTCGAACATCACGACCTTCCCCGCGCGGTTCCACGTGTCGTACATGCTGTCCTGCTTCTTCGGCGTGAGGCCTGGCTCGCCCATGTCCTGCACGAAGATCTTGCTGTCAGGCGTGACCGTGCCGCTCAGCTCCATGTAGGTGTCGCGATACTGCTTGGCCGCCAGGCGCGGCTCCATCAGCGCGGGCGCTGAATAGTGGCCCGAAATGACCAGCAGCTGCACGTTCGGGAAATACAGTGCGGCGACATAGTGCCCGTCGCCCGTGGTGCCTTTCGCGGCGATCGAATCGAGCTTTTTCGCTTCCATCACCTGCACGAGCTCCTTGGCGACGGCAGCGGATTTCGACACCTGCGCCGCGGCGATCGATGGAAACGACGCGAGCAGCAGGCCGACGATGGCAAAGCGAAAATATCCACGGGTCATGATGCGAGCCCCCTCTAAAACCGGCCAGAGTTGCTGGATTGTGAAACGGATTCCTGCCGATTTTTATCACCGTTGGGCGGCGGCGTCAATCAGGCGAAGGCTGGACGCTACCCGATAAACAGGGCGTCGTCGTCTTCGGCGCGCGCGCGGGGCGCGCCGGAGCGGTTCGTGAGCTCGCGAAACAGGGCGATGGCGGCCTGGACCCCCGACATGATGGCGGCGCCGTCGCGCAGCGGCCTCAAAATCGAGTTCTGCACGGTTGTGGCGGTCTGTTCGAGGCGGGTCGTAAGATCGGTCACCAGGCGGTCGATGCGCTCGACCTGGCCGGAGGCCAGCGAGCTGATGCGGGCGGCATCGCGGGCAATCGTGTTGATGCTCTCGGCCAGCGGCTTCATTTCCTGCTCGACCTGCGCCAGCAGCTTGTTGACGCGGCGAGCAACGCTCATGCCATAGACGATGACGCCGACCTGAATGGCCGCCATGGTAAAGGTCGCCAGCGCGATAACCCCGAGGAACAGTTCGGCCCAGAAACTCACACGTTGTCCATACTCATTATCGGTCAGTTCGCTCTCGCGCCTTACCCCCCACCAACCACCAACCACCAACCACCAACCACCAACCTAGAAGATGGACATTCTCAAGTTCAGGTATTTCTTCGGGTCTTTCTTGATTTCCGCGAGCAACTGCTGCATCTCATTGAGCGTCTTGTTGATGTTGTCGTGGAGCGACGTATCGGTCAACAGCTTCCCGGCCGTCCCCTGCCCCTGATTCAGCTTCGCGGTCAGATGCTCGAGGTTGGTGGTGACGCCGTCGAGCCGCTTGTAGAGCGCGTCGTTGGTCATCAGTTGACCCATCGTGCCTTCGCCCCTGTTCAGCTTGCCCGACAACCCTTCGAAGTTCGCCGTGACCGCCGTCAGGTTTTTCGCAAAGGCCGGGTCGTTCATCAGCTGGCCGATGCTCCCCTGGCCGGCGTTGATCTTGTTCGTGATGGAGGTCAGATTCTTGAGGGAGTTTTCCAGTTGCCGCGCACTCTCAGGGTTATTGAGGAGCTGGCCGAGCGTACCCTTGCCCTTCGCCAATCCGTCGGTCACGGAGCGCGCCGCCGCGGTGAACTCCTGCAGGTCGCGATACAGCTGTTCGTCGGTCATCAGCTTGCCGACGGTGCCCTTACCGGCGCGGATGTCCGTGATGAGCGTCGTCAGCTCGGCGATCCCCTTGTTGGCGCTGGCGGTGACGTCCGCGAGCTGCGCGCCCGGCGCGTCTGACGGCACATAGCCCCATTCCGGGATCGGCTGGCCGGTCGTGCTGGCGCTGATGTCGACGGCGCCTTCACCGAGCAGCGACACCGATCCGATCGTGGCGCGCGACGCGGTCCTGACGCGCTGTTGCATGTCTTCGTGCAGCTCGAGCAGCATCTCGACGTCAGAGCCGATGAACTCGAGATCCGTGACAGCTCCCACCGTGACGCCGGCGACACGCACCGGTGACCCCACCTGCACCCCTGAGGCGTTCGAGAACTTCGCCTTCAGGTTGTAGCGCTGCCAGAAGAATCCCCCCTCGCCGCCGAGCGCGACGATGAGCGCGGCCGCGATCACCAGAGCCACGACGGCCATGATGCCGATTTTCAGTTCCGACCATTTCAGCGAGCGGGTTCGAGGCATATCAGTTCCTTATAGCCGACCTGAAGGTCGGCACTACGAAAGAAACGCTTGAATGTACGGATCGGTGGACGCGCGCAGCTCGTCGGCCGTTCCTTCAAAAATAATGAGGCCATCCTTCAACATCAGGAACTCGGCCTCCCCCATCTTGTCCGGTCCGGCGTCCTTGAAGTCGACCGTGTCCCCGTCCTGCACGGCTTCCTGCGTCGCGACGAAGAACGCGTCCCGCAACTGATGCGTCACGAGAATCGAGGTGACCTCTTCGAGATCGCGCAGCTTGACGATCTCTTCGTCGATCGTCGTCGACGTGATCGGATCGAGGCCGGTCGTCGGCTCATCGTAGAGCAGAATACCCGGCTTCACCGTCATCGCGCGCGCGATGGCGACGCGGCGCCGCTGTCCGCCCGACAGCTCCGACGGCTTCCGATCGATGAACTGCGCCAGCCGCACGAAGCCGAGCACTTCCTCGACGCGCGTCCGGACCTCGTCGAGCGGCCGATCGCTTTCTTCGTACAGCTTGTAGCCGACGTTCTCGGCCACGGTCAGCGAGTCGAACAGCGCACCTTCCTGGAAGACCATGCCGATGTCGGCGCGCACTTTCATCATCTGGTCTTCGGTGTAGTCGTTGACGAGCTGCCCGTTCACCCACACCTTGCCGGCATCGGGCTTCAGCAGCCCGAGTATCAGCTTCAGCGAGATCGACTTGCCGGCGCCGCTCGCGCCCAGGATGATCTTCGTGTGCCCGCGCCGCAGCTCGAAGCTGACGTCGCGCAACACCACGGTGTCGTCGAACGCGAGCGAGACGTGGTCGAACACGATGATCGGATCGTTCGGGCCGGCATCCCGTGATAGGACAATCTCAGGTTGTGTCTGCAGCGCGTGCATCTCAGTAGAACAGCGAAATCATCAGCCGCGTGATGAAGAAGTCGAGCACGAGCACCGTCACCGATGCCGCGACGACCGCGTTGGTCGTCGAGCGCCCGACACCCTGCGTGCCCCCCGTCGTCCGTAAGCCGACATGGCAGCCGATGCTCACGATCGCAAACCCGAGGAAGAACGGCTTCGCCAGCCCCATCCAGATGTCCTCCATGTAGAGGCCGTCGATAATCGACTTCCAGTACACGCTCGAGGGCACCTGCAGCTGCTGAACCGCGATGATGCCGCCGCCAAGGATTCCCATGAAGTCGGAAATGACCGTCAGGATCGGCGCCATCAGCACGCCGGCAATCACGCGCGGCACCACGAGCTTGCGGATCGGGTCGGTGCCGAGCGCGCGCAAGGCGTTAATCTGATCGGTCACCACCATCGAGCCGAGCTCGGCGGCGATGCCCGATCCGACGCGACCGGCCAGCATCAGCGCCGTCAGCACGGGCCCCAGCTCCTTCACCATGGACGCGCTGACGAGGCGGCCGACGACCGGCCGGGCGCCGAACTGATCGAGGGTGAGGCCGCTCTGCAGCGCCAGCACCGCGCCGGTGAAAATACCTGTGAGCAGCACGACGGTCAGCGACCCGACGCCGATCGACTCCAGCTGTTCGACGACGTCGTGGAAATAGAACGGACGGCTGAACGCTCCGCGAATGGCGGCCAGGCACAGCTTGACGTATTCCTGAACCTCGAGGAGGGCGGCTTTCAGCCAGTTGGTCATCAGACTCAGCACATCAGCTCCGGGCCCTCACGCCGGCAAAGCCCAGCTCGCGGCTCTTCAGTGTCTTGATCTTGTCACGCAGGGTCGCGGCACGCTCGAAGTCGAGATTGGCGGCCGCCTGGCGCATCTGTGCCTGCAACTCTTCAATGCGAGATTCGAGCTCCGCCGGGCTCAGATAGGCCTCGCGGTCTTCCATGACGGCCGGCGTCCCGTAATCGAGGTTGTAGACGGTCATGGAGATGTCGTCGACGGCCTTGATGATCGATGTTGGCGTGATGCCGTGCGCCGTGTTGTAGGCCTCCTGCACCACACGCCGGCGCGAGGTTTCCTCCAGCGCGACGCGCATCGATTCGGTCACCGTGTCAGCATACATGATGACGCGTCCCTGCACGTTCCGCGCCGCACGCCCTGAAGTCTGGATCAACGACCCCGCGGACCGCAGAAACCCCTCTTTATCGGCATCGAGAATGGCGACGAGCGAGACCTCCGGCAGGTCGAGCCCTTCGCGGAGCAGGTTGATGCCGACCAGCACATCGAACTCGCCGAGCCGCAGGTCGCGCAGAATCTGAATGCGGTCGAGCGTCTCGATCTCGGAGTGCAGGTAGCGGACCCGCACGCCAAGTTCCTGGTAGTACGTCGTCAGGTCTTCGGCCATCCGCTTGGTCAGTGTCGTCACGAGCGTGCGCGTCCCCTCCGCCGCACGGGTGCGAATCTCCGCCAGCAGGTCGTCGATCTGCCCTTTGACCGGACGAATTTCGATCGGCGGATCCATCAGCCCTGTCGGCCGGATGATCTGCTCCACCACCACGCCACCCGACTTCGCGAGCTCGTACGGGCCCGGCGTCGCCGAGACATAGATCGTCTGCGTGGCGCGCGCCTCCCACTCGGCAAATGTCAGCGGCCGATTGTCGAGCGCGGACGGAAGGCGGAATCCGAACTCCACCAGCGTCGTCTTGCGCGAGCGATCGCCGGCATACATGCCGCGGATCTGCGGGACCGTCTGATGACTTTCATCGACGACCAGCAGCGCATCGTCCGGCAGATAGTCGAGCAGCGTCGGGGGCGGCTCACCCGGCGCGCGGCCGCTGAGGTGGCGCGAGTAGTTCTCGATGCCGTGGCAATAGCCGACCTCTTTCATCATTTCGAGATCGAACATCGTCCGCTGATGCAGCCGCTGCGCCTCGAGCAGCTTGCCGAGCGACTCCAGCTCAGTACGGCGCTCGACGAGCTCGGCTTTGATGGAATCCACCGCTGACCGCGTCTGCTCGCGCGGCGCCACGAAGTGGGTCTTCGGGAAGATCGCGACCTTGTCGTGCTTGCGGCCGCTCCTGCCCGTGAGCGGATCGAAGCTCGTCAGCGCGTCGACGTCGTCGCCGAATAGTTCGATGCGAAGCGCCTGCTCTTCGTAGGACGGATACACCTCGATCACATCGCCGCGCACGCGGAAGGTGCCGCGTCCAAACTCCGCCTCGTTGCGCTCGTACTGAATCTCCACAAGCTTCCGGAGAATCTGGTCGCGCGGGATTCGCTGGCCGAGCTGCAGCGGCAGCAGCATGCCGTAGTACGCCTCTGGCGATCCGAGGCCGTAGATGCACGACACGCTCGAGACGATGATGACGTCGCGGCGCTCGAACAGCGATCGGGTCGCCGCCAGGCGCATGCGATCGATCTCGTCGTTGATGATCGCCTCTTTGTCGATATACGAATCGGTCGAGGGCAGGTACGCCTCGGGCTGGTAGTAGTCGTAGTAGCTGACGAAGTACTCGACCGCGTTCTCCGGGAAGAAGCGGCGGAACTCCTGATAGAGCTGCGCCGCCAGGGTCTTGTTGTGGACCATGACGATCGTCGGCCGATTCACCGCCTCGATGACCTTGGCCATCGTGAAGGTCTTACCGGAGCCAGTCACACCCAGGAGCACCTGGCTCAGGTCGCCGCGATTGAGCCCGTCGACCAGCTCCGGGATCGCGCGCGCCTGGTCCCCCTTCAGCTCGAAGTCGGAGACGAGTGTGAATTTGTCGTACAAAGAAGGCATACAGCACTCGACACGGCCGTGAAAATTGGGCCGTGCTGAACTGTCAATCGTACTACAACTCTTTGGGGCGGTTCTCGGTGCTGGGTGCTGGGTTCTGGGTTCGCTTGTGCCTGCCATGGCAGGCCGTGTGCATTGTGCCCCGCATGGCCGGAATCAAAAGACCTGAAGATTTTGATGTTTGGAAGCTGGGATGGGAGCTGAAGCGCCGCGTGTTTGCATTTACCGCGGCGTCACCGGCGACGAGCGATCGCAGGTTCTGCGACGACATCCGCCGCGCGGCGCGCTCAGGGCCGGACTTAGTGGCTGAAGGCTATTACCGTTTCAACCCGCGCGAGTTTCATCGATTTCTGAACGACGCCAAGGCATCGCTCGGCGAGGTCCGAAATCAGCTGATGCATGCGAAGGGCGAACGCTTTGTCGAGGATGAGGAATTCCGCGAGCTGTCGAGCCTGGCTAACCGAGCCATCGGGGCCGCAAACGCATTGCAGAAGTACTTGAGGAGCTGCCCTTCGAAGTTTACGCAGCGTCCACAGTCTCGCAATAAGGCCGTGAACCAACAGGACACGGATCAAGCACCGAGAACCGAGAACCGCCAAGTCCACGTACCACCGCTTCTAATTACCGGCACTTTTTCCGAGAGGTTTTCCTCGTATTTCTCCACGCCAGCGTCAGCGCTTCGCCAAGCGTGTCTTCGTCGATCGCCGTCAGGACGACGCGCGTGCACCCGCCACGGCCCCAGGCGCCGGCCTCGGGGCTGAACGCCTTCGGATGGTCTTCGATGAACGTGGCCTGCTGATCGGGCGTCAGCTTCACCATGCCGGTCTCGTCGCCCGCATGCAGCGACGCAAAGATCCGCTTGTCGACACGGAAGTCCGGATGCCCCATGTGCGCGCCTTCGATGGCGCCCTCCAAAGCGAGGGCGATTCGGCGAAAGCGTTGCGCGTGGGTCGATGGCGGCGGCACGAAGCAAATTCTGCCACGAACGCGGAACCTGGAACCCGGAACCCGGAACCCGGAACCCTGGAGGACTATTTCACCGGTGCGAAGTACCCCTCTCGTGTGCGTAGCTGCAACCGCTCCGACGCCGGCCGTTTCAATGTGATCTCGACCTTGCGCCACCTGCCGTCGCGCGCGGCGTTGGTCGGGACGTAGCCGAGGACGTACTGCCCCTGGATTTCCGCTGCGATGGCCGCATACATCGGATCGAGGTCTTTCATCGAGCCGGGAAACACGGCGCGCCCGCCGGTGAGGCGCGCGATCTCCATGAGCTTGGACTGCAGCACCAGGCGCGCGGAGCCGCGGTTCGACAGAAAGCCCATGGGATACACGGTGACGTCGGACGCGCGCAGCAGGCGCAGCGTCTCGTCCCACCGGCGCGAGCTCGACGTGTCGTCACCGTCCGTGAAGATGACCAGCACTTTCCGGCCTGTCTGATCGAACGCGCTGTCCAGATACATGGTGACCGCGTCGTAGAGCGACGTGCGCCCTTTCGCCTTGCCGCTGCGGATGCGCTCGACCAGGCGCGGAAACTCCGCCTGGGACAAACGCGCCGCCCGCACGTCGTCCGAGAACTCGACGAGCGTGAAATCCACCGCTCGTGGAAACATCTTGAGGAATTTGATCGCCGCGTTGCGCGAGAACGCCAGATCTCTTTCCATGCTCTCGCTGGTATCGAACAGCAGCCCGATGTGCAGCGGGACGGCGTTGTCTTCGTCGCCCGTCACGAAATACGAGACCGATTGCGAAACGCCGTCCTCGCGGACATCGAAGTCCGCCGCCACCAGGCCGTCGATGGTTTCGCCGCCGCGGTTCACGACCGTCACCGTGAACCCGGCCACGTCGATCCCCGTTTTATACGAGAACTGCGCCGCCGCCGATACGGCGCACAGCCCTACCAGGGTGGCGGCGGCGAGGGTGGTTCGAACAGGACGAGTCATAAGGGGCGTATAATAGATAGTTTACAGCGCCGGCGTGACGGGCCAACGAGCGATCAAAACATGCGTTGCTTAGCGGTGTGCCAGGATGAGCTGGTCATCAGGATGCTCGACCAGATCCTGGCGCCCAGCGTCGAGGTCGAATTCCTGGTGGAGAGCCGCGCGCTCGGGAAGAAGCTGCAGGCGGCCGGCCTGCCGATCGTCATCGGCGATCCGAAACGAACCGACACCTACCTGAAAGCCGACGTTTCGCCGCAGACCTGCATCATCATCGAGGACAGCGGCCGGAAGTTCCTGCCGAAGATGATCGACGCGGTGCGCGACGCTGGAGGGTCGCTCATCTACATCCTCGGGATCGGCACCGCCGACCGCGACAAACGCGCCGAGGCCATCCGCAACCACTTCCCCGACGTCTCCTATCTGTCCCTGTCCGAGCTCTTCGAAGCGCCGCTCCTCACCGAATTCAGCCGCGCGCTCACGCGCGCCCGCGTGCAGCAGTACCAGCGCTATCTGGCTGATGCCGACCGCATCCTCATCCTGCTCCACAACGAGCCGGATCCCGATGCGATGGCAAGCGGCCTCGCGCTGCGGACGGTGCTGCATCGCACAAGAACGACCGCCGTCATCGCCGCGATCGAAGGGGTGACGCGCCCGGAAAACGTGCGCATGGCCAACCTGCTCGACATTCATGTCGAGACGATCACGCAGGACGCCGTCGACGACTTTGACCGCGTCTGCATGGTCGACGTGCAGCCGCACTACTTTCCCGGCCTCGACCGGGCCGATCTCGTCATCGACCATCATCCCGAGCAGCACGGCTACAACGCGGTCTTCAAGGACATTCGCGAGGATTACGGATCGACGTGCACGATTCTCACCGAGCATCTGCGCGCCATCGACGCCAGCATTTCTGAGCGGACCGCGACCGCGATGCTCTACGCGATCAAGTCGGACACGCTCTTCTTCAACCGGCAGGCGAACCGCTGCGACATCGAGGCCTTCTCGTATCTGTACCCGCTGGCGGACGCCAACTTGATTCGAAAGATGGAAGGCGCCGAAATCACGGCGGAGCGGCTGCAGCTGATCACGAAGGCGACGCAGCGCGGGCTGATGGTCGATCAGATTTTTTCGGTGTTCCTCGGCGAAGTGCCCCGCGACGATGCGATCCCGTATGTCGCCGATTTCTATCTGCAGCTCGAGAACGTCCGCTGGACGCTCGTCTCGGGCATCGTCCACGGATCGTTCGTGATGTCGGTGCGCAACCTCGGCTATACGAAGAACGCGGGCGACTTCGTGCGGAAAGTGTTCGTCGACATCGGATCGGCCGGAGGCCACCGGGCGATGGCCAAAGCCGTGGTGCCGCTCGAGCCGTTCCAGGCACGTTTCGGTCCGATCGACGACAAGGTCGGCGAGCAGATGTTGAGCCTGCTGCAGGAGTTCTTACACGAGGCGCCTGAAGAGAAGAAGAAGAAGGAACCTGTCGCCAGCCAGTGAGACAGGGCTAAAGCCCTGTGCCACCGGTGGCACAGCCCTTTTAGGGCTGTCTACTCCGATCCACCCACCACCGGTTCCACAAACTGTCGATACGCGTCCTCATATCCCCTGTCCATGAGCTCGCCAAGGTTCTGATTCCTGTCCGAGCGCTCGTCGTACGTGCCGTCGAAATCGAGCGGGCCGATCGGGTTGTGGAGCGGCTGCACGAGAAACAGCCCCTTGAACCGCTTCTTGTGCAGCGCGACGGCGTCGCGAACAGCCGTGGTCTCGGCGGCCGCGAGATGCTCGGACACGCGCGACCGCAGCGAGCCGGTGGGCCTCGTCAAACGATGCGGGGCCGAGCGATCCGAGTCCGGGCATACCACAATCACCTGCTCCACGCCCGCAGCCGCGAGCTCTTCGAGCAGCCGCGCGACCGCCCCGATGCGATCGCAGATGCGATGGGATTCCCCTTTCCAGTAACTCTCGGGCGAAAAGACGATCAGGTGCGGCTCGGTGAGCACAGGCACGCACATGGCCGCGGCGAGCGCGTCGACGACCTGACTGCGACCGACGCCGCTCAGATCGATCAGATCGCCGCGACCGCGCTGGAAGAACGCCTGCCGCCGCGCCTCGCCTATCGCCGCGAACACGAGGTCGCCTCGCGTCTCCACGTCGAGCGTGGCGACGATGAGCTCGCGAAAGCCGGGCTGGCCGAGATTTTCAAACAAGAGCTCCGTGTAGCGTCGGCTCAGATCGGCCGGCGCCGGCTCTTTCGCCGTGGCGGGCCCGCGGAAGAGATGCCACAGCGACGCGCGAACATGACGAAGCCCGGGCTCGGTGCTCCACGGCGCGCCGATGAGGCGCGCCCACCACCGGCCGCGATCGCGATTGCCCGTCCCGAATGCGACGTCCGCCCGCTGCCGCGCCGCCGCACTCGCAACCACCATGAACGCAATCGCCAGGCACAGCGTCACCAGACGCGGGATGATCGTCGGAAGCACGCTGGGCGTAAACGCGTACCGGACCACGTCGGCGTACGCGCCGGACAGCCGGAAGCCGGCGTCGACGCTCACCATCTGCACGAGAAAGCTGAGCGGATACGCGACGAGCGCGGTGGCGAGGACCAGCAGCGGAATGACGAGCACGGAGACCGCCGCTAAGGTGAACAGACCGGCGAGCTGCAGCGAACGCCGCCAGTGATAGAGCCGCGGCGTGGGCCGCCGCCGCCAGACGCCGCCGTCTTCCCACGTTTTCGCGCCGGCGTCGATCGCCGCGAACAGCGCGCTCACGACGCCGATGCCGCGGCCGCTCATGACGTCGATCTTCACGCCGGCCTCGTGCAGCGCGCGAAGCACGCCAGCGTGGTACGCGCCGCCTGTGCCGCTGCCGCTCAAGAGAACGGCGGTCCGCAGGTGCGGGGAATAGCTCACGCCTCGTCGTGGATGGTGATGAGCTTGACGATTTCGAAATTGCGGATGCCGTTGGGCGTGGTCACCTCAATCTCGTCGCCTTCGTTCCGGCCGACGATGGCGCGGCCGATGGGTGAACTCGTCGAGATGAACCCCTTCGCGGCGTCGGCCTCTTCGGGCATGACGAGTTGGTACACGATCGCATCGCCGTTATCTTCCTTCAGATGGACGGTCGATCCGAACGCCGCGCGGTCGTGCGGAATCTTGTCCATGTTCATGATCGAGATTTCGCCGATGCGCTTCTTGAGCATCGCGATGCGCGCGTTGACGATGCCCTGGCGATCTTTCGCGGACTGATACTCCGCGTTCTCGCGCAGGTCGCCCAGCTCGCGCGCGCGCTGGATTTCCTTCGGCAGCTCGTGGTGCAGCTCGCGCTCGAGCTGAGCCACTTCTTCCTCGAATTTCTTCAGTATTTTCGCCTTCATTCGACAGAAGATGCTAGCACATCTGCTATGCTCTCCAGATGACTGGAGCGTCACACTCCAGCGTCAAACGCTATCGCGAGCTTGCTCGCAACTCCCCCACAAACGGACTCGAACGCGAGCTGTTGCTCGACGGCGCGCACCTTCTGCTCGAGGCGCACACGTCGCGGCTGCCGATCGAAAGCGCGGCGTTCGAACAGGCCGCGCTGGACGATCCGGAGACGAAAGCGCTCGCAGAACGGCTGGCGGCAGACGGCGCGGACATCTTCATCGTGTCGCGGAAGACGCTCGAGTCGATGAGCCCCGTGCGCACGCCGTCGGGTGTCATCGGCATCGCGCGCCGCACGCTGCCGTCGCTGGCCGACGCCCTCTCCTCGCCACGCGCGCTCGTCGTTGTCGCGCACGACGTGCAGGACCCGGGCAATGTCGGCGGCATCATGCGCACGGCCGAGGCGGCCGGCGCCACGGCGTTTGTCGCCACGGGATCGACGGCGGATCCGCTCGGCTGGAAGGCCTTGCGCGGATCGATGGGAAGCGCGCTTCGGCTGGCTATCGCGCGCGGCGAGATCGGCGACGTGCTGCGGGCGCTGCGCGACGCCGGCATCCACACACGCGCGCTCGTGCCTCGCGATGGACAACCGCTGTTCGAGACGGACTTCAGAAGGCCGTCGGCGCTGATTCTTGGCAGTGAGGGGGCAGGCGTGCCGGAGGATCTGCTGCGGCAGGTCGAGGGCCGCATCACGATTCCCATGCACCAGCCGGTCGAGTCACTCAACGTCGGCGTCGCCGCGGCGCTTGTGTTGTACGAAGCATTCCGTCAACGGACGAACTCATAACGGCAGGCTCGACTTTTAACGGTAGGGCTCGACCGTTAACGGCAGGGCTCGACCGTTAACGGTAGGGCTCGACTTTAGTCGAGCAACTTATGTCCCTATTTGAAGATCCCTCAACCGGCACCCCCGCGGCCACTGCCGCCGGCACTCCCCTGGCGGAGCGCATGCGGCCCGCCACGTTCGACGAGTTCGTCGGGCAGCAGGACATCCTTGCGCCAGGCAGGCCTCTGCGTGAGGCGATCGAACACGATCGCCTGCGCTCGATCATCCTGTGGGGGCCTCCTGGCACTGGCAAGACAACGCTCGCGCGGCTCATCGCAAAGGCGACGCGGGCGCGGTTCGTCGCGTTCAGCGCGGTGCTCGCCGGCATCAAGGAAATCAAAGAGGTGATGGCCGTCGCGGAGCATTCGCGGCGGCAGCTGAACCGCCGAACGATCGTGTTCGTCGACGAGATTCACCGGTTCAACAAGTCTCAACAGGACGCGTTTCTTCCGAGGGTTGAGGCCGGCGACATCGTGCTCATCGGCGCGACGACGGAGAACCCGTCGTTTGAGGTCAACGCGGCGCTTCTGTCACGCTCGAAGGTCTACACGCTGCGCGGCCTCACAGAGGACGAGATCGTCACGATTCTCGAGCGCGCGCTGCACGACAGGGAGCGCGGGATCGGTGGCGAGCCGATCGCAGTGGACGAGGGTGTGCTGCCGACCATCGCGCGCTTCTCGAACGGCGACGCCAGAGCGGCGCTGAATCTGCTCGAGCTGACGACCGCGGCGGCGCCGCGCGAGATGGACGGATCGACGCGCCGGCTGAGCCTCGAGACGGTACAGCAATCGGTGCAGCGCCGCGCGCTGCTCTACGACAAAAGCGGCGAAGAGCACTACAACATCATGTCGGCGCTGCACAAATCGATGCGCAACAGCGATCCGGACGCGTCGGTCTACTGGCTCGCGCGCATGCTCGAGTCGGGCGAAGATCCGTTATACGTGGCGCGGCGCCTCATACGGTTCGCGTCCGAAGACATCGGCAACGCCGATCCGCAGGCGCTCGTCGTCGCCGTCGCGGCAAAAGACGCCGTGCACTTCATCGGTATGCCCGAGGGAAACACGGCGCTCGCGCAGGCCGCCATTTACCTGGCCACCGCACCGAAAAGCAACGCTGTGTACGTAGCGTACGGTGAGGCCGCCGAAGATGCCCTTCAACAGATCGCCGAGCCGGTGCCATTGCACATTCGTAACGCCCCGACGAAATTAATGAAAGATCTGAACTACGGGAAGGGTTATAAATACGCGCACAACGAGGCCGAGGGGGTCGCCGATATGGACTGTCTTCCCCCCTCGCTGTCGGGTAAGACGTATTACCAGCCGACCGGCCGCGGGTTCGAGGACACGATTCGCAAACGGATTCAGGAGTGGAAACAGCTCCGCAAGAAGACCTGACCATCGTTGAAGCGGCCACGAGCGCGGAGTTCGCGCTGGGGCGCTCGCTGTTCGAGGAGTACGCGCGCTCCATCAATGTCGATCTCTGTTTTCAGGATTTCTCCGCCGAGCTCGACCGGTTGTCGGTGATGTATGCGCCGCCCGCGGGCGCCCTGCTCCTCGCGAGGGCCGGAGGCGAAGCGGCCGGATGTGTAGGATTGCGCAAGCTGCGCGACGACATCTGCGAGATGAAGCGTTTGTACGTGCGGCCGGAATTCCGTGGCCGGCATCTCGGCCGTCGGATGGCTGAAGACATCGCGCGGCGCGGACGCGAGTTGGGTTATCGAACGCTCGTGCTCGACACGCTCGGCACGATGGAGGCCGCCCAGGGGCTGTATCTCGCGATGGGATTCACGCCCGCCACCTCCTATTACGTCAACCCGCTGCCCAACGTGAAGTACTTCTCGCTCAACCTCGAACGGCGCTAAACTCCCCGCCTATGAATCGTCGCGATCTGCTGAAAGCGGCGCTGCTCGCCCTGGTGCCACGGCCCGCCTTTGCGGCGTCGGTGTCCACGCTCATCGGCAACGGCTCGCCTGGATTCTCCGATGCCCAGGTCAGTAATCCCTATGGCGTCATCATCGCCCGCGACGGCGGGTTGTATTTCTGCGATCTCGACAACCAGCGCATCCGCAGGTTCGACTTCCCCTCTCGTAGGACGCGCACGGTGGCCGGCGATGGTCAGCGCGCCTACCGCGGCGACGGCGGCCCGGCCACGTCGGGGTCGCTGAACATGCCGCACGAGATCGTGTTCGACGCGCGCCGCAACATGTACATCGCCGAGCGCGACAACCACGTCGTGCGAAAGGTGGATGGCGCAACCGGCATCATCTCGACGCTCGCGGGCACGGGGGTCGCCGGCTTCTCCGGCGACTTCGGCCCCGCCTCGCAGGCGCAGCTTCGCCAGCCGCACAGCATCGCCGTCGCGCCAGACGATCGACTGTTGATTTGCGACATCGGCAATCTTCGCATTCGCTGCGTCGACCTGCGCACGGGCGTCATCGACACCATCGGCGGCACAGGCGAGCGCCTGCCGACGCCCGACGGCGCGCCGTTGAAGGGCACGCCACTGAACGGCCCGCGCACGATGGTGATCGATCGCGACGGCACGATCTATCTCGCGCTGCGCGAGGGGAACGCGCTCTATCGCATCGCGCCGAACACCCGCACGCTGCATCACCTCGCAGGTACCGGCGAACAGGGGTGGGCGGGTGATGGAGGGCCGGCTCGAGCGGCGAAGCTTGCGGGGCCGAAAGGTCTCGCGCTCGCGGGTCGACACCTCTACGTGGCCGACACAGAAAGCCACACCATTCGCCGCGTCAATCTGGACACCGGCATCATCACGACCGTGCTCGGCGCCGGTGTGCGGGGCGACGGCCCGGAAACGGATCCGCTGCAGTGCAAGCTCTCTCGCCCCCATGGGCTCTTCGCGTCTGCGGACGGAACGCTGTACGTCACCGACAGCGAAGCCCACCGCATTCGAGTGCTGAAGCCGTAGATGGTACCGATCACCGATGTAACTATCGATCTCGAGATCTAAGATCTTTCGATCTACGCCGAATGACAACAATAGCCGCCCGATCGGTTAGCATTCCGCGGTGATTCGGTCACACGATCACCCGCACGGGAAGGCCCTGAGTTTCGCTGCACTGGCAGCCGCACTCACGCTCGCCGCAACGACCGTACGTGCTCAGCCGCAGCCGAACGTCGACGCACTGCTCGTCCGCGTCGCCGCGCGCGTCGCCGAGTTTTACAACCGCGCAAAGAACGTCATCTGCATCGAGAGATCCACAGTTCAGCCCGTTGATTTCAATCACTCCGTTGTCGGGTTCGCGCGCACCGTCGAATCGGAGCTGCGGATCGAGGCGGACAACGCTGGTGAAGCAACCGTCGTGCGCACGGTGCGGAAGGTCAATGGCCGGGTCCCGCGTGAGAGGGACAAGAAGGACCGCTCCGGATGTACCGACCCAAGCCCTGTAGCGCCCGAGCCTCTGGCGTTTCTGCTGCCGGCTCAGCGCTCGGAGTACCGATTCAGGATTGCCGGGATCGGGAGAGACAGGGACCGCGCTGCCCTGCTGATCGATTTTGCGTCCGTGAATCGCAGGAGCAAGTCCGAGTTGATAGAGGCCCCAAGCGGGCACGACGACTGCTTCGACTGGTCGGGGCACATTGCATCGAGGGGACGCGTCTGGGTGGATGCCGACAATTACGACGTGTTGCGCGTGGAGCGTGGCCTCGGAGGACCGGTCGACGTAAGGGTCCCCACGCTGATACAACGCCGGCATCGCCTCGAGAACTGGGTGGCGCTTCTCCGCGAGGATTTGACGATCCGCTACAAGCCCGTCGCTTTCAGCAATCCCGAGGAGGTGCTGCTGCTCCCGGAATCCATCATCTCGATCATCATGGTCCGGGGCGGCCTCCAGTCGACACGACGCAGCCAGACGTTCTCTGACTACAGGCGTTTTGTCGCCGAAGGCAAGGTTGTGCCCTAGGTTTTCGGCGACACCGAACGCACCATCAGCCATCCGACGATGAACATGACGACCCCGACATAAAACGGGTTCGGGGCAGGGCCCATCGGGCCGGCCATGAAGACGTCGAGCAGCAGAATCCACATCGCGAAGGCCTGAAGAAATCGGCCCACCCACCATAACGCAGCACCGACTCCTGGACTCATATGCGTTGGAAGTTCTTTTCGATCTCGCGGCGCGTGAGGCGCAGCATTACGGGGCGTCCGTGCGGACACACCGTTGAGTATGCCGTGTGCCGCAGCTCTTCGAGGATGTGCATCATCTTCTCGTGCGTAAGCGGGTAGTTCGCCTTCACGGCCGCGTGGCAGGCCGTAGTGGCGGCGATGCGCCGCAGCGCGTCGCCGACTTCTCTGCCGCGATCCAGCCCTTCTAAATCCTCCGCAAGCGCACGGATGGCCGTCACAGCGTCCTCCCGGCCCAGGACAGCGGGCACGCCGGTGATACGAAGCGTTTCCCCGCCGAACTCGTCGACGCCAAAGCCCAGCCGGTCGAGATCGGCCGTGTGGCTCAGCAGCGCCTGCCGCCCTTCGGGCGTGAGCTCGACGAGCATCGGCTCGAGCAGCCGTTGGCTCTCGAGGCGGCCCGAGCTCAATTTCTGCATGACGCGCTCGAAGAGCACGCGCTCGTGGGCCACGTGCTGATCGATGATGGCAATGCCGTCCGCGTCCACCGCGATGATGAAGGTATCGCGAAATTGCCCGAGCGGCATAAGCGGTTTCATCGCAGCCGCTACGCCGCCGGTTGGTTCCTGGTTCCAAGTTCCGGTTCCAGGTTCGGGTTCCAGGTTCCCCGCACCCGACGCACCTAACGCCCCCAACGCACCCGCATTCGCCCACCGGCTCGGATACATCCCTCCGCTCAACACATTCGGAATCGACTGCGCCGTGGGTATCGAATCGCGATAGCTGCTCGGCAGCAGCTGCAGTTCGGGCACGCCGCCTTTGCCGATGGCGTCCGCCACCGCGTGCTTGACCCCCTCGTGAATGAACGACTGATCGCGGAACCGCACCTCGGCTTTCGTCGGATGCACGTTCACGTCGATGCGATCGGCGGGGATCTCGAGGAAGAGATGCACCTCGGGGCTGCGTTCCTTGATCGACGCGTTGCTGTAGGCCTCGATGATCGCGTGCGCGATCGTCTTGTCCTTCACGATGCGGCGGTTGACGAAGACGTTCTGCGCGCCCCGCGTCGGCCCCTGCTCTGCCAGGGCGGCCACGAACCCTTTAATGCTGAAACCCGTCAGGGCCTTCCCGACCGGGACGAGATCGGGCCGATCGCCGAATACCTGATACAGCCGGTCTTCGAACTTCGCCACAGCCGGCCAGTTGAACACGGTCCGCGGCCCGCTCGTCAGCGAAAACCCGACTTCGGGATATCCGAGCGCGAACTGCGTCACGACCCTGGAGACCTGCGTCGCTTCGCCGGTGTCGGTTTTGAGGAACTTGCGCCGCGCCGGGAGGTTGTAGAAGAGATCACCGACTTCGATCGAGGTGCCTTCCGGCGTGCCGACTTCCTGCACGGCCGCCACGGCGCCGCCGTTGACGCGAATCTCGGTGCCGGCGATGTCGCCGCGCAGCCGCGTCTTCATGACGAAGTGCGACACCGACGCGATGCTGGGCAGCGCTTCGCCCCGAAACCCGAGCGTGTAAATGGCGGCGAGATCGTCGGCGCGCTGAATCTTGCTCGTCGCGTGGCGCTCGATCGAGAGCCGCGCATCCTCCGGGCTCATCCCCTGGCCGTCATCCTCGACGCGCACGAGCCGCTTGCCGCCCATCTCGATGTACACCTGGATGCGCCGCGCACCGGCGTCGATGGCATTCTCGATGAGCTCTTTGATGACCGATGCCGGGCGCTCGACCACCTCGCCAGCGGCGATCTGGTTGGCTAAATCTGACGGAAGGAGGTTGATGATGCCCATGGGGCCCTGAGCCTACGAGAAGGCGGGTCCAAAGAACAGGACCCGCCCTACATGTGTAGGCCGGGTCTTGCTCTTCAGACCCGGCACTCTTAGTCACCCACCTTCACCGACAGCGCAGCCTGCGCAGCGGCAAGACGAGCAACGGGTACTCGGTAAGGGGACATGCTTACGTAATTCAGTCCCACCTGCTCGAAGAAGTGAATCGACGAGGGATCGCCGCCATGCTCGCCGCAGATGCCGAGCTTGATGTTGGGACGCGTGGCGCGCCCCTTCTCGACGGCGATGCGGACGAGCGAGCCGACACCGACGGTGTCGATGGTGCTGAACGGATCCTTGTCGAGAATCTTCTTGTCCTGATACGCGCCCAGGAACTTGCCGATGTCATCGCGCGAGAAACCGAAAGTCGTCTGGGTCAGGTCGTTCGTGCCGAACGAGAAGAAC